>JAHJSY010000037.1 GCA_018830125.1 Patescibacteria group bacterium | reverse complement strand
GCTCCGCGGGTAGGACTCGAACCTACAACCTGGGCCTTAACAGGGCCTCGCTCTACCATTGAGCCACCGCGGAATGTATTTTTGATTGTAACCTATTTTTGGTATTTTTTCAAGATTTGGAAGTCGGTTTTTAAGGTCTCTTTCATGTTGCCATTATAAACGGCAACGGCTGGATGATAAAGAGGAAGGATTTTTATTCCGTCTTTTTCAAATTCTTTTCCATGAATCTTGCTTATTGAATCTAACTCAGCAGTTAAGCCAAACTGTTGCATTATAACGCCCATTGAATATCTACCTAACGTGCAAATTACCTTAGGTTTAATAATTCTGATCTGTTCTTTTAAATAAGGAAGGCAAACTTCTATCTCGCTAGCTTCTGGGTCTCTGTTATCAGGAGGTCTGTCTTTTAATATATTGGTGACATAAACATCTTCTCTTTTAATTCCAACATATTTTAGAAGTTCGTCTAATATTCTTCCCGAAGCTCCACAAAAAGGTATTCCTGTTTTGGCTTCATTTAAGCCGGGAGCTTCACCAATAAACATTATTTCGGCATTGTGGTTTCCTTGCCCAACTACCGGAAAATATTTACTCTCATCTCTTAATTTTCTCAAAGAGCATTTATCACAATTCAAAATTTGATCCTTAATATCCTTTAAGTTTTTTGAGTTTATCATGATCCCTTATTTTAGATAATGATTTAGCTTCAATCTGACGAATTCTTTCACGAGTTACGCCAAACTCCTGCCCCACCTCTTCTAAGGTATGAGTAATTCCATCATTTAGTCCAAATCTCATTCCTAATATCTTTTGTTCTCTTGGAGTCAAATCAATCAAAATTTCCCTTAATCTTTCTTTAAGCAAACTTCGAGCTGCCTGAACAGAAGGAGAAATCGCTTTGTCATCTTCAATAAATTCAGCCAAAACACTATCATCATCATTATCACCAACAGGAGTTTCTAAAGAAACTGTTTCTTGAGAAATTTTCTTGATATGATGAACTTTAGAAACTTCTATGCCCATTTCTGTAGCAATTTCTTCCGCTAATGGCTCTCTGCCTAAATCCTGCAAAAGACGTCTTCTGATTTTAGTATACTTAGAGATTGTTTCTACCATATGAACCGGAATTCTTATTGTTCTTGATTGATCAGCTAGAGCCCTAGTGACTGCCTGACGTATCCACCAAGTAGCATAAGTAGAAAACTTGTAACCTCTTCTCCAATCAAACTTTTCTACAGCTCTTCTTAAGCCAATATTTCCTTCTTGAATTAAATCTAGAAGTGTAAGATTGGCTGATTTGCCAATATACCTTTTAGCGATAGAAACAACTAGTCGTAAATTAGCTTTCATTAATTGATTCATTGCTTCTTTATCGCCCGTTTCAATTTTTCTGGCTAGATCTTTTTCTTGCTCAGCAGTTAAAAAATCTACTTTACCAATTTCTTTTAAATAAAGTTGAATCGGATCAATTTTTGCTTTTTCAACAACTATCTTATCCTTAATATCTATTTGTAAAAACTCTCTAGTTTCTTTTATTTCGACTCCTTCTTCATCCAACTCATCAAAAAAGTCTTCTAGTCCATCTATATCTTTTTCTAAATCAGGAAAAGTGTGTAAAATTTCGGAGGTGCTAACAAAACCTCTTTGTTTCACTTTTGATAATAATTCCTTTGTTTTTTCTTCTGGAAAAATATCCTTTTTCTTTTTCTTCTTTACTATTTTTACTTTTTTTACGATTTTCTTTCTTGGCATAAATTCTTAAAATTATTTGTTAATTCTTCAACTTTTGTAAAATTTTCATCTTGTTCTGCTTGCTTTATTTCTCTGGAAATATTATTCAAACTATCTTTGACAACCAACATCGTTAATTCTTCAAAACAATTTCTGAATTCTTGCTCGGGATCAATATCAAGTATCTCAATATCTGCTTTTAATTTTAGGTAGTTCAGTTTATCACTTTCTTTTCCGCCAGCTGGCGGATGTTTTAAAGAGTCAATAACATTAACCATAGCAAGAGAGAAAACTTTCAAATCCTCTTGCTTAATAAGATTAGCATTCTCTGGATGTTTAATTATTAAAATAGCTAATCTTTCTTCTAACATTTCCTTTCTTGTTTTTCTTCCGCCAGCTGGCGGATTATTATTTTTTGAAGAATTATATGTTTCCGCTTGTTCTACTTTTGTTTTAGCTAATTCCTCTAAGACATCTTCTTCTTTCACGCCTAACCCTTTTGTTAAACTTTGCACCCAAATTGTCTGTTCTATTTTGTTGGGTATCTTCTTTATAACCGGCAACAAAGTTTTGGAAATATCTCTCTTGCCATCTAATGTATTCTTATCATATTTAGAAAATGCATTATCAAAATAGAAATCATGGATTGATTTAGCGTTATCAACTAATTCTTTTAACTTCTCTGAACCCTCCAATGCAACATCGGCTGGATCTTTTCCTTCTGGCATTGTTACTATTTTAATATTAAACCCTTCCGCTTGGGCTAAATCTATTCCTCTCTTAGTTGCTGAATTTCCAGCCAAATCCATATCAAAGGCAGTTAAAAGATTATCTGAATAGCGTTTCAGTATTCTCAATTGATAAGGCGTTAAGGCCGTTCCAGAAGTAGCAACAACATTTTCAAACCCTGCTTGATTGACCATTATTGCATCCATATATCCTTCAACTAAAATACATTTATCATTTTTTCTAATTTCTATTCCTGCCTTATTCAAACCATAAAGTATTCTGCTTTTATCATATAGTGGAGTAGCTGGACTATTAATATATTTCGCTTCTTCCTGTCCGTCATGTCTTTTTGTTTGTTTAAAAACTCTTCCGCCAAAACCAACAATCTGAGAACTTAAATCAAAAATAGGGAATACAATCCTTCCTCTAAATCTATCATAATGTCTTCCTGTTCTCGCCTTTAAAGCTAAACCAACTCTTTCTATCTCATCACCCCTATAACCCTTACCCGTTAGGAAATTATAAAGACCTTGCCAAACATCAGGAGAATAACCTATTTTCCATTTTTTAATAGTTTCTTCACTCATCCCTCTATCTAAAAGATATTTCTTGGCTTCTTTACCAACAATACTTTGTTCTAATTGTGTTTCAAAGAACCTAGAAGCTAAACTAGTAATTTCATATAATCTTTGTCGTTCTGTCCGCCAGCTGGCGGATTTAGGATCTTGTTTTTTTAACTCCACTCCTGCTTTTTGGGCTAAAATTCTTAAAGCGTCTCCAAACTCAACACCCTCTACTTTCATAACAAATTTAAACATGTCACCTCCTTCGCTACACGAACCAAAACAATGCCAAATTTGACGAGCTGGAGAAACAAAAAAAGAGGGCTTTTTCTCATTATGAAAAGGGCAAACAGCTCTATAATTAGCTCCTGCCTTTTGCAACTTAATATAGCCCCTGATAATATCAACCAGATCTAATCTATTTTTAATATCTTCTACAGGAGAATTAATCATACTATATGTATAGTATAATTTTCTCCCCAAAAAGTAAACTAAAGGATCCTAGGTTCTTAATTATTTTCTTTGTTTAGAGTTAAAATGTCGTATTTAAAATCTGCTATAAGAGTATAGCCGAATCTTTTCAAAAGCCCTACTCCTATAATCGGCATTCCTTTGCCAATCAAGACACTAACTGTGTCTTTAGTCCCTCCATTGAAACCGAAGCCAAGGAAGCAGGCATATCAATTTTACTATCGTCAGCTAAATGTATATGTTCTGTGTGCGTGAGAATTAGTCCTAATTCTGATGCTTTTTCTTTTGACAACTTTAATTCACCTGTAAAACCAGTATCTATCAGAGCCACTATCTCTTGAACGCCCGACCTCCAACCAACAGCTATGGAAGCAAGAGGTCTATTTCTATGAATAACTCCTTCTATCATACGTTCGCTTTCAAATGTGCTAAAATATCTACAACCGAATGTCCTATTTTAACCACATAAAAAACTTTATCGGGATAAGAGGTTCTAGCTAATTCCACTGCTTCACTGCTTGTTTCACCTAAAAAAACTTCCTTGCTTTCTATGTCTATAGCTAAAAACTTTCCGTTATTGTCTGGCTCATATTGAGTTTTTATCGTTTGGTAAATCTCAGAGCCATCTTTAGCTATCTTCTCTATATTCGTATTTTTTATAAGATTCTCATCAATCATAAAATTAATTTAAGTTATTGTATTTTTATTATATAAAAATATTCCTCCCAAGTCAAACCGCCACATAACATTTATTAATCGGATGTTCAACACTCGGTGACTAACACTGCGGTGTTCGACACCGAGTGATTAACATCCTTAGCTCTAAGAGTGTGCAAACCTAAGGTTTGCACATCTTTTAAGTGCGGAAGGGGTGGGATTTGAACCCACGAGACCCCGAAGGGTCACGGCTTTCCAAGCCGTTGCACTAGGCCACTATGCGACCCTTCCTTTTTATTTCGGTAAGGTTAAAAGAAAACTAGAAAGTAGGGGACGTTTGCCTCCGAATTTGTAACTAAACAATTTTAGAATAGTTATAAGATCAAGAATTTCATCTCTTAATGGATCTGGACCAGTAAATATTTCTGAAAACTCCTTAAATAGGTTCTTGGAATAATTATTCATTACTTCATAATCTGCTTTTTCTTTTAACCATTCTACTATTTTTTTAAACTCGGCTCTATCAAGCCAAACACCATGGCAGGCCTTACAAACATCAACAACTATCTTTGAGTCCCCATAATATACCTCATAAGTAGGGATTCGACAAGAAGGGCATAGCCTTATCCCATAAGAAACTTTAAAATCTTTTTGATTGCTCCAGAGATCAATATCTAACCAGTCAAGATTTTCATCTTTCTCGTCTTTGGCTTGTCTTAACTCATCTCTATCAAACCAAACACCAAGACATTTTGGACAATAATCAACATTAATATTATATAGTAAAGTATCTTTTAATTTTATATCTTTACAAATTGGACAATGCATAATAATTTCTAATTAAGTTTGCCATAAGTTGCCATAAGTCCGACTTATGCAAACTTGCATAAGTCGGACTTATGCATATTTTTTAATATCCATCCCTCGAAGAATCTTTAAACGTTCTTCTATGGGTGGATGCGTCATAAAAAGTTTGGTTAGCCAGCTTTTATTTTGTGCTCCCCTAAAAGGAGAAGAAATAAACAAATGAGCTGTTGAATTATTAGCTACTCTCATGGGGTTGGGATCTTGCGAAATCTTTTCAAGGGCTCTCGCTAGTCCTTCTGGATATCTTGTTAACAAAGCTCCCGAAGTATCGGCTAAAAATTCTCTTTTTCTAGAAATAGCCATTTTAATTAAAGTTGCTAATAAAGGGGCTAGGATCGCTAAAGCTAAAGCAACAAAAAACATTATTGTTTGAGCTTTATTATTTTTATTATTCCTTCGCCCTCCCCAAAAAGAAATCCTAAAAAAGAAATCGGTCATTATTATAATAACACCAGTTAAAACAACTACCAGTGTTTGTAATAATGTATCTTTGTTACCAATATGAGATAATTCATGAGCGATGACTCCTTCTAATTCGGTCCTATCTAGTCGATCTAAAAGTCCCTTGGTCACAGCGACAACTCCATGTTTGGGATTACGACCAGTAGCAAAAGCATTCGGCTGGTTTTCATTGATAATATATATCTTAGGTATGGGCAAACCAGCTGTAATACATAAATTCTCAACTAAACGGTATAGTTCCGGATTATCTTTTTTCTCTATAAACTTCGCTCCTGTTAAAGCTAAAACAATCTTGTCAGAATACCAATAACTAGAAAAGCTAACTATTACGCTATAAGCTACAGCTATATACAAAACAAGATATGTCTCCAAGAAATAAGAAACAACCCAAGCAACGAAGATTATAAAAACAAGAAAACCCGTGAGATAAATCCACGTCTTGCGAGTATTACTAGCTGCGTGAGTATATAATGTCATTAAAAATTGACTTTCACTGGTTCTCTAGCTTCGCCTTCAATTTCAAAAAAGTCAGCTTTTTTGAAACTAAACATATTGGCAATAACATTTGAAGGAAAAGTTTCGATCTTAGTATTCATATCTCTAACATTTCCGTTATAGAATCTTCTAGATGCTTGAATTTTATCTTCTGTGTCACGAAGTTCTCTTTGAAGTTCTAGAAAATTAACAGAAGCCTTTAAGTCAGGATAATTTTCTGTAACTGCGAATAAGCTCTTCAAGGTTGAAGAAAGCATATTTTCTGCCTTAGAATGTTCATCTATTGTTTGAGCATTCATTGCACTTGCTCTTGCTTGAGTAACTTTTTCTAAAAGTTCTCTTTCGTGAGTAGCATATCCCTTAACTGTTTCCACTAAATTAGGGATCAAATTGTATCTTCTTTTCAATTGAACATCAATATCTGACCAGGCCTCTTTTGTTCTATTACGAAAAGAAACTAAACTATTATAGGTAAAAATAACCCATAATACTAAGAGAACAAGGATGCCAGCTATTGCGTATAAAATAATTGTCATATTAAAACAGATTAATCTTTATTAATTAAGACCTTTTCTTTATAATAGCTTAATTTACCATTCAAAGCAAGCTAAAATGGGACAGTTTCTTCCCAAGTTGGCAAAGGCAAGGCCTCTCCGACATTTATAACTTCTGAATCATTACATGATCTACCATTACTCGTAGCTGTAAATATCACCCTATAGCTATCTTCTGCTAGGTAAGAATAAATTGGATCTTCCGAGCTACTTGTTCCAACACCATCACCAAAATCCCAAGAATAACCACAACTAGCACAATAATTAACGCTACCATCAAAAGCAATATCAAAAGATGTTGGATCTTGAACCCAAGTAAAGCTTGGCTCAGGCCAACGAGGATCAGTGGTAAAGCTCGGTCCATTTATCCAACCTGAAGAAACAACACCATCTGAAACATCCACTCTCCACCAATAAGTATCACCGAAAGAGAGACCAAACGGAGCATATGTTTGTGAACTTCCTCCAGAATCTGCTATTTCGGGTGAAGAAAAATCATTATTATTATCTACCTCTATCTGATAAGAAATCTGAACATCACCAGGATCAGGATCGCTAAATGTCCAGTTAAGAAATATTGGAGGACTGGTAGTAAAACAGTAATTGGCATCTGTCGTATTTAAATCGGTAGCCGTTGGAGTAAAACTAAAATTTGTCTTTACGCTGTAATCAACTACAGAATCAGTATTTTCACTATTAAAGCTAATCCAGCCGACAACATCACCACCCCAAGCATAATTTTCAAATTCAGATGGATCAGAACCTGAATTAAGAGTAACTTGATATTCATTTCCATCTAAACTAATCCAACCGTCCCATCCGCCCGTTTCGCTTAACGGCTTTCCGATAGGAGCTACGGCTCTTGCCCAACCAGAAAGATTTCCTGTTTCTCCTGATATATCAATAATGGTTTGGTCGAAATTAATCCAACCAATATTCTCCGACCAAGCATAGCCCTCAAGCAAATCATTGGTTTCATCAATATCTACTCCATAATCAACTCCTTCTCCTAAATTCATTGTATCCCGGCAACTAAAACTTATCCAACCAATATTCTCTGACCAAGCAAAACCCCAAAGCTCATGATCTTCGCAAGGAGAAGAAGGCGGAGGTGGAGGTGAAGTAACAGTTATAAAAGATAACTCTTCGCCATAAGACCAACCAGCTGAATTACGAGCTTTAGCTCTGAAATAATAAGTGGTTGATGAAGTTAATCCTGTAATTCCTCTGTTAAAAGCACCTGTTCCATAACTTCCGACCTCTGTCCAATCGTTAGGATAACTTCCAGAAACAGTTCCCCATTCAAAACCTCTCTCGCTAGCATTCTCTCCTCCCGTATCCGTAATATCGCCATTTAAAGTCACCGATGTTTCTTCAATATTTATAACACTATTAGTCACAACTGTAGGTGCTACAATCAATGGTGTTACTATAAAATTTGGTCCATTATAAGTTTGAGAGAGAACAACTAATGTTAGCATCCAACAATTAGTCTCTCGAATTCTCCAATAAAGAGTTGTATTTTCTGGCAAAGAATCGATGGATACATTATGAGTTTTAATTGCACCACTATAGTCCCAACCCTCAGGAGCTGAATATACAAGCGAAGAAAAATCAGCATTGTCATCTATTTCAATAAAGGCACTACAAGTAATTGCCGCTTGAGCTTGAAAGGTAAAAACCATATTTGGATTTATCTGAGAAACATTTAAACTTCCCCCAACAAGAGCACCCAAAACAACCTCTGGAAATAAAACAATTATTAACGAAAATAATAAAACCGATAAAATAAATTTTGTTTTTTGGATTTTTTTAAACATAAACTTACGGGTTATTTTTAAACAAATTCATAATCCTATTATTTCTTATATTTTTATATAACTTAATTTATTTATCATTTATGTTTTCTAACATTAAGAAGATTGATAATTTTGTTTGAAATGAAAAGTATAGTGTATTTTAATTCTTATTTTCCAAGAGAATCAATAAGATCTTTACTATTAACAAACGGTCCGATTACCCTGCCTTGTCTCACATCTTCCAGAGCTTTTTCAAGTTCAGGATCAACTTTTTTTTCTTCTGGAAATTTTAAAAGTTTCTCGTATTCTCTCCGAGGAAGAATTATCAACTCTTCTCCCTTTGTTATTTTTTTAGGAATAGTTACTGTACTCATATAAGTTAAACTAACACAGATCTAATAAAATTTCAATGAAAACAATTCATTTATTTTAATTTTTTTTCTAATTCTTTAAATAATTTTAAATAACCGGGCAGTTTAGAGTATAATTCTTCCGTTAATAAACTTTTATATAAACTATCTTCATGCATACCATTTATTAATTTCATCAAAAGACTTGGCTATTTTTTCTCCCAAAATTCTTTGTTCTTTTTCTTGCAGAAGTTCTTTTATTAAATCAACCAAAATTCCATCAGCTTTAATATGCGACTCTTCTAAATCTATGTGATTCTTTACATTTGTTTTATGCACCAAACTTTTTAATTTTTTTAAAGCTTCTTCTGGTTTCATTTTATAGTTTTAATTCTTGAACCAAAAAAGAAAATTTTGTATTTTTTAAAATCCAGATATTTTCCAATAATTTCTTTTATTTCTTTTATTTCTTTTTTAAGTTTCTTTTCTGAATAATGTTCAAGTTTCATAGATATTCTCCAAGAAAAAAATCAGAGCTGACTCTATTTTTTACATGTTTTAATTTCCAAAAGGCATCCAGTAAATTTTTTTAACATTTTCAACTCTCCAATAATCGTATTTTTTAACAGGCATCATAAATGGCAATGCTCCCCATCTTGAATTACCCATCCATGCATAAATACCTTCTGGATCATACCTCAAAGTGATTGGGTCCGGATTACTATCAGTATATGCTCTAACATAATTAGTAGGATAAACTGAATTATCTACTGATGATACAACAACAAATCCATCAGTAGCAGCTTGATAATTAGTGTCCTTGGCTAAATCTATACCGGTCCCCCCAACTTGTCCGGAATCAGTACTATCCCAATCTCCAAATCCGACCTGCTCATTGCTCAAACAACTTCCTCCATCAATACAAATATCACTTGCTGAATCAACTTGGAGGTTTCCAGTAATATTTACATTTCCAACAACATCTAATTTTTCACTGGGAGTTATTGTCCCAATACCAACATTGCCCTGATCAACAATTAAGCCATTGGTAGCTCCACCAGTATTTAGAATTAAGCCCCCTGCCTTTGATTGACCGATATTACTAGTATTTAAGGGAGTAGCTACATTTCCTCCTGGGGGAGGAGATCCCGGCTCAGTCCATTGAGCAATGGTATAAGATACAATGGCTAGGCAAATAACCAATATACCAAATGTTAAATAAATTGCTTTGTATGATGCTTCTTTTTTCATATTATTGTTTTTTGTTATATTTTATTATTATTAATTTTAATTTATTCACGCATTTACTTTTGCTTCTAATGAACCTACTCTTTTTTCTAAAACAGCAAATTCATCACGATTAATTTTTTGTTTAAGGTCATTTTTAATAAACCCAATATCGATCTTGATGATTTCAAGAGTGTCATTAATTTTATCAAATCTTTGAGTATGTTCTTCTAATTTTTCCGTATTAGATCCTACCTGCTCGGCAACAATTTTTATTTCTTTTTTCAAATCTTCAGCTACAACATCAAAATGCCGTTTTGTCTCCTCGGTTTTCTCATCAAAATGCTGTTTTGATTCCTCGGTTTTCTCATCAAAATGCTGTTTTGATTCCTCGGTTTTCTCATCAAAATGCTTTATAATTTCGTTCTCAAGTTCTTTAAGATTTTCTTCAGCCATATTCTAATTTGGTGCTGTTAAATTTTTTAAAATTTCTTCTTTATTTTCTAATAACTCTGATTCTGATTCTGAAGGAGCTGATAAATTTTCTTGAATTTCTTCTGAAATTGACTCTCCTGAACTAGGAGCTGTAAGAGATTTTATTACATCTTTCATCGTATTTTTAGGTGGTTCTTGCACATTTATTTGTTGGTCTTTGGAAAGAAAATAAAAGAGACCGACAAAAACAAGAACAGTTACTAAAATAATTGCTCCCAAACACAAAAGAGATTTTTTGTCTAAATTTTGGACTTGTTCTCTAAAATTCATATTGTTTAATTTAATTTTACTATTTTTAATATTTATTAGCAAATATCTTTTCCACAGAAATATCTATTTCGATTTTGTAGGGGTAATCCCTTGTGGTTACCCGTAAAATATATGACGCATATTTATTGGCGGGCGACCATAAAGGTCGCCCCTACCTCGCCACTTACAAATCCAGGTTCCGTTGAGAAATAGTTGTTTGAATATTTATTTTTGGTTTACTGCTTATTGAAATATTACCCACAACCTCTAAAGATATTGTTACTTTTGGTTGTTCAAGATCTGCCCCGTCTCCTGTAACGCTAATTACGAAACTATTTACCGTAAAATCATCTGAAGTTAGATCGTAAACAGTCCCATCTTTGTCCATTTTTAACATTCCATTATCTAAATAAAATTCCCAACACTCATTATGATAGGTAGCAAATTTTATACTAGAAACAGTTTCTTGATAGTTTGACCCATCAATACAACCTATGGAATCTTTTCTAGCCATTCTTATTGATCGACTCATAAACTCAGCCGCATAACTTGTTTGACTTAGAAGTTGCTGATGACTTAAATTATATTTCTGTATTTTAATAACCGAAACAAAAACACTTGTCGCTGATCCAACGACCACAGAAAAAACAAGCACCACTACAAGCATCTCCACCAATGTATATCCTTTATTATTTCCAGCCATATAGGTTTTCTTGAATTATTATTTCGCCTGTATCTCCTCTTGCACTCCATCTAACTTCAACCACAATCCCTAGTTCAGGATCGTTAAAAGTAATTGTTGTTCTTCTTTCATAATTAGGAATGTTCGTATTTTCCCAATTTGTACTTACTAAACCATCCCTCCAATCATCACCTTCTATCCAATTAGTATCTCTGGCATTTCTAACTATTTCTACTCCTTCTTGAGCAAGATAAGCAGCAGTTAGATGATTTGTTGAGATAAAGGTAAGAGAAAATATCTTTTGAGCAACAGAATAAGCACCTAATACCCCAATAGAAATAACAACAATTGTTGCCAGTAATTCTAATATAGTAAACCCCTTATTCATTTTAATTTATGTCAATTAAGCCAATTTTATTTATAATTATTGTTCTTTTTTTTTCTGGATACTGAACAGATCTAATAATAATTGTTGCCATATCATCATTATTACTTATAGTAACCGTTGGATCAGGTGGTCTAAAAACTATATTAAGATTATTTCTGCTTAAACTTTCTATCTCAACTCCATCTTCAAATTCTATCGGGCCTTGCCCAATTAATTCATCACTTAAGTCATAATTATTATTATTATCACAATCAGCAAATAGCAGATACTCTCCTAAATCATTTGTTCTTAATCTAATCCCATAGCCATAACTATAACTACTTCCACAAGCTGGCTCTTCTTGAGTTGATTTTGCTTTTTCTATAACTAGACGAATATCTTGAGCTAACTTACTTGCTGAACGATCAACAGCCAGCTGTTGTTTAGCAACATCATAATAAGGAAGCATAATTAAAGATAAAATTGCAATTATCGATATTACTACTAAAACTTCTGGAACAGTAAAACCCTTGCTCATATTAATATATTTAGATACCATTTAACTATTTGATCTCCGAAAAATAAAGCGATATATATACCCAATATCAGAAACGGACCAAACGGAACTTCGCTTTTTAATGTTTTCTTTTTTAAAAATATTAATCCTACTCCTATTATAGCACCAATTAAAAAAGCAGAGAATAGAGAAACTAGAATATTAGGAAATCCAAGCAATAAACCTATAAGAATAGCTAACTTAACATCACCAAAGCCGAGCCATTTCCCTCGCGAAATTAAGAATATTGTTAAGAAAAACCCAGCTGCTCCAATAGTAGCACCAAAATATCCAATTCCTAATTCCCAATTTCCAACAAAATTCCAAATTCTAAATACTAAAGTTAATAAAATCGCTGGATAAATAACTCTATCAGGGATAATAAAATGCTTTAGGTCGTATATAAAAAGAATTATTAAAAGAGAGGAAACCAAGACCCAAAACCCAAACGCTAAACTAAGCCCGAAATTCCAAAGAATTAAAGAAAACAATGCACCTGTTAATAACTCAACAAGAGGATATTGAACAGATATCTTTTTAGAACAATAACGACATCTACCTTCTAAAAATAAATAACTAAAAATTGGAATTAGATCCAGCCAAGATAAAGTATGCTTACAGTGAGGACAAAAAGACCTGCCTTTCAAAAAACTCTTTTTACTCTCAATACGATAAACCACGCAGTTCAAAAAACTCCCAATAAATAGCCCAAAAATAAAAACAATGATATTGAACATTACTCTATTATACAAAATCTATCCAAAAAAACAAATTCTACTTTACATAAAAAGCCACGATCGTAGCTTTTTATGTAATTTACGATTCACGGGCAGGTGGTGGATATCAAAATGCTTTCGCAGGTTTCTGGTGGGGTTAGTTCTATTTTTTTTGAAGATCCTTCCCAGTCAGCACACCAACAACTATTGTCCATTATGGTGGAAATAACAGCAAAGGCCTCATCGGTGCTATTACAACTAACTGTTCCTCCTTGAGAAGCTATATACAACTTCAGTTTTCCGAAATTACCATCGCTAGATAAGGTGATGTCTGCTGGATCACAGACCCCATCATAGCTAGCAACACTAATTCTTAAAAATTCGGCTGACTTCACAACTTCTATTAAAGACGACTTGATAGTTGTTTCTTTTGCCCTCTTTTTATTATCGCCTAAAGCAACTAAAACAATAACTGTCATTAAGCCAATAACAGCGATAACAACTAATAGCTCTATTAGAGTAAACCCAGTCCCGCTTTTTGCGGGACTGAGTTCTCTACTTTTTTTCTTTTTTAAGAAAAAATCAAACATTAAATCTTTATGGACAAACGGTAGCAACGCCCAAACCAGTACTACATGTTCCTGTGGTTTGCTTTGATGTCCCATTACTATCAACACATTGATAATCACCAGTAGTACCTACCAATTGAGCACATGCTGCCCAAGCGGCCGCAGCATCGTTACATGTCATTGCTGATCCATGTCCTGTGATAGCAGTGCTAATTCTTGCTCCACCATTAGCACCAGTATTAGCACAAAAACCAGTATAACTTTCACTATTGTCTGTAGCAAACATTTCGGCGGATGCCCTTAGGCCGGCTAGTTCTGCTTTGATAGCAGAGTCCTTTGCTTTGTTTCTAGCTGTTCCAAGAGATACCAATACGATAGAAGCCAAGATACCGATGATAGCGATAACAACCAATAATTCAATTAACGTAAAACCTTTTTTCATTTTATTTTCGGTTAAAAAAATTTATAACTCGACCTTTTTAGTTATGTATCTTTATACACTTACTTTGATTATATCATAATAACAACTAGTCAATATGTGGATAACTACATCATGCCTCCGGAATATAATGGCATTAGGACAGCTCCCATCAATCCAGCAACGACACCACCTAATAAAATAATAAAGATTGGCTCTAAAAGACGGACAAAAGTATCTAAACTTCTTTCAACATCTTTCTCATAAAAATCAACAACATTTAATAATGATTCATCAACAGAGCCAGTTTTTTCTCCAGCAATTATCATTTGAAAAAACAAAGGGGAAATAACATCTGGATATTTTTCCAGAACAGAACTCATTGGCTCTCCTCTTTTAACTCCATCTCTTGTTTTAAAAATAACCTCTTTATAATAATTATTACCAACAACTTCTCCAGTAATAGTCAAAGCTCCAACTATTGGCAAGCCACCTGAAATAAGAGTAGATAAGTTTAAAGCAAAACGAGAAAGATACAACTTTTTAAGAAATCCTTTCAAGATGGGTGTTTTAAGAAAAAGGCGATCAAAAAAATCCTTACCATATTCGCTTCTAGCAAATTGAATAAAACCACCAACAATACCTCCCAGAACTAACAAAACAAGCCACCAACTAGTTTGTAAAAAATCTGAAAAAGCCATAACTATTTTTGTGAGCATCGGTAATTCTTGATCTGACCCCTCTAATACTTCAGCTAATTGAGGAATAACATAAATCATTATTATCCCAACTACTGCGATAAAGACAATTATAACAAAAATAGGATAAATCATAGCCCCCCTTATCTTTGAACGAAAAGCGTCTTCTTTTTCTAGATAATCAGCTAGATGCAAGAATATCTCACTTAACTTGCCAGAAACCTCTCCCGATTTAATCATGTTGATATAAAAAGGGGAGAATAATTTTGAATAAAGAGAAAAAGATTTAGAGAGAGTACTTCCCCCCTCTACTTCTTCAGCAATTTTTAATATGGCATCTTTGAACTTGTGCTTTCTTGTCTGTTTGGCAATAGTTTTTAGCGTTTCAACAATAGGAACTTTTGACTTGATCATTATGGCTAATTGCCTTGAAAAAATAACAATATCTTTCTTGGTAATTATTTCCATAAGACCAACTTTTTTAGCATAAAAAGGCATACTTGCCTCTTCTAGAATGGTCACATAAAGACCATGTGATTTTAACACCTTAAAAGCGGCGTCTCTTGTAGAGGCCTCAACAACTCCTGTTTTTATATCGCCCATCTTAGTTCGGGCTTGATAATTGAATTTCATAAGACTCGACACTAATACGCTAATGGTTCACCAATGTTACGAATTATTCGTATCATTGGTGTTAATTCGTGTATTGGCGTCGTGTTAACGTTTTACTAAGCTTCTTAATTCCATTGGGTTGAGTGAATAATTTTGAGCAGCATCCATGGCAATTTCTTTAGCCCTTACCAAATCAGCTAAATATCTATTTAAAGAAATCATTCCTATCTCACTTGATGTCTCAATTACCATAGGTAATTCATGTACTTTATTCTCTCTTATTAGATTAGAAACGGCTGGCGTATTAAGCATTATTTCACAAGCCGGAATAAGACCTCCATTAATTCTTGGTACTAGCCGTTGAGAAATTATTCCTACCAAAGAGCCCGATAATTGAGCTCTTATCTGGTCTTGTTGTTCTCCCGGAAAACTATCAACAATCCTATGAACGCTTTGAGAAGCTGAATTAGTATGCAAGGTGGCAAATACTAGATGACCCGTTTCAGCGGCAGTAATGGCTGTTGAAATTGTTTCCGAATCTCTCATTTCCCCGACCATAATCACATCTGGATCTTGACGAAAAGTTGATTTTAACGCTTTGCTAAAACTCATTGTGTCATGACCTAATTCTCTTTGGTCAATTAAAGCTCTATCATCTTTAAAAACATACTCAATAGGATCTTCAATAGTAATAATATGAACTGGCTTAGTGTGATTCAACTCGTCAATCATGGCCGCCAAAGTGGTTGATTTCCCTTGACTTGAAGGTCCAGTAATTAAGACGAATCCTTGAGCTGGTCTTATAAACTCATGAGTAATAGCCGGCATGCTCAACTCTTCAATAGTAGGAATTTTATCTGTTATATAACGCAAAGCACAAGAAATAGACCCTCTTTGAAAAAATATATTCACTCTAAATCTAGCTTTATCTTCAAAATTATATGAAAAATCAATTTCCTTATTAGCTAGAAACCTTTCTTGTTGAACATCAGTCATTAGCTCGAAAGCAAGACTTTTAGAGTCCCCTTGAGTAAGTTCCCTTCTTCTGACTAAGCTAATTAGTCGTCCTCCTATACGTAAAATAGGTGGATGCCCAACTGAAATATGAAAATCAGAGGCCTTTTGTTGTAAAACCGTTTCTAATAACTCTTTTAATAAATCTTTATAATTCATAATATTTTCTTTATTTCTTCTATTACCTCACTTGGAGTATAGTGGGCTTTGACTAAATATTTTACAGCTCCTAGCTTTATGCCTTTTTCAACTTCTTCTTTTTCTCCAAGATTAGATAAAATTACTACTTTAATGTTTTTTGTTTTCTCGTCAGAATGAACCTTCCTTAAAATCTCCCAGCCATTGAAGTTAGGCAAAACAATATCCAAAAGCATCAAGTCGGGCATTTCATCTTTTATTTTTCTTAAAGCCGTATCACCGTCTTCGGCAACGCTAACAGCATATTCTGCTTCTTTTAACTTGGTTGTATAGATGTCAATCAAAAATGGATCGTCTTCTATAAGTAGTATTTTCTTCATAATTTTGTTTATTACTTTTCTTCGGCGACACGAAGAATTTCTTCTAATGATGTTAAACCCTTTAATACTTTTAGTATACCATCTTGTTTCATAGTAATCATCCCTTGGCGATTAGCTTCTTTCTTAATTTCCATCTCAGACGGCTTGACTAGAATTAAATTAGCTAGCTCGTCAGTCATCTCAAGAACTTCATAAATTCCAATTCTCCCCAAATAGCCAGAGCTACACCTCTTGCATCCTTTTGGCTTATAAATCTCTATCTCTTCGGGAATATCTAATTCTTTACGGCTACTTTCTGGAATTTCGCTTATGGTTTTTGTGACCATTGCTAACGCCTGTGGATTTGGCTTTACTTTCTCTCTACAATGAACACAAAGTTTTCTTATTAATCGCTGACCTATAATTATATTTAAAGTTGGAGGAAGTAAAAATGGCTTAATACCCATATCAACCAATCTTGGAATAGCACCTGCCGCATTAGAAGTATGCAGAGTGGAAAGTAAAACATGACCTGTTAAAGATGCATGAACAGCCAATAATGCTGTTTCCTCATCTCTAATCTCACCAACCATTAATATATCAGGATCTTGCCTTAAGGCAGAACGCAAACCATTAGCAAAAGTATAATCAATTTCTGGTCTTACCTGTGATTGATTAACCCCTTCTATAGAATATTCAACTGGATCTTCTAGAGTTAAGATATTAACCTCTTCTCTATTGAAGACACTCAAAACAGCATAAAGAGTTGTTGATTTACCTGATCCGGTAGGTCCAACAGCTAGAATCATTCCAAATGTCTTTTTAAAAGATCTCTTAACAACATCCAAGTTTCTTCCGGTCATTCCTAATTCTTCAAAGTTAACCTTTCTTTGTTCGGGATCTAGTATTCTGATAACAACTTTTTCACCCAAATTAGTTGGCAAAGTAGAGACTCTGAAATCAATATTACGATCAGCGATTTTAGCTGAAAAACGACCGTCTTGCGGAACTCTTGTTTCATCTATTTTTAAAGTAGATAAAATTTTAATTCTGGCAACAATCGCCGGCAAAGTTCTTAACGGCAAGAATATACTAGCATGCAATATACCATCTAATCTAAACCTGACTCTTAATTTCTCTCTTCCTGGTTCAATATGAATATCCGAGGCACTCCCGTCAACAGCGTGCCTTAAAATAACGGCTACTACTTTTGAAATGGGTGCTTCCTCAACGATTCTTTCAAGCTCGCT
>JAHJSY010000036.1 GCA_018830125.1 Patescibacteria group bacterium | reverse complement strand
ATATTGATTTCTTGATTTCATGTCCATCATAGATTTGTAATTAAAACTTAGTTATTTAATTACAAATCTTAACTAATTTCGGTTAGAAATTAAATGATGCAAGCGATGTCCTTTTGGTTTGATTTTAGATGAGTTAATACGAGCTCTTGACAGGGTTTTTGTTTTGGGTAGAATACAAATATATAAAAATTAATTAAAGAAAACATTATGAATATAAAACCATTATTTGATCATGTTTTAATTGAACCGATCAAATCCGAAGAAAAAACTAAAAGTGGTATTTATTTACCTGATACTGCCGAAAAAGAAAGACCTGAAGAAGGTATGGTTGTTGCCGTTGGTCCTGGACATGAGAAAGCGGGGAAGATTATTGCGATGAAAGTAAAAGTAGGCGATAGAGTGCTATTTTCAAAATATAGTTTAACAGAAATAAAAATAGAAGATAAAGAATATTTAATAGCAAAGCAAGGAGATATTCTTGCTATTGTAGAATAATATGGCAAAACAAATTAAGTTTCAGGAGGAAGCAAGAAGACAATTAAAAGCCGGAGTTGATAAATTAGCTAACGCTGTTAAGGTTACTCTTGGCCCAAAAGGTAGAAATGTTGTTTTAGACAAAGGTTATGGTTCGCCAATGATTACTAATGATGGAGTAACTATTGCTAAAGAAATTGAGCTAGAAGATAAAATAGAAAATTTAGGAGCTGAAATTGTTAAAGAGGTGGCTGAAAAAGCTAATGATGTTGCTGGCGATGGAACAACCACTGCCGTTGTTTTGGCTCAAGCAATGATTAACGAAGGACTAAAAAATGTTGCCGCTGGAGCTAATCCTTTAGCATTAAAAAGAGGAATTGAAAAAGGAGTTGATAAAGTTGTTGATGTATTAAAAGGAATGGCTAAGCAGATTACTACTAAAGAAGAAATGGCTCAAGTGGCCACTATCTCTGCTGAAGATAAAGAATTGGGAAATTTAATCGCTGAAGTTATTGATGAGGTTGGAAAGAACGGAGTGGTTACGGTTGAAGAATCAAAAACATTTGGAATTGAGAAAGATATTGTCAAAGGTCTTCAGTTTGACCAAGGATATATCTCTCCATATATGATTACGAACGCTGAAAGAATGGAAGCTGTTTATGAGGAACCAATGATTTTAATAACAGATAAAAAGATTTCCGCTTTAAGTGAGATTTTACCAGTATTAGAAAAAATAGCTCAAGCTGGTAAAAAAGAATTAGTTCTTATCGCTGAAGATATTACCGGAGAGGCCTTGGCTACTTTGGTAGTTAATAAGTTAAGAGGCGTCTTTAATGTTTTGGCAATAAAAGCTCCCGGATTTGGAGATAGAAAGAAAGAGATGCTTAATGATATAGCTGTTGTTACTGGAACGGAAGTTATTTCTGAAGAAAAGGGGTTGAAATTAGAAAATGTTGAATTAAATATGCTTGGTTCTTGTCGAAGAATTGTTTCAACCAAAGAAAATACTACCATTGTTGAAGGCAAGGGAGATCAAGAAAAAATTGATAGCAGATTAGCTCAAATTAAAACTCAAATTGACTCAGCTTCTGATTTTGAAAAAGAAAAACTTCAAGAAAGATTGGCTAAGCTCTCAGGAGGCGTTGGAGTAATTAAAGTTGGAGCTGCTACGGAAGTAGAGCAGAAAGCAAAACAACATAAAACAGAAGATGCTCTTTCGGCAACCAAGGCAGCCGTTGAAGAAGGGATCGTTCCTGGTGGCGGGACGGCTTTATTAAGAGCAAGTTTGAAGCTAGATGAAATTCAAATTGAAGGAGATGAAAAAATTGGAATAAGTATTTTAAAAAGGGCTTTAGAAGAACCAATTAGACAGATTGCTCAAAACTCTGGAATAGATGGAGCTGTTGTTGTTCAAAAGGTAAAAGAGCAAGGCGAAGGATATGGCTTTGATGCCAATACTTTAAAATATGGAAACTTAACGGAACTAGGAATCGTTGATCCAGTTAAAGTTGTTAGATCGTCTTTGCAAAACGCAGCCTCTGCTGCCAGCATGTTTTTAACCACAGAAGTTGTGGTTGCAAATCAACCAGATCCGCCAGCTGGCGGATCGTCAGCTGGTGGAATGCCTCAAATGTCTCCAATGGGTTATTAAAAATAAGATGCTTGACAAAGTTTCTTGGCGGACTAAAATGAAGGTGGAGAAACAGGCATTATGGAAGAAAGAAACAATTTTTATTTAACAAAAGAGGGATTGAATAAATTGAAGAAAGAATACGAAACTTTAAAAGTTCTTAGATCTAATAAGATTAAGGGAGATGTTCCCAGTATTTGGGAGTCAGAAGATTTAAATCCTGACTATCTGGCTTTTCAAGAAGATTTGAATTTTCTTGAAACAAGGTTGGCCGAACTGGAAGTTATTATAGAGAAAGCCGTTATAATCAAAAAACCACCCAAAAAAGATACAGTTGTTTTAGGAGCAACGATTGCTGTTCAGGTTGGTGATCAGAAAGATGAATTTACAATTGTTGGAACATTAGAAGCTAACCCAATGCTAAGAAGAATTAGTGATGAGTCGCCGGTGGGCAGTGCTCTATTAGGTCACAAGGTTGGTGACGAGGTTACTGTTTCATCACCGATGAAAGCGGTCTATAGAATAAAGAATATAAAATATAATTAGAGTTAAAAAGGTGACCGAGTCACTTTAACGAAAGTGACTCGGTCACTTTTTCTTTTGTTTTATTTCTAAGTAATGTATAATACATGAATATGGTGAAAAGAAAAAAGAAAAGAAACAAAATAAATAAGGTGGTGAAGATAATGATCTATTCGGATTTATTTATGAATTCTGGGTGGGGGTTAATCAGTCCGATTTTAGCAGTTTTTATTGTTAAGAATGTTCCGGGAGGGGATGTTCGAGTTGCTGGAATAGCTGTTGGAATTTACTTGGTGTTAAAATCTATTTTGCAAATACCAATAGCTAACTTTTTAGATAAAAACCATGGAGAAAAAGATGATCATCTGGCTTTATTTTTAGGAACTCTTTTAACCGCGGTTAGCCCTGTTATTTTTCTTTTCTCTACGGAAGCTTGGCACATATATGCTGGTCAAGTGATTCATGCGTTGGGAATGGCTATGGCAGTTCCATCTTGGTACGCAATCTTTGGTCGCCATATTCCTAAAAAAAGAGAGGCCTTATGTTGGGGTCTAGATAGTTCAGCTATGGGGCTTGGAGGCGGAATAGCTGGAATTGTTGGTGGAACAATAGCTAGTCAATTTGGTTTTACGCCGTTGTTTATCGGAGTGACTGTTTTAAATGTATTAGCCGCTCTATTATTTTTACTTATAATAAAAGATATCTTGCCTAAGGTTCCTCAAAAAAGAGTTTATCCTATGCCTAAATCATAGGTTTCTACAAATATGAACATAAACCAAGAATTGGCAAAAATATTTAATAGTATGGCGAACTATCTTGAAATGGAAGATAGTTCTTTTAGGTCTAAGGCCTATCGAAAAGTGGCCGAAGTTTTAGAAACTTTACAAGAGAGCGTTGAAGATATGAAAGATTTAGAAAAGATTCCTGGAGTAGGTAAGCATATTGCTTCAAAAATAGAAGAATATCTAAAGACGGGATTTATTAGGGATTACGAAAAACTTAAAAAAGAAACGCCGATAAAATTAGAAGAAATTATTGCCGTTGAAGGAATGGGTGTTAAAAAAGCCAAGGTTCTTTACGATAAGTTAAAAATTAAGAATCTCAAGGATTTAGAAAAAGCAGCTAAGAAAAACAAGATCGCTAAATTAGAAGGGTTTGGAGAGAAAACCGAAAAGAATATTTTAGAGGGGATTGCTTTCTTGGAAAGAAGTAGCGGAAGATTTTTACTTGGGAAAATAACGCCAGTTGTTGAAGATATCTTAGATAAATTAAGTAACTTAAAAGAAGTTGAAAAAATAAGCACGGCTGGCTCTTTTAGAAGAAGAAAAGAAACAGTTGGCGATGTTGATATTTTAATCGTTTCTAAAAAGCCGGAAGAAGTTATGACTTTTTTTGTTTCTTTGCCCGATGTTGTTAAGGTCTGGGGTCATGGAACAACTAAGTCATCAGTAAGAATTAAAGAGGGAGTAGATGTTGATTTGAGAGTGGTGCCAGCTAAAAGTTATGGATCAGCTTTACAGTATTTTACTGGATCTAAAGAACATAATATTATTACTCGTCGGATTGCTATTGGCAAGGAATTAAAATTAAATGAATACGGTGTTTTTAGGGGAGCTAAAATGATAGCCGGGAAAACAGAAAAAGAGGTTTATAGGGCAATTGGACTTGACTGGATTCCGCCGGAATTAAGAGAGAGTGAATTAGATTTCAAAAAAATTCCTAAAATTATTGAGCTGAAAGATATAAAAGGAGACTTGCATTGTCATTCTAAGTGGAATGGAGGAAATGATTCAATTGCGGTTATCGCTAAAAAAGCGATGAAAATGGGATACGAATATATTGGCATTTCGGATCACACGCAATTTTTAAAAATAGAGCATGGTTTAAATGAAAAACAATTATTGAAACAAAAAAAAGAGATAGACAAAATTAATTTAAAATTTAAAATTGAAAATTTAAAATTCAGAGTATTATGGGGATGCGAGGCCAATATTCTAACAGATGGCTCTATCGATGTTTCAGATAAAGTTTTAGAGCAGATGGATTATGTTATCGCTGGAGTTCATTCGGCTTTGAAAATAGACAAAGAAAAAATGACTCAAAGAATTATCATGGCTATGGAGAATCCAAATGTTGATATTATTGCTCATCCTTCGGGAAGAATTCTTCAGCAACGTGATGAGTATCAATTTGATTTTGATAAAATATTGGAAACGGCTAAAAAGACAGAAACGATTTTAGAAATTAATTCTTCTCCGGCTCGCCTAGATCTTAAGGATTCTAATATCCGAAAAGCTAAAAAAGCGGGAGTGAAAATGGTGATCGGAACTGATGCCCATCAGATAAGCCAGTTAGACCTTATGAATTTTGGAGTTTCTCAAGCTCGTCGTGGCTGGGCCGAAAAAGAAGACATCATAAACACCCAACCTCTTTCAATCCTCCTCCAATCCTTCAAATAATTGTACTAGGCCTAGCCTAATTAGGCCAGGCCTAGTACAAAACAAATAAAATGAGAAAAATTAAATTTGAACCAGGAAAATTTTATCATGCCTACAATAGAGGTGTGAATAAATGTAATATTTTTAATAATAATTCTGATATGTGGAGATTTCTTCAAGCGATGTTTTTATTTAATGATGAAAACAGTTCGTTTAATATCCTTTATCAGATAGAAAGAGAAAATAAGGGTAGAATTAATTTTAACTTATTAAAAAAATTTATTAATAATAATCGTAAAGACAGAACTCCATTAGTTAGAATTATGGCCGATTGTTTAATGCCGAACCATTTCCATTTGTTAGTTGAGGAAATTCAGGAAAATGGTATTTCCCGATTTATGCACAAATTAGGAACGGGCTATGTTATGTATTTTAATAAAAAGTACGATCGTGTAGGTGGATTATTCCAAGGACCATTCAAAGCGGTAGAAATAAAAAATGATATTCATTTGCAATATTTATTAGTGTATATAAACGTTATTAACCCAGGTCAATTAATAGAGTCAGAATTAAAAGAAAAAGGATTAGAAAACTTGGAAGAAATTATGAATTTTGCAAGAACTTATTCTTTTGGAACCAATCCAGAATATCTTGGATTAAGAGATTCAATCATTATTGAAAAAGGAATATATGAAGAATTTTTTCCAACTTCAGAAAAATACGAAGAATTTATCAAAAATACTCTGTTAAGTAAAAAATATAATATAGCTAGCGATCTTTATTTAGAGTGATTTGTGCTAGGCTTGGCCTAACTAGGCCTGGCCTAGTTTTAAATCCTTGTTTTTTTTGGAGTGATATGATAGTAAGAAATAGTAAGAAATAGTAAGAAATAGTAAAAAATAGTAAGAAATATTAAAAGATATTGATGTTGTTCGTTGATAATTGAAAATTGAAAAAAGGGACGATTCAAGAAAAGGAGAAAAGAGATGGCAGGATTATTTGGCTTAAGCATGGGTTCTTGTGGTAACGCGTTTTTTAGAGAGAAGCTTTTTTGGGGGACTTCATATAATAGGCATTTAGGAGAAATGCATTGCGGATTAGCGTCTATTGATGCATCAGGAATTATTGTCAGCGAAACTATGCCGGGATCTTTTCAAACTAATTTCAAATCCAAGATGAAAAAATTTAATGGCTCTGAAGCAATAAGTTATTGTGGATCGGCCGAAGAACCATTTCATGTAAAAAGATCTAAATTCGGTCCTTTCGTGGTTTGCTTCAACGGCAACATTATTAATCGTGATCAAATTGTGAGAGAGTTTGAAGTTGATGACGGGCATCTTTTTGAAACGTGGAATGATGTTGAAATAATTGCCAAACTTTTAGTTAAAGGGTCCGACTTTATGCAGGGCATAGAGAAGATAAGAAAAAGAATTGAAGGAGCTTATTCTTTTCTGGTTCTTTCTCAAGAGGGCGTGATTGTTACTCGCTGTGATGCTGGACGTTGGCCGTTGGTTATTGGAAAACATAGAAAATATAGTGCGGTAATAGTTTCTTCTGAGTGTGTAGGATTCTATAATCTAGAATTCGATATTGTTCGCAACGTTAAGCCCGGAGAAACCATTCTCTTGAAAAATGGAGACTGGAATAAAGTAGAATCTCATAAATGCAAGGAGAAAGCATGTAGTTTCTATGGTGTTTACACCTCATCTCCTGGAGCAATTGTTCATGGAATACCAGCTGCCGAAATCAGAGAGAAGTTGGGAGCTTGTTTTGCCAAAAGAGACATTGCTGATGGTCTTAATCCTCACATAATCTTACCGGTACCCGATTCGGGTCGTTCCCATGCTATTGGCTATAAGCAAGAGTTTGATAATGAGGTTAATCGACAAATAGCTTCAGGAAAGGTGACGCTAAAAAGAGTCCCTTATTATCATGAAGATTTGATTAAATATGGTTTTGTAAGAAGCTTTTTAGGACTAACCCCAAAAGAAAGAGAAGAAAGAGCTCATTACAAAATAATAATCACTGGCAAGACAATTGTGAACTTTATAGACATGTTGAAAAAGGAGAACTTGTCCAATATCGCTAATGATATATTGGAAAATCAATGTATCGAAATAGTTATCTGTGAAGATTCTGTTGTGAGAGGAACTCAAGTCAGAGGGAACTTAGTGCCTAAGCTAAGATTTATATATGAAAGAAGAGTGTCTGAAAAGAAGATAAAAGTCAAAATTTATGTCAGAGCCTCATATCCAGAAATTCTTTCTTATTGTCCTTTTGGAGCAACAACCAAGAGGGGAGAAGTTTTAACCGAATTACATCCCAAAATTTCAGAAAGAATTAAATATCTAGGAGTCGATGGATTGTCTTACAACACAATTGAGGACTTAGTTAGGGTTCTTAATACTTCCAGAGAAAATCTTTGTATGAGTTGTGCGATGATAGAATAGACAGAATAAAAAAACAAGGGCCTGTGTTCAACAACGCAGGCCTTTATCTTGGCTTGCAGGGAAATATATAAAGAGGTAAGATGAAAGTGACAGAAATATATGAAAGTATTGGCCAATAACAAAAAAGCAGTGTTTGATTATGAGATCCTTGAAAAATTTGAAGCAGGGATTGTTTTGAATGGCCAAGAGGTTAAGTCAATTAGAAATGGAAATATTAGCTTAAAGGGGTCTTATGTTATAATAAGAGGGGAGGAACCATATTTAGTTGGTTCTAATATTCCTCCCTACCAACCTAAAAACACTTCTTCTGAATATGATCCCGAGAGAATGAGAAAGCTTCTTTTAAATAAAAAAGAAATAAGTTATCTTATTGGGAAGACACGGGAAAGAGGATTGACTTTGGTGCCCTTGAAAGTTTATACTAAATATGCTAGAATAAAACTCGAGTTCGGAATAGGTAAAGGAAAGAAGAAAATAGACAAAAGAGAAGTAATCAAGAAAAGAGATATTGATAGAGACATAAAGAGAGAGATAAATACTAGGGGATGACAGGCTTCGAAGGAAGAATTATTTAAAATAGTGCAAGTCGAGCTTAAATCTCGTTAAACTTTTACAATCTTTTATAGGTGCCAACTTATTTAAGAAACCCGCTCTAGCTTTCGCGTAAAGCCGAGCCATCCACCTTATCGCATGCTCGATAGATGAGATTGGGTGTTATATCATCGAGATCGATAGTTTTTCTCGCTTCAAAAAACTATTTAAAAATTTGAAGCAAAAACCTGTTCTTACGAACTAAGCTTGTAGACCTATTTTAATTAAACTTTTTGACGAGAGTTCAAATCTCTCCATCTCCACTAATGTATAAAAAAAAACAACCACAAACAAAAAAAACATTAATAAACGAAAGAATAAGAGCCAAAGAAGTCAGATTGATAGATGAAACTGGAGAACAGCTTGGACTTTTGCCGTTAGAAGAGGCTATTGCTAAAGCTAAAGAAAAGGGATTTGACTTGATTCAAGTAACAGAAAAGGTAATTCCACCGGTTTGTCGGATAATGGATTACGGAAAGTATATATATGCTTTGAAGAAGAAAGAAAAATCGGCTAAGCACAACAAAGGAGGAGAGCTGAAACATATAAGATTAACTTTTGGTATTTCAGATCATGATGCTGAAACAAGAGCTAGGCAAGCCGAAAAGTTTTTAAAAATTGGAGATAAGGTAATGATAGAGTTAAGATTAAAAGGAAGGGAGAAAGCTCATGGAGATTTCGCTAGAGACAAGATAATGAAATTTATTGAAACTCTTAATAAGATATTACCAGTAAAAACAGAAAGAGATTTAAAAAGACAACCTAGGGGATTCTCAATGATAATTACAAAAAAATAATTATAATACATGTGAACAAATAATTCGTAGCATTTGCATGGATTCGTAGATTTGCATTATAACATTATGAAAACACGAAAATCAATAACAAAAAGATTTAAGATAACAAAAACAGGAGAGGTTCTTCGCCGAGCTGTCGGTCAAGATCATTTAAGGGCGAAGAAATCAGGGCATTTTGTAAGAAAAACCAGAAAGTTGGTTCTTATCACTGGGTTTATGGCTAAGAAAATTAAAAAGTTAGCTAGATAATATGGTTAGAATAAAAAGAGGAGTATCAGCCCATAAAAGAAGAAAAAATGTATTAAAACATACTAAGGGTTTTCGTTGGGGAAGAAAGTCAAAGTATAAGGCAGCTAAAGATGCTTTATTGCATGCTTGGACATATTCATATAGAGACAGAAAAGTTAGAAAAAGAACCTTTCGTCAGCTTTGGCAAACTCATATCAGTTCGGCTTCTAAGGCTCAAGGAATATCATATAGTAAGTTTATAAAAGCATTGAAGGATAATAAGATTGAATTAGACAGAAAGATATTAGCCGATTTAGCTGAAAACAATCCCGAAATATTTCAAAAAATTATAGAACAAGTTGCCCCAAAAATAAATTAAATAAGCCTGGTTTAATAAACCAGGCTTATTTAATTTATTGATTTTATTGAGAAACATCAAAGAAAATCACGGAAAAGGTGCGACCTTGAGGAGGAGTGAATGAATGAGGCTCAACCTCATTCATTACGACGGGAAAGGTCGTTCCTTGAGGAGTGATTTTCAAGAAACGCCTAAAACCCCGACTAAAAGTGGAGCGTCCCCCTTTCCCCCTAGCAAGAGGAGTGCGTTAATATTATATATGTAATATTAAAGAACCCCTTTTAAATAATTCAATAGGCCTGGTTCAATGAACCAGGTTCATTGAATTTGAGGTTTTCGGTTTTCCACAGAATAACTATTGACACATGTATAGCATATATGCTATAAAGGAATAATGGGAACATCAGAAGAATATAGAATTCAATATTATGTTGATCATAAAGGGAAAACATTAGTTGAAGATTATATAAATAAATTATCTAAAAAAGAACAATTGAAGTTTTTTAGTTATTTAGAAATTTTAAAAGATAGTCAGGGGTATTTAGATGAACCTTATTCAAAACATATTAAAGGCAAAATTAGAGAATTAAGAGTGGATTTTTCTAAAAATCATCACAGAATATTCTACTTCACATTTATTAACAAAAAGATTATTCTTCTACATGCTTTCTTAAAGAAAACAAAGAAAACTCCAAACCAAGAAATTAAAAAAGCTATAAATAATTATCAAGACTTTTTAATAAATCAAAACAAATATGACTAAATTAACTAATTACGAAAAACATTTTAAATCTAAAATGAAAGATAAAGGTTTCAAAAAGGCGTTTGAAAAAGAAAAACACCGTCTTGAAATCGCTTATAAAATTTCTCAAATGAGAACAAAAGAACATCTTTCTCAAGAGCAGTTAGCAAAAAAAGTAGACACTACTCAAAGTGTTATTGCCAGAATAGAAGCAGGTCAGCAAAACTTTACTACAGATACTCTTCAAAAAATTGCCTCTGCATTTAATAGAAATCTCAAAATTGATTTTGTAAAATAAATTCTTTATCAAGGCAAAGTTCAAAAATCTTCTTACTTGGGAAGCGTCAGAGAAAATCACGGGAAAGGTCGTTCCTTGAGGAGTGATTTTCAAGAAACGCCTAAAACCCCGACTAAAAGTGGAGCGTCCCCTTTCTGCTTTCTGCCTTTCTGTTACCTTTCTACTCTTTAGTTCAACATTTTTAGATAATCTAGAGACAGAGTCACCTCTAAGAAGCCCATCCTCTTTATTTTGTCTTGGAAATAAGTTAAACTGTATATAATGGTGAGAAATGAAATTAAAAAAATAATAGGGAATGCAAGTGTTTTAATTGAAAAACCGGGAGAAAAAACTCACGGGGATTATTCTACTAATATAGCTATGATAATATCTGGGAAAAAGAACCCGAGAGAAGTAGCCGAAAAGTTAGTAGATAAAATTAAAGACAACAAGATGTTTGAAAAGGTTGAAATAGCCGGACCAGGATTTATTAATTTTTTTATTTCTAAAGAATATTTGCAAAAACAAATTAAAGGGATTTTGGAAAAAAAAGAAAAGTATGGAAGCTCTAAAACAGGAAAGGGATTAAAAATAAATGTTGAGTTTATTTCTGCCAACCCAACTGGCCCTTTGACTTTGGGAAATGGAAGAGGAGGATTTGGAGGAGATGTCTTATCTAATATTTTGGAAAAAGCAGGCTATAATGTCGCTCGTGAATTCTATATTAATGATCGTGGCAAGCAAATAGAGGACTTAAAGAAAGGGCTATATAAAGGAGAGAAAAGAACAGTATCACAAATCCAAAAAACTAATCAGAAAATAATTACAAAAGACATGAAAATCAAGTTTGATGTTTGGTTTTCAGAAAAGAGTTTGTATAAAAACAAAGAAGTTGATAGGGTTTTAGCATTATTGAAAAAGAAGAAATTAACCTATGGGAAAGACGATGCTTTGTGGTTTAAATCAACTAAATTTGGCGACGATAAAGATAGGGTTTTGATTAAAGGAACAGGAGAAGAGGCTTATCTTCTTTCAGATGTAGCTTATTTGAAAAATAAGTTTGATAGAGGATTTAAAAAGAATATAATCTTTATTGGAGCTGATCATCATGGCTATATTAAAAGAATGAAAGCAGTGACAGAGGCCTTGGGCTATAAGAAAGAGCAACTAGAATTTATTGTTATGCAATTAGTTCATCTTCTTGAGGGTAAAAAAGAAGTTAGAATGTCAAAGAGAGCCGGAACCTATGTTACGGTAAATGAATTGATTAACGAAGTTGGCCTAGACGCTACAAGATTTTTCTTCCTACAAAGAGGATCTAATAGTCATTTGAACTTTGATCTAAAGCTAGCTAAGGAAAAGTCATCAAATAATCCAGTTTATTATGTCCAATACGCCTATGCTCGAATTTGTGCAGTATCGCACAAATCCGAGAATTTCCAATTTCCAATTTCCAATTTCCAATTATTGGATAAAGAAGAAGAGTTGGCTTTAATAAAGCAACTTGTTAGATTTGAAGAGGTTGTTGAGGATACTGTTAAAGATTATCAGATTCAAAGAATTCCTCAATACGCGATTGATTTAGCTGAAAGTTTCCACCGCTTTTATCAATCCTGCCAAGTTATCGGTGAGGATAAGAAGTTAAGTTCGTCAAGACTGGCTTTAGTCAAAGCAACTCAAATAGTTTTAAAAAACACTCTAGAATTAATGGGCATTTCAAGTCCCTCAAAAATGTAGTATGCGAATAGCCTTAACGAATAGGCACATGCGAATAACTATTTATAAGTATGAGAAATAAATATATATTACTAAGACATGGAGAGACTAAGTATCAGGCAAAAGATTTGCCGATATTTTATCCATTTCCCGAAAATCCTCCTATTAGTTTAACAACCAAGGGAAAGAAAATGATTAAAGATTCAGTTTTGGAGATAAAGAAAGAAAATGATATAGATCTAATATATGCCTCTCCTTTTTACAGAACTATCCAGAGTGCTAAAATCGCCTCTGGCATTTTAGGGGTTAAGCCGAAATATGATAAAAGATTAATAGATATTAATTTTGGAATATATCATGGAAGGCCTTTTAATGATTTGTGGAATAAAATTAAGGAACGAGAATTATTCTATAAAAAACCAGAAGGAGGAGAAACAAGAAGAGAAGTTAAAAAAAGAGTCTTGAGTTTTTTTAAAGAAATTGATAAAAAACATAAAGATAAAACAATATTAATTATTAGCCATGCTGATCCAATATGGCTTTTAGTTAGTCACTTCAAAGGATTAACCGAAGAAGAAACCATGAAACATAAAAAGGACTATCATCCGAAAGTGGGAACATTTACAAAACTATGAGTTTTGATTTTGCTAAATCAGAAAATAAGGTATTGAAGTTTTGGAAGGATAAGAAGATATTTCAAAAACTTCAGAAGAAAAACAAGGGTAAAAAACGTTGGTCGTTTTTAGATGGACCGATTACTGCTAATAATCCAATGGGGGTTCATCATGCCTGGGGAAGAACCTATAAGGATATGTTTCAGAGATATAATGCAATGAAAGGATTTGATCAAAGATATCAGAATGGATTTGACTGCCAGGGTTTATGGGTTGAGGTTGAGGTTGAAAAAGAAAAAGGTTTTAAAAATAAAAAAGATATTGAAAAGTTCGGCATTGATAAATTTGTTAATGCTTGTAAAGAGCGTGTTTTAAAATATTCAAAAATTCAAACAGATCAGTCAATTCGCCTGGGTCAATTTATGGATTGGGATAAATCATACTTTACAATGTCTGATGAAAACAATTATACTATTTGGAATTTTCTTAAAGTTTGTCATAAAAAAGAATTATTATATAAAGGACATGATAGTGTTCCATGGTGTCCGCGTTGTGGAACGGCTATTTCCCAACATGAAATATTAACGGAAGAGTATAAAGAGCTGACTCATAAGTCAATATATTTTAAACTTCCAGTTGCTGGTCAAAAAGATACCTATTTCTTGGCTTGGACAACAACTCCATGGACATTACCGGGCAATGTTGCTTTAGCTGTTAATCCTGAGTTAGAATATGTAAAAATCAAAAAAAATAAATCAATATATATTTTATTAAAAGAGAAAGCAGATATAATAAATGGAGAAATTATAGAAAAATTTAAAGGCAAGAAGCTGGAAGGTCTAAAATACGAAGGATTATTTGATGATTTGTCTGGATTAAAAGAACATAAAGTTATTTTATGGAAAGACATAACAGAGGAAGAAGGGACGGGGATTGTTCATATTGCTCCTGGGTGTGGTGCCGAGGACTTTAAGTTAAGCAAAGAGCTTGATTTGCCGGTCGTAGATTTAAGCGATGATGAAAGTAATTATAGGGAAGAATTTGGGGAATTAGCTGGGAAGTTTGTTGGTTCCAAAGAAGTTAGAGAATGGATATTTGAAGAATTAAAAAAAAGAAAGAGAGTTTTCAAGATCGAAGATTATCTTCATCGTTATCCAACTTGTTGGCGATGTAAAACAGAGCTAATTTTTAGGGTTGTTGATGAATGGTATATTTCAATGGATAAAATTAGAAAAGATTTAGTAAAAACGGCCAAGCAAATTAAATGGATTCCTGGATTTGGTTTGGATAGAGAATTGGACTGGCTTAAAAATATGCACGACTGGTTAATTTCTAAAAAAAGATATTGGGGTTTAGCTCTTCCTATATATGAATGTGACTGTGGTCATTTTGAAGTTATCGGATCTAAAGAGGAATTGAAAAAAAGAGCTGTTTCCGGCTGGAATAAATTTGAAGGCAATTCTCCTCATCGTCCTTGGATTGATGAAGTAAAAATAGAATGTTCTAAATGTAAAAAAGAAATCTCAAGAATCAAAGACGTTGGTAATCCTTGGCTTGACGCTGGCATAGTTCCTTTTTCAACAATGGGCAAGGAGTGGTTCCCAGCTGAATTAGTTTGTGAATCATTTCCTGGTCAATTCAAGAATTGGTTTTATGCTTTAATTGTCATGAGCACTGTCTTAGAAAACACTAATCCGACTAAAACAGTTTTTGGATTCGCCTCTGTTAAAGACGGAAAAGGAGAAGAAATGCATAAATCAAAAGGCAATGCTATTTGGTTTGATTCGGCAGTTGAGAAAATTGGAGCCGATCCAATGAGATGGATGTATGCTCGTCAGAATCCAGTTAATGATTTAAAATTTGGATTTAAATCGGCCGAAGAAATAAAAAGAAAATTGTTAACTCTCTGTAATGTTTATACCTTTTTCGACACTTATTGTTCTAAAGGAACCTGGTTCCTTTTAGCCGAAAGGAACCCGGTTCCTTTAAACATTTTAGATAGGTGGATTTTATCTAGGTTTAATAATTTAGTTAAAAAGGTTATCAAGAACTTAGATAACTATAATTCAATGACTGCCGTTTTGGCGATAGAAGATTTCTTTATAGAAGATTTGTCTTTATGGTATGTTAGAAGATCAAGAAAAAGATTAAGAGATGGAGAAACTGGCACCTTCTATTATATATTACTTAATTTATCAAAACTTATTGCTCCAATAATGCCATTCTTTTCTGAAGAGATGTATAGTAATCTTAAGACAAAAGATATGCCTGAATCAGTCCACTTATGTGATTGGCCAAAAGTAGATAAAACAAATGATAAGCTTGAAGAAAAAATGAGGCAGGTTAGAAATATTGTAACATTAGCTTTAGCTGAAAGAGCTGAGCTTGGAATTAAAGTAAGGCAACCGTTATCGGAGTTAACGATTAAAGATAAACTAGATAAAGATTTATTAGAATTGATAAAAGATGAGGTTAATGTTAAAAAAGTTTCTGTTGGCAAAAAGATTAAATTAGATATTAAGATTACAGAGGAATTAAAAAAAGAAGGGGAGTATAGGGAGATGATTAGAAATGTAAATAAGATTAGAAAAGAAATGGGTTTAACTCCTAAAGATATTGTTATTATTGATTCTACTTTTGATGTTATGGATGTAGAACAATTCAAAAAAGAAGTTGGAGCTAAAGAATTTAACATCAAAGATAATGTCTCTGGCAAAGAAATAAAAATAAACAATAAAATTTATAATATAAAAATAACCAAGTGTTAAGCATCGGATGTTTGACATGTCAGTTATGGCTATTCATTATAGGACAGAAGGGTATATATTGAAAAAGACTGATCTGCGAGAAGCAGATCAGCTTTTTACTATTTATACTAAAGATTATGGGAAGATAGATGTATTGGGAAGAGCTATCAGAAAGATTAAATCAAAGCTTCGTTCGGGAGTTGATCTTTTTTATCTATCAGAAATAGAATTTATTCAAGGCAAGGTCTATAAAACATTAACAGATGCTATATTGATAAATAAATTTAAAGATATTAAAAATGATTTAGAAAAAATGAAAATAGCTGGTCAAATTGTAGAATCTTTAGATAGTTTAGTTAAGGCACCAGAACCCGACGAAAAAATCTGGAATTTACTAAACAATTCCTTTAACAAGCTTTGCCATAAGTCCGACTTATGCATACCTTATTATTATTTTTTGTGGAATTGTCTTTCTATTTTAGGTTATCAGATTAATCTTTATAACTGCGTTGCCTGCGAAAAAGATTTGGTTCCCTTAAAGCTTTATTTTACTTCGGAGCATAGTGGAATCATGTGTGCTCAATGCTTTGATAAATCAAAAGAGAGGATAGATATTTCTCCGGAAACTGTGAAAATAATAAGGTTATTACTTGAAGGAGATTGGAATATATTATCAAAACTAAAAATAGATGATTCGCATCAGCAAGAACTAAAAAAAATCTCCGACTATTATCTAAAAAGCTTAGCTTCTTGACTTTTTAATATAGTCATGATACAATAAGCCATTCTTTCAGAGTGAAAGAATCCTAAGTCTCGGGGTAGAGACAAGAAAAATTTTGGGCGATATAGCCCGAAAGGAGAATCAAAATGAGTGAAAGAGCAGAATGGATGACACAGAATTGGACATCAGGAAAACTTAACGCCTTAGTTAAGGCGATAGGTGAAGAAACTGCTACAAAGATTTTGAAAAGCAGATGGAAGGTAGTAGAGAAAGACAGAACAATTACTTTAGAAAGGATTCTCGAACCGCTCTTTGACAAAAATGGTCGCCGGATTCCTGAAAATCTTTCGGCTAATGTTTGTGATGCAAACGAGGATTTCCGGTTAAATCAGCTAAATCTAAAGGATGAAGTTGATTACGCCAATCGCATTTTACGATTACATGGATGTTTAAGTGTAGACACAAAAGTTACTGCTCAGCGACTCAAAGGAAAAACAGAACATCTGTTGGCTCTAATTCGGAATAACTCTCAAATTGCCAATGTTCTTAACGGTGTTTGGTTACCTGTGGTTTTACCTCAACTCATAACAGATGACCTTGGAACTATTCTTGAACAGTATCTCGAGGGAGCTGGCAAGAGCTACATCAAAACTTTTAGCGATCGGAAATTCTATAACCATCGCAAAAATACATTAGCAAATAACGTTAGCACTACTGATGGAAGTCGGCAAGATCAACTTGTTGAGCGAATGAAACAGGGACCAGTAATAGGAGTTTACTTCTCGAACCCTCTGCAAGGATTTTCTATCGATGCTAGTCGAGAACAGATGTCAACTCTACCAAGGGAATTTATCCTTTCTGGACTAGATATCGCTATTGCTATGGTGATGTATCCGGATATCTTAGCACGTGATTGGAATACGCCTGGTCTTGACTTAGCTGCTCTTTCTTGGCAGTCCAGTGCCTGCTCGCTCTGCTTCGGGGCCTACGACGCTCTGCTCGATTTCGGCCGCACGGACAACTTGGCGGATGCCGACGACGACTGTTCTGGCGGGTTGCTGTTTCTTGGGTAGTGTCTTTGGTTTTTTGCTCTTTGGTCCTTGAATCGGGAATATTGGTTTTTGGTTCTTGGTTCTTGGACAAATTTTTAAAATTGCGGGGCGTAACAAATGTTATGCCTCGTTTT
>JAHJSY010000035.1 GCA_018830125.1 Patescibacteria group bacterium | reverse complement strand
TTATCAACCGCTTCAATGTCCTTTTGTTCATCAGATATATTATATAATATGTCGGAATATTGTCAAACAAAAAACCACACTTATTTCCGCCAGTGTGGTCTATCCTCTAAGAGATTCTTCTGGTAGCTGAACTATTACCAAGAATTAGAGTTTCCAATGATGCAACATTTAAGCTGAGAGCGGTGCAAAGCAAGACGGGATTAACCCCCAATATATTATTGCGTGTTGGTTTCGGTTTATCTTTGAGGGATGAGTCACTTATTGATCCCAAAAAATATCCAGAAGACGGAAGAGAATTAAACAGATATACCATTACGGGTGAGTTTGATATTGGGTTTGTGACTTTATTGAAAGAATGGATGACACAAAAACGGATATCGACCAGTAATGATAATCTTGTAGAATATTTCAGAGCACATTTGAACCGAGGAGCTATACTACTTTCTGGTAGGGTAAAATCTTTAGAGGACTTAGCTTTGTTGGATTAATTTCTATGATTTATCTTGATTATAATGCTACAACTCCGGTTGATAAAAGAGTGGTTGACGCAATGATACCATTTTTCGGTATTAATTTTGCTAATTCTGCTAGTGACCATTCTATGGGTGTTGAGGCTAAAAATGCTGTTGATAAATCGAGATTGGATATTGCCAATCTAATTCATGCTAAGTCAAACGAGATTGTATTTACGAGTGGAGCAACAGAATCTAATAATTTGGCATTATTGGGATTTGCATCTAAGAATAAAGGCGATAAGAATCACATTATTACTTCCAGAATAGAGCATCCATCTGTATTGAATCCCTGCAAACATCTTGAGTCTTTAGGATTTCAGGTTACATATTTACCGGTTGATAAATATGGATTGGTTGATCCAGACGTATTTGAGGATAGTGTAACAAAGGACACTTTTTTGATATCGATTATGTTTGCAAATAATGAAGTAGGGACTATCCAATCTATTTATGAAATTGGAAGGATTGCACGAAGGCATAATATTTTATTTCATACTGACGCCGCTCAAGCTGTAGGTTATGTACCGATTGATGTGGATAAGATGAATATCGATTTAATGTCTATGTCCGCACATAAATTTTATGGGCCTAAAGGCGTTGGTGCTTTATTTGTTCGTAGCAGAATACCAAGAGTTTCTTTATTACCTATAGTATTTGGTGGAGGCCAAGAAAGAGGAATGCGTTCAGGCACTCTTAACGTGCCTTTAATTGTTGGTATGGGGGTAGCATGTAAATTAGTCCACAAGAATATGCCTGAAGAACATAAAAGATTTAAGGTTTTGGTTCAGAAAATATATGAAGAGATAAAGCAAAACAATCTCGAGGTTAAGATTAACGGACATGATATTCAAAGGTTACCTCATAACTTGAATATAGAAATACCTGGAGTTGATAACAAATGGTTGTTGTTAAAAATGAAAGATTTTTGTTTTTCTACGGGTTCGGCTTGCTCTGTTTTACATGATGAGCCGTCCTATGTTTTATCAGCAATGGGTCTTGATAGAAAGCGTATTAATAACTGCATAAGAATAAGCATTGGAAGAGATACTACAGATGAAGAAGTCAATAGCTTTGTCGATGATATAAATAAGTATACTAAAGAATCAGTAAGCGTAAATTAAATTATGTCTCAATATTACATAGGAAAGTATACACCAAATATTTATGATCCAAAAAGCTCAGAGTCTTTTCAGTTAAGTCGATCTAGAAGTGAGCTTTTTATGTCATGTCCTAAATGTTTTTATATCGATAGACGTTCGGGGGTGGTCAGACCACCTGGATTTCCCTTTAACTTAAATTCAACTGTAGACGCTTTTCTGAAGAAAGAATTTGATGTTTTGAGTGAATAAGAAAGAACTCATTCTTTAATTGGGGAATATGGTGTAGCTGTAGTGCAGGGCAAACATTGCAGGTTATTGATGGAAAAGAAGCTTTTGATGTGTCTTATGGAATTTACGGATAGTATATCTTGCTTATTATAGAGGAGTGGGATTTGAAAGTAGACGTTGTGATAAGATTTATAGAGAAGTTTATATTAGATGTGATTGGCGTTATTCTTCCAGGATTGTTTCTATTAGTTGGTTTAAAATATGTTTTAATAGATTTGCTGTCCTTCGATGGCTTGCGAAGTCTGAATTTTGGAGACAACAATTTTGTAATTGCTATCTGCTTCTGTTATATTTGCGGGCATGGTTTACATGTTATAGGAGATAAAATCTTATGTCCTTTAGTCTCTAAATGGATAAAGATAAAATCAGAGTAAATAGTCAGTGAACCTCCTCCTAAGCGCAAAATAAAGGCAGTAGGCTAAGAGGATATTCCCACCGGTTCAAGTTTCACAGACCTGCCTGCCGGCAGGCAGGTTAGATATCTCTTACCGTTGTTAGCTACTATCCCAAGTTTGCGGCTGTCTTAGCCACAATTCTTTTTTGAGAGTGTCACTAAGGTTGGAGGGTAAAAATTGGCCTATTTCAGCTTCATTAGAAGTAATGCCTTTTTTTGCGCAAACTCTAAAGTAATAGTTAAGATATGCTCTTGGCGAGAGTTCATGCATAAGGCAGGCCTGCCTGCCGGCAGGCAGGTTTGAATAATGGAAAACATTGCGCAAGTTAATTCACCAGCCCATAGAGAGTGATTTCCCCAGTAATTCTTCCTTCCCACAACCATAGGCCGTAACATCCTTTCGGCAAGGTTATTATCCATTGGTATCTGGGGATGATCTACAAATAGAGTTAATCCCTTCCAGTGCTGCTTCATACTTTTCATAATGTCATTTTGTTTGGGATGGCTGTATTCCATATTGATAAGGGAATTTATCTTACCTATTTCTACTTTTAGTTTTTCATCATATTCTTTAAACAAAGGATTAAAAGAGTTGTATTTTACTCTTTCATTATTAATATGATAAAGATTGGCTATTTTTTCAATCCATTCTTCTATCCATTTGTCTAATTCCGGATACTTGGTTTTTAGATTGAGGAAGTCTCTCCTCTGATGACTCCAACAAAAGGATAGTTCCACAATACCCATATTCTCAAGCGCTTTATACGAGGAAAATCTATCTACATTCAAACATTTCAGCGCGGGAGCGGCAAGTAAAGATTTATCAACCTTTATAATGTCAGCAATATCTATATCAAATAAAACTTTTAACGGTACTTCTGCGGCACGAGTGGGATGGAGAACAAACAATACGATCTTTTTATCTGTTGAGATAAATATCCATATAAACCATTTGTAGTTCTTTTTATCATCAGTAATAACAAAAATGCGCCATCCTGATTCATCTGCATGATAGTGGGAGGCTTCTCTTAATTCTCTGCTCATTGCTTCATATAATGGTTTTAAATAAAGAGAATGAATCTTTTTAAATCCGCCGAATATAGTTCCATGGGAAATATCAAGGCCATATTCTTTCATTTCAGATAGCTGCCTTTCAACGGGCAGATGATTACGGTATTTATTAATAAGCACATCTACCCAGAAACTGCTTGAAAATTTCCCTTTAGTCCAGCAGGACACCCTGTTGGGTAGGGATAAGTTTTCCCGGAAGGGGCGCAGTTACCAGGGGTATATCGCAATCACAGGTTTTTTTATATCTCTTACGGATAGTCTTTTT
>JAHJSY010000034.1 GCA_018830125.1 Patescibacteria group bacterium | reverse complement strand
TTTAGCTAGATAAAACTTCTATATAGATAGTTTTGGCTCCGAATTCTTTCGCTTGATCGTATTCGGGAAACCAGATATCTATATGGTAGTAACCTTTTCTGCTATGCATTCTATCTTTAACAACAAATATCTTATCACCGTATAGTTCTGGAATTCTAACCTCTGTTCCAAAAGGAAGCAGATTATTGGCGATAATACCGTCTGCCACAGTAGCTCCTGAAGCAGTAATGAAAGGTGTACTATCTGTTTGCCCGATAGTACTGGAGTATCCAGTTGCTACAACTTTAATCTTTTTAACAACTTTTAATGGATTTTGAGGATTAGAAACAGCAATTAAACTATTTTCTTGAATGGCTGACAATTGAGGAGAGCCTACCTCTCCAAAACTGTTAGCTAATACCTGATTAACAGATAAAATTCCAAAACCTAATAAGCTCGCCGATAGACCGGCAATCATTAGTAAAAGTATAAACTTTTTGATCTCCAGATGAGGATCATCTAAATCTAAAATTATATTCATAATAAAATCCCGTTTTCACGGGATGTGTCCATGCTAGCATATTTGGGGATAAATGTCAATAGCTTGGAGCGGGTGAGCGGAATCGAACCGCCATCTCTACCTTGGCAAGGTAATATAATAACCGTTATACGACACCCGCATATCCATGTGCCGGAGGTGAGAATTGAACCCACTACCCCCTTTTTTTCAGAAAGATGCTCTACCAATGAGCTACTCCGGCATGTTTTGGTGGGCGGTATAGGACTCGAACCTATAGCCTTTTGTGTGTAAAACAAATGCTCTAGCCAATTGAGCTAACCGCCCATATACCCTGGTGCCCAAGGCGGGACTTGAACCCGCACGGGGATAACCCCCTATGCCCCTCAAGCATAGATGTCTACCGATTCCATCACCTGGGCTTATTTCTTTTCTTCGGGTTCTTGTTTTTCTTTTTCTTGCTTAGGTTCTTCCCAAGCTGCTATCTCTCCCAATTCTTTTCTTTTTAAGCGTGCCTTTTCCCCTTTAGCCGTTCTTAGGTAGTAAAGCTTAGCTCTTCTTACTTTGCTTCTCTTGATAACTTCTATCTTTCCAATCATTGGAGTATGAATAGGGAATATCTTTTCTACGCCAACTCCAGCGATAACTTTTCTTACAGTTATTGTAGCATTTATTCCCTTGCCATGCTTTCTTGCCAAAACAACACCTTCAAAAGCCTGAAGTCGTTCTTTCCCCTTTTCTTTAATTTTCTGATACACCTTAATAGTGTCACCCGGACGAACATCGGGTAATCCTTCTTTTAATTGTGCGTTTGTAATTGTTTCTATTTTAGTCATATTATTCTCCCTGCCCGCCTTGAGCGGGTGTGGATAACTTGTTAATAATTTCTTTTAAGCCTTTTGGCAGTTCGGAACAAAACTCTTTTGTCTCCCCATTCATCATCTCTATAATTATGCACTCTGCATGAAGAAAATGTTGGCTTAATCCTTCTGGACAAGGCTGATTTTTGAATCCATAAACCTTATCGCCAACAATTGGATGGTTGATATACGCCAAATGAGCTCTTATCTGATGCTTTCTTCCCGTCTTAGGAAAAACTTCAAGCAATGTATAATCTTTAAACCTCTTAACCACCTTATAATCCGTAATCGCCGATCTCTTCCCCTTTAATGAACCTGGTTCATTTAATAAATATACTTTCTGTTTTTTGCGATCATTTTTTCCTCGACCAATCAAGGTTGCTATTCTTTTTTCATTGTCTTGAATGCTTCCAACCACAAGAGCAATATACCTCTTTTTTAATATTTTTTCAAGCCCTTTAGACTTATCAGAAAACTGTTTTTGATAAAAGAGCAAGCTCTCTTCGGTTTTTGCTATTAAGAGCACACCGGAAGTATCTTTATCTAATCTGTGAATTTTATCTAAATCTGGATAAATATCAGTGATTACAACCCCTGCCGGCTTATCAACAACCAATAAATCCTCATCCTCATATATTATTTTTATATCCATATCTTAAGTCAAATATATCAAATTAACCTTGAAATAACTAATTTTTTAACTATCAAAAAGAAAGTTTTATTTGTTGATTCGGTTCGAAAAAGAAAGTCTGAGATTGAATTTTTTGAACTAAAATCTTTTTTGATTTTTCAAAATTAGTTTCTGTAAATTTCTCTAAAAATATTTTATTAATTTCTTTAACAAACTTCTCTTCTGGTTTTTTGTCTATAACTGATTGTCTATAAAGTTTATAAATTTTTAGTATATTTTTTTCTGTCCTTTCGTCAATCATGCTTAAATCTATCATTTTTGATTTATTAATATCATTAGGTTCAAATTTTTGAAGTCCATTACCATATTCACGACTGTTATCATCAAAAATTTCCTTAGAAATGTCTGTGAGCAGATAAGAAAAAAATAAATCTGCTATAGATTCGGAAATTATATTTAAATAAAGACAGTGAAATGTTGTTAAATTCAAAATCTTTGCTTCATTTCTTATAAATCTTAATCCATTTCGGTTAAACACCGACACCCAAATTGGAGCAGGTAGTCTTTTTTCAAGAGAATACCAAGGATTTCGACTTGCTGTTAAATATTTTTTATTTATTTCTCGTTTTTCTCCTATTGATAGATATCTTTCGACATTTTTATTGTTAGAATTTACAGCATCAATTAAAAAAACATTTTTATTTTTATTTATCAGTTCATCAATATCATTTTCCCCAAAAAATAAATTTTTAACATCAGTTGCCCTACAAATACAAGGAATTAAATATTTTTTTGGGATATTATATTGTTTTGCCTTAGATAGATTAAAGATAAAATACTCATTGGCACCCGTAGCAATTCCCCTTACAACTTTCCCGTATTTAGCAAATGGGACTAAGTGTTTAAATTTAATTGAATTTTGCTCTTGATAATATGCCCGCCACTTAATTTCGGGGTTCAATTGTTTAAATTTTATCGTTTGGTTGGTTTGCACATTTTTTGGATAAGTATTAATAATTTTTTCAATATTACTCAAATCGCTAAGACTAGAAATATTACTAAATTGCACCGCATCTGTTTTATGATCATTTGCAAAAAGTAGTATTGAAGCAGTTGTTAGTACATCGTCAAAAACATTTTCTTTAAAATTTATTATTATTACATGTCTTAATGATCCATTTTTTACAAGATAAGATTTAACCAGTTTACCGTAATCAGAATTTAAAAATTCAGAAGGAATAATGTATGCCGCTCTACCATTTTTGTTTAATTGATAAATAGACTTTAAAAGAAATAAAGAATATAGGTTTGTAAAGCCATTAAGCTTACATAAAATATTTTTTTCAATTTCGTTTAGTATGTTTTTATTATCATAGTCGTGAAATTTAAAATAAGGTGGATTGCAAATAATACCATCGTATTTATTTTTCCAGTCATTATACATATAATCTTTTAGTTGAATAGAGATATTTTTATTTTTACCAAATAATGACCTAGATTTATTATAAATGTTTTTATCAACTTCAAATCCTTTTATCCTTATATTATTTCTTTTTTTTAATAACATTCTTGAAAAAATTCCCAAACCGAAAGCAGGTTCCAAAATTTGTTTCAAATCCTTATTTCCTAAAAGCCATTTGACCATTAAGTCGGCGATCAGAGGTGGTGTAAAAAATTGAGCATATTTTTTTCTGTGCTCTATTGAAGTTGTATCTAAATATTGTTTTTCTATTTCATCTAGTAACATGCATTTTTTAAAATTTAGTTTTAGATATTTGTAAAATTTTTCTAAGATTGTCTACATCTAAATATGCTGTTCCGCCTTCAAATGTCACATAAAACAAAAGTCGTCCTCTGTTCATTTCTTTTCTAATACTTTTATGTTTTGGCTCATCAATTTTATAAGCTATTTGAATTCCTGTTTTTGAATTTATTTTAATAGTAGTTTTATTTTGGTTTTTTGAATCTTTTTCAACCGAGAATATAACACCATCATTATCTGAATCTGCAATAATAGAAAGTATTTGTTCAAAAGAAATTCCATAAACCTTATCAAAAAATACTTGAAAATAAAAATGAGGCACATTGAAAGTTTCAATCCATTTATAAACCACTTTAATATCCTCTACCTTCGGAGTTATGGAAAGATAATTTCTTTTCTGTATTTCTTTTATTGCACCCTTCAAGTCCTTATCAGTTGCTTATAATTAAGTTCTTTTCTTGCTTCTTTTCTCTTTTATACCATATTTGTGGTGGGCGATACAGGACTCGAACCTGTGACCTCTTCCATGTCGAGGAAGCGCTCTAACCAACTGAGCTAACCGCCCCTCCTTGTGCGCTCGGATGGATTCGAACCATCGACCCCAGACTTATAAGATCTGTGCTACTACCGCTGAGCTACGAGCGCATATTATTTAATCTCTTTCATCTTTATTTTTAAAGCTGGCTTTCTTTGGGGAGGCTTCAAGGAACTC
>JAHJSY010000033.1 GCA_018830125.1 Patescibacteria group bacterium | reverse complement strand
TTTAAAGTTGCTGGAGGAGGGGACACCATTAATGCTTTAAGGAAATATAGGTTAAGAGATAAATTTGATCATGTATCAACTGGAGGAGGAGCAATGCTTGCTTTCTTGGCAGAAGAAAAACTTCCCGGATTAGTTGCATTATATAAATATAAATAGGTTTGTTAGACACCAGGTGTCTAACATTTTTCACTGAGTGTAGAAATGTTAGTAACCGAGCGTCGAACACCGCAGTGTTAGTCGCTCGGTTCCGAACATTTCGGATATAAAATCTTTTTAAATCGAATGTTCAACACTCGGTGACTAACACTGCGGTGTTTGACACCAAGTGAAGAACATTCTGAACTATGGAAATAAAGAATCTGAAAAAAGCCGCCACTAGAATTAGAAAGGCGATAAAGAATAAAGAAAGAATAATTATCTATGGTGATTCTGACATGGATGGTGTTTGTTCGGTTATTATTTTAAAAGAATGTATTAAAAATTTAGGCGGAGATATTGTTGAGATTTACTTTCCTGATAGAGAGACAGAGGGTTACGGAATAAACAAGATTGCCTTAAATAATTTAAGGAGTCATGCTCCTGCATTATTGATTGCTCTAGATTTGGGCATAGGGAACTTTAAAGAAGTAGATATTGCTAATAAAATGGGCTTCAGTGTTATAATCATTGATCATCATGAAATACCAGATAAGGTTCCTAATGCTGATATTGTAGTTGATCCAAAGCAGGAAGGAGACAAATACCCGTTTAAGCTATTTGCTAATGTCGGTCTTGTTTATAGATTATCAGTCGTTCTATTAAAAAATAAAATGACCGAGAGTTTAAGAAAGGATTTCTTAGAATTGGCAGCCATGGCAACAATCGCTGATATGATGCCACAAACTGATGATAACGAAGAAATTATATTGGAAGGGCTTAGTTCTTTGAGGAATAGTTGGCGACCGGGGATTCAAGCTCTTTTGGAGCTAGAGTTTATTAATTCTTTATCTTTGATGTATCAGGTTAATAAAATGAATTCTCTTATGAATCTTAGAGATATCGGTGAGAAAACACCAACCGCTTTTCGTCTATTAACCATTTCTAACATAGAAGACGCTGGAAGAATGGTTGAGAAATTACTAGAGAAAAGTATTGAAAAAAAGAGAAAGATAAAAGACATATTGGAACAAGTTGAAGCAAGAATATCATTTAAAAAAAATAGTATTATCTTTGAAGGAGATTCTTCTTGGGAACTAGTTCTTCTTGGTATAGTTTGTTCCATTACGACTCAAAAACATAATAAGCCAGTTTTTCTTTACCGTAAAGACAAAGAAGATAGTCAGGGAAGCATCAGGGCACCTAAGGATCATAATGTTGTAGAAGCCATGAAAACATGCTCTAGGTATTTTATGACATATGGGGGGCATCCTACAGCAGCTGGTTTTAGAGCTAAGAATAAGAATCTAGACAAGGCCAAGGAGTGTTTAATAGAATATTATTATAATAAATAAAAAAGAATGAAGAAGATAACTATATATACAGATGGTGGATCAAGAGGAAACCCAGGCCCATCGGCAATAGGGGTAGTTTATGTTAATGAAAAAAATCAGACCATTAAAGAATGTTCTGAATATTTAGGAGATAAGTTAACTAACAATGAAGCAGAATATATGGCTGTTATTTTTGCTTTAAAAAAGTTTAAAGCTTTGTTTGGAAAAGAAATGGCTAAAAAATCAGAGGTTGAAGTAAAATCCGATTCAGAATTAATGGTTAAACAGCTTAATGGAGAATTCAAAGTAATAAACGGAAACATTCAACCATTATTTCTAGATATCTGGAATCTTAAAACAGATTTCTTAAAAGTAAAATTCAAGCAAATTCCTCGCGAGAAAAACAAAGACGCCGACCGTCTCGCCAACGAAGCTCTAGACACCAAATCCAAAACCCAATCTTTACTATAAACAAAAAGGAGGCTATCGCCTGATAATAGCGTCCTCCTTTTTGTTGTCTCAGCAAGACCGTAAGCCGAATTTTGTTCTATGTGATTATCTATCTAAGCGAACTACTTTTTCCAAAAAACTGAGTCGTATCTCGTTTTTTTGGTTTGTTCTTGCACTCAGCAAGGATTTTGCCGTTTCACCCTCTTATAAATAAGAGATTCGTCTCTGATCGCACCTCTACTCCGAAGGACTTCGGAGCGATAGTCTTATTAGGAACTATTGCTGTTATCCGCCAATTGGCGGAGAGTGTTCGGACTTTCCTCCCTTCTATATAGAATATAGAAGAGCAATCACTCGTCTTGCTAAGACATCTGCACAATAGCATACTCAAAATGTTTGTCAAGTCATGAAGTTTATAGTATACTTAATTCATGAAGATAAAGTTAATAAAAACTCATTTTATAGAAACATCGGACAAGTTAAGCGATATTGTTTCTAGATATGTTTTGCCTATCGTTGAAGAAGGAGATATTATTGTTTTTGCTGAAAAGATAATTGCTATTATGCAAGGAAGAGTGATTTATAAGAAAGATTTAAAAGTTGGATTTTGGGCAAACTTTCTTTCTAAATTTGCGATGAAAACTCCTTATGGATTTTCAGTCGGCAATCCTTTAAAAATGCAAACGGCTATTAACTTAGCTGGCTTACCTAGAATATGGTTAGCATCTTTTATCGGAGGAGTAGGAAAATTGTTTGGAACTAGGGGTCTTTTCTATATCGTAGCTGGAAATCAAATTAGCCAGATAGATGGCTTTTATGGAGATGCTTTTCCTCAATATGCAGACATAGGCATATTAGGACCGAAGGATTCTTCAAAAGTTTGCAATGATTTAAAAAAGAAATATGGATTTTCTTGTGTCATAGTTGATGTTAATGATTTAGGTAGAGAAATGTTAGGCATGAGCGATGACATAAAAGAAAAGAAAGAGTTAATATTAGATGCCGTAAAAGATAATCCAGCTGGTCAAGGTAATCAACAAACCCCAATTATCATTTTAAAAAATGTATGCGAATAGCCTTACGAATAGGCACATACGAATATTATTATAATGTATAACAGAATTTTTAATTCAAAAACTAAAACTATTAGTTCGGCTGCTGGAATATTAGCAGTAGCGTCTTTGATTAGTGGCTTATTGGGTCTTTTCAGAGATCGTCTTTTGGCTGGAAGCTTCGGAGCAGGTAATGAATTAGATGTTTATTTTACTGCTTTTAGGATCCCTGACTTTATTTCTACAGTCTTAGTTATGGGAGCTATCTCAGCGGCTATAATACCTATTTTCAGTGGATATTTAGCTCGTTCTCGCGATGAGGCCTGGGAGTTTTTTTCCAATCTTTTAAACTTATTTTTCGTCTCTTTGATTGTTATTTCCGCTGTTCTTATTATCTTTGTTCCTCAAATTATTTCTTTGATTGCGCCAGGATTTAGTGGAGCTAAAAAAGAATCAGCCGTGTTATTAACTAGAATAATGTTTCTAAGCCCCATACTGCTTGGAATTAGTAATATAATATCTGGAATATTACGTGTCTTTAAAAGATTTCTTGTTACATCTCTAGCTCCGATAATGTATAATATAGGTATTATTTTTGGAATAATATTTTTTGTTCCAAGTATGGGCTTAGTCGGTTTAGCTTGGGGTGTTGTTTTGGGAGCTTTCCTTCATTTATTAATTCAGATACCGATTCTTTTAAAGCTCGGCTTTAAAACAAGGAAGTTGTTAAACTTTAAGGAGCCAGGCTTCTTAAGGGCAGTTAAGCTTACGATTCCGAGAGCTATTGGTTTAGCTGGCGGTCAGATTAATCTAATCGTTATTACGGCTATTGGATCTACCTTAGCTGTTGGTAGTATCGCTATATTTAATTTAGCTAATAATTTGCAAAAACTTCCCATAACCTTAATTGCTGTTTCTTTTTCTACGGCCGCCTTTCCCTTTTTAGCAGTTTATTTTTCTCAAAAAGAAAAGGGGAAACTAGTTGAAGAATTTTCCTCTGTCTTTAGGAAGATTCTCTTTTTTATAATTCCAATTAGTATTTTAATATTTCTTTTGAGAGTTCAAATTATTAGAGTTTTTTATGGAACAGGAGAATTTGGCTGGGCTGATACTCAGTTGACGGCCGCTTGTTTGGGAATATTTAGTTTTGGTATCTTTGCTTATGGTCTTTCAATGCTTGTCTCCAAAACCTTTTATGCTTTTCAGAATACTAGAATACCGGCTACAGTAACGTTAATCACAGTCGCTTTAAATATTTTTCTTTCGTATCTCTTTATTTGGCTATTGAGTTTTAATAATCATTTTAAAACTTTTATAACAGCTATTTTAGATATTCAAAACATAGACCAGAATTCAGTCGTTGGTCTTCCGCTGGCTCTAGCTATCTCAGGAATATTTCAATTAGGTCTTTTATTGATTATGCTTTATAAAAAGATAGGGGATTATGATATAAAGAGAATATTTGAATCAACTATCAAGATATTGGCCTCAGGAGTTCTTCTGGGCTTGGCTTGTTATTTTGTTCGTCAATATGTCGGTTCCCTGGTCGATATGCAAACTTTTATAGGTATATTTACTCAAGCTACCTTCGCCAGTCTTGCCGGAACAGCCGTATATTTTTTCTCTACATATTTACTAAAAGAAAAAATATAACTAATTTGACAAGGTTTTTCAGAAGACTATAATTAAGATATACATTATTTAAATTATAAAAACATGCTTACGGATGAAGATATTATAAGAATAACAAAAGCTATTGGAGAAGCATTTCCGTCTAAAGAAGATTTCGAAGTTTTTGGCAGAGAAACGAAAGAAAATTTCAATGGTTTAAGAAATGACTTGAATGATTTTAAAAAAGAAACAAGAGAAAGTTTTGCCAAATTGGTAACTCTGGAAGAGTTTGATATGTCTAAGAGAGAAATTGAGCAAGATTTTTCTAATCTTCGAGAATCAATTAATATTCTAACTAATTCCATAGATAAGTTAGTTAAGCAGTAAGTGATTTGAAAACAGAGTATACGGCGATAACTTACAAAATAGATCGTCATGAAAATTGGTTACATCAACTGGCAGAAAAATTAAATATCAAACTAGAATATTAAAATATGAAGGTTCAACCTTCATATTTTTAGTTCGTAGCTTGTGAGGTCGCTTTTTTAGCGATTTTTTGTTAAGATGGAATATATGGAAATTAGGAATTTTGTAATCATTAGTCATGTTGATCATGGGAAATCCACATTAGCGGATAGGTTTTTGGATATTACTCAATCAGTGTCTTCAAGAAAGATGAGGTCTCAATATTTGGACTCCATGGATTTGGAAAGAGAAAAAGGGATTACGATTAAAATGCAACCGGTAAGAATGGAGTATAAGGGTGAATACATTCTTAATTTAATTGATACTCCGGGTCATGTTGATTTCTCTTATGAAGTATCTAGAAGTCTAGCTGCTGTTGAGGGAGCGGTGCTTTTGGTTGATGCCGCTCAAGGGATTCAGGCTCAAACATTGGCTAATTTAGAATTGGCTAAAAAGCAGGGCTTAGTTATTATTCCAGTTATAAATAAAATTGATTTACCTCAAGCAAGCGTGGAACAAGCCATTAGCGAACTAGCTAGTCTTCTTAAAATTAATCCAGAAGAAATCATTAAAATTTCAGCTAAGAACGGAACCAATATAGAACAAATTTTAGAAGCAGTTATTAAAAAAGTACCTCCGCCAGCTGGTGGGTCCTTAGAAGGAAAAGACTTTAGAGCTTTAATCTTTGATTCAGTTTATGATTCATACAAAGGAGTTATTGCTTATGTCAGAGTTGTTGATGGCGAACTTAAAAAAACAGATAAGATTAAGTTGATGGCTGGTAAGGTATCAACTGATATTAAAGAATTGGGATATTTTATTCCCGAATTTTCGCCTCAAGATAAACTTAAGGCAGGAGAAATTGGCTATATCGCAACGGGCGTTAAGGAGCCAGGCCATGTAAGAGTTGGTGATACCATAGTTAAAGCAAAATCAGAGGCTAAGTCTTTGCCAGGATATGAAGAAGTTAAGCCAATGGTTTATGCCAGTTTGTATCCAGAGAATCCTGATGATTTCGATATATTAAAAGAGGCCTTATCCAAATTAAAGCTTAGTGATCCAGCTCTTGTCTTTGAACCAGAAACCAAAGAATCACTTGGCAGAGGGTTTAGGTGTGGTTTTCTTGGTACTTTGCACGCCGAAATTGTGTCAGAAAGAATTGACAGGGAATATGGAATAGAATTAGTTATTTCTTCACCGTCCGTTGTTTATAAAGCGGATGGTAAATTGATTTATTCAGCATCAGACTGGTCGGATCAAATTAAGAAATCTGAAGAACCGTGGGTTGAATTAGAAATAATTACTCCAGCTAGATATATCGGTAAAATTATAGATTTACTAAAAAACCTTAGAGGAGTATATATGAAAACAGATTATATTAGTTCGGATAGAGCAGTTTTAATTTACGAAATTCCTTTAAGAGAAATTATTGTTAATCTTTATGATAATATAAAAGGAGCTAGTCAGGGTTATGGCTCAATGAATTATCAGTTTATTGGTTTTAGAGAAGCGAAGCTTTTTAAAATGGATGTTTTAATAGCCGGGGAGAAAGAAGCTGCTTTTTCTAAAATTGTTCCAGAAGAAAAGGCTTTCACGGAAGGAAAGAACTTAGTTAGCAAAATAAAAGAAAATTTACCAACTCAACAGTTTTCAGTTGCCTTGCAGGCAGTTATCGGTGGAAAGATTATTGCTCGAGAAACATTAAAAGCCAGCAGAAAAGATGTTACTGGTTATTTGTATGGAGGAGATTATTCTCGCAAAAAGAAACTTTTAGAAAAACAGAAAAAAGGTAAAAAATTATTAAAAGAAAGAGGGAGCGTTCGCATCCCCCCAAAGGTTTTCTTAGAAGTTTTTAAAGCTTAAAATAAAGGAGCCAGGCTTAAAGAAAGCATGCTTAAGACGACTAAAGAGATTAAGATAACCCAGACCCATCTAAATACCTTTTCTTTTTTATTCTGATTATTCATATTAATATATAATAACAAATATTATGAAAAATAAAAAGTACAAATCAATTAAAGAAAGAATTATTTCGGTAATCCTTATACTGATAGTGGTATTTTTTATTGGATTCTTTGTTGTTATCAATTGGAAGATTAATAAGAGAAGATCGGTTCTTAGCGAACAGGTTTTAACTTTAGAACAAGAAGTTAGAGAGATGGAGGAGAAAAATAGAGACCTTAAAAATAAAAAAGAAGAAACAGAAAGTGATGAATATATAGAAAAGGTGGCCAGAGAGCAACTTGATTTAAAAAAACCGGGAGAAGAAGTTTATGTGGTTCAAGAAGAAGGATCTGCCTCCGCTGAAGCTTCGGCGGACGAAGAAAAACAAACATGGTGGGATAAGATAAAAAGTATTTGGATGCGGGATTAGTATAGTGGTATTATATTTGCTTCCCAAGCAAAAGACGCGAGTTCAATTCTCGTATCCCGCTCATTAAGCCGGAGTAACTCAGTGGTAGAGTAGCTGTTTCGTAAATAGCAAGTCGCGAGTTCAAATCTCGCCTCCGGCTCAAGAATGTCATCCTGAACCGCAGCGAAGGATCCTGTAATATTTTGAAATAACGACGAGATTCTTCGCCTGCGGGTTCAGAATGACTATTTATGTTAAGAAGCATATGGCTGCGACCCTTCTACTGAACGTCGGGAATGGGATGTTGTTCCAGCTCAGGTTTTTGTGGATAATCTTATTGAAACTAAGAAAGTCCTCGAAAGCATTGGGTTAGATAGCAAACCCATAATAAATAAGACGAGAGACAAGAAAAGTGACCCAAAAACACGGGGATTAGGAATAGGCTCAGTAGGATCATAATTTCAACTCTTCGGAAATTCAAACATATAAAAGCCGGTGAAAAATTCATCGGCTTTTGATTTTTGGATGGGAATATATTAAAATAAGATTATGAGAGTTTTTGTGTTTATAGACGCCTCCAATCTTTTTTATGGAGGTCAAAAAAGTTTAGGATGGAAAATTGATTATCAGAAAATGTTTTATTATTTAAAAGAAAAGTATGAAACTGATAAAGTTTTTTATTTCGGTGGAGTAGAAATACACGATTTTAATCATAGCTATCTTAATAACGATTCTGTTCTGATTGAAGAATTAGAAAAACATCTTGTTAGTTCAATAAAAGAAAAAGGACATTATTTCGATGAAGCCAAACTTTTATTAATTTCTCGTCATCTAAAAAGAGTAAGATTTTACTTGAAGTTAAAAGAATTTAATTATAATTTATATTTAAAACCGGTTAAATCCTACGAACAAGAAGATGGAAGTATAAAAAGAAAGGCCAATTGTGATGTTGATATGGCTTTTTATCTAATAAAAGAAAAAAATAATTTTGATAAAGTAATTATTTTGTCTGGTGATGGAGATTTTTTACCAGTTTTGAAACATTTGAAGAGTATTGGAAAAGAAGTAATTATTTTAGCTAGAGCAAAACGAACTGCAAAAGAAATAAAACAATTCGCGGGTAGCAATTTTAGAGATTTTACGCGTCTTAAGAAGAGATTGGAATTTGAAGAAAAATTATAAAAGTAAAAGAGGTGGACATGCGAAATATCCACCTCACGTGTAGTGCTTTCATAATAGCAAATTGTTATAACTTGTCAAGTGGAAAAGGAGTCAGGCTCCTTATTTTGATTTTTGGGATTTAATATGTTAAACTATAAATAATTAGCACCATTAAATATGGACACAGAAGATATTAAAATTGAGGATTTAGAGAAAAGAGTTCATACTTTGATGGACCGTCTTTGACATTGAGAATAAAGAGAAAAAGATAAAAGAATTAGAAAGCAAAAACGATTGGAAATTAGGCAAAGAAATAGCTAACTTGAGAGAGGATGTTGACGCTATAAGAAGTTTGGAGAAAAAAATTCAGCAAGGAGAGGTTGAAAATTTAGTAAAAGAAATCGAGATTGAAGAGGTAAAGGTTTTTCTTTCTGGAGAATATGATATAAATAATGCTATACTGGATATATATTCTGGAGCTGGTGGAGTTGATGCTCAAGATTGGACAACAATGTTAGTGAGGATGTTTCAAAGGTATTGTGAAAGAAAAGATTTTAAAGTAAAGATTATTCAGCAGTCGTTTGGAGAGGGTGGTGGGCCCGATGGACGAATAGGAACCAAATCAGCAACGTTAGAGATAAAAGGTAAATATGCCTACGGTCTTTTAAATAAAGAATCGGGAGTTCATCGATTAGTTAGACAATCGCCTTTCTCTTCAAAGAAGCTTCGTCACACATCATTTGCTTTAATAGAAGTTCTTCCAGAAATTAAAGAAGATCAAGAAAAAGAAATTGAGATTAAAAATGAAGATTTAAAAATAGACGTTTTTAGATCTTCTGGTCCTGGAGGTCAAAATGTTAATAAAAGAGAAACGGCTGTCAGAATCACTCATATTCCTACAGGAATAATCACTTCTTCTCAATCAGAAAGATTGCAGGGCTTGAATAAGGAAAAGGCGATGAAGATTCTCTATTCTAAGCTTTATCAATTAAAACAATCAAAAAGCGAGGAAGAATTAAAGAAAATAAAAGGGGGCAATATCTCTGCTAGTTGGGGGAATCAAATTAGATCGTATGTCCTTCATCCGTATAAGTTAGTTAAGGATTTAAAAACAGGCGTAGAAACATCTAATGTAGAAGATGTTTTAGACGGAAACTTAGATCAATTTCATGATATCAATACAAAAAGTTAGTAAAATTTATCCTTCAAGAACTAATCAGGAACCAACCTGTGCTCTTGATAATGTTTCTTTTGACGTTGGTGAGAAAGAATTTGTTTCTATAGTCGGTCGATCGGGAGCCGGCAAAACAACCTTGCTTAAATTAATTTTAGCCAACGAGACCCCTAGCAAGGGAAATGTAATCTTTGGAGGAAAGGATGTTCATCAAATTAAGAAATCTCAACTTTCTTGTTTGAGACAAAGAATAGGGGTTGTTTTTCAGGATTATAAGTTGTTTAATTCAAAAACAGCTCATGAAAATGTTGCTTATGTAATGGAAGTAATGGGAGCTGATGAAAGAGAGATACAAAGAGATGTTCCTCAAATATTAGATTTAGTTGGTTTGGGTGATAAAGCAAATAATTTTCCTGATGAATTGTCGGGTGGAGAAAAACAAAGAGTTGGTATTGCTAGAGCTTTAATTCATCGTCCAGATGTTATTTTGGCCGACGAGCCAACTGGCAATTTAGATCCTTATCATACTCATGGAATTATTGAACTTTTAGTAAAGATTTATAGCATGGGAACGACTGTTATCTTAGCGACACATGATAAGGCGGTAATAAATAAACTAGGTAAAAGAGTTATTACTCTAGAAAATGGTAAATTAATTAGAGATGAAGAAAAAGGTAGATTTATATGTTAGTATCATTTAGAAGAATAATAAAAATGGGTTGGAAAGAGTTTTCAAGAAACATGGGGCTAAGTATGGCCACGATTTTTATTATGACAATGGTTATTTCCTTAGCAACAATGTTATTTATCTTAAACCCCGTTTCAAAGAAAATAGTTTCTGATGTTGAAAAAAGAGTAGATGTCTCGGTCTATTTTGAGGAAGATGCTTTAGAGCAAGATATTATAGATGCTAAAACAGAAATAGCTAGAATCCCGGAAGTAAAAGAAATTGAATATATCTCTAAAGATCAAGCATTGGAAATCTTTATTGATAAACATAAAGATGACCCTGTATTAATAGAATCTTTGACAGAGCTTGGCTATAATCCATTTTTTGCCTCTTTGAATATAAAGGCTTGGAGTCCTTCTCAATACGAACAAGTAGCGAATCTTTTAGAAACGGGTTCTTTCAAGGATATAATTAGTAAGGTGGATTATTATCAGAGAAAATCTGTTGTAGAGAAGGTTTTCGCTTTAACAGATGGAGTTAATAATATCGGTTTGTTTCTTAGCGTTATTCTTGGATTAATAGCTATATTAATTGCCTTTAATACAGTTAGAATAGCTATCTATAATTCAGAAGAAGAGATAGCAACTATGAGATTGGTTGGAGCATCAAACAGTTTTGTTAGGGGTCCATTCATCGTTCAAGGCATTGTTATCGGCTCTATAGCGGCTCTAATAACCTTTGTAATCACCTTTGCACTCTCGTATGGTCTTGATGTTCGCTTAAGTAGCTTAGCTCCTGAAATAAGTATCTTTAATATATTTTTAAGCAACCTCTTTCTTTTATTGCTAATCCAACTTGCTGTAGGCATAGGATTAGGTGTAATATCTAGTTGTATAGCCATAAGGAAGTATTTGAGAATATAGGTATGCGAATAGCCTGCTACGAATAGGCACATGCGAATATTTCGGGGTCGGCTAATGGTAGGCCAAATGTTTCTGGAGCATTTAATCTTGGTTCGAATCCAAGCCCCGAAGCCAAATTGTATGTTCGGCATTTATTGCCTCGCCCCTGCGGGGCTCGGCAAGCCCGCCAGAGGCGGGCAAGGCTGATTTTGAAAGGATTTGCCACGCTCCGCGTGGCTCAAAAAACAATTCCCGTTCCCGCAAAATTCGGTTCGAGCCAATCTTTTTTAGAAAATCTTTTTTCTCAAAAAGATTTTCCTGCAAAGCGATAATTTCGGCTTGTTTACTGTCTAAAATGAATTTTTTGGCAGGTTCGAGCCAATGATTGCCGTTTTGCTCA
>JAHJSY010000032.1 GCA_018830125.1 Patescibacteria group bacterium | reverse complement strand
TTTCTATATCAGTAGTCTTATTCACAGAAATTTCGCCATAAGTTATCAATGAGGTTAATTCGTAGATTCCTGGATTTATTCCAACACATCCGTAACACGAAGGTGTGCGATATGAAAAATCTAACATGTTTGTGCCAGACGCGATATTCGTTTTTTGTTCAATGTTTAGCCTGTAACTACCCCACTTATCTAAAATACCATAGGTTCTTATCCGAACGTTTTCTATTCTCGAGGAAGAATTTATTTTCAATGTTAAAGTCATGATTTCATTTGAGTAATACACTTTCTTGTCGGTGTAGAAATCTTCTATTTTCAAGTATTGGGTAATATTAATAATTTTCTGCTCCTCAGGTTCTATTTCTTTGGCCTTTATGACAGGATATTTTTGTTTCCACTCTGTTATTCCGCCAGCAAGGTTATAAACATTCGAGTATCCCTTTTCTCTTAGTCTCAACACTATATTGAAACTTCTCTTGCCTATCGCACAATAAATAATAGCTCTATTATGTGCTTTTACAACTCCATCTAACTCTGCCCAGTCCTCTGGATGATCTGCTTTAAGATGGCTGTACGGAACCCAACCAAAGTCATCTATGCGCTCAATATCCCTCTCCGCCTTTTCTCTCACATCAACAAGAACTACATCCTCACCTGTTTGAAGCATGCTATAAGCTTCATGAGAAGAAAGATTAACGTTTATAGGAGTGGGCTTTGCTTTATAACTTAAAAACAAACCAAGAGACATAAAAAGTAGAGCGAGTAAGATACCTGCAATAATTAATTTTTTAACTTTTATTTTAACCATCTAATTTTTTAATAATAAGTTTCATCCACAACATCCTTTTTTCTTCTTTTTCTTTTTGGCCATTTTTTTTACCTCTTTTTTTTGTTTTATAACTCATTTAAATCATCTTATAACTTTGTTTCCAAGAGCTCTAAGATTTGATTGCCGTGAATTTAATGCTGGCTGCTTTTCCTTCAAGGGCTTTAAGATCTTTCTGATCAGTTGCCGGAACAAACTCTGGTCCTGGACACTGAGACATCATGAATACTTCTTCAGAAGTAAATAGGTGGCGCTTTACTACTTTTATGTCTTTAAAGCCTGCTTTCTTCACTATCTCCAAATAATCTTTTTCTGGAATAGCTCCTCCTAAAATTCCTCTCCAGGTCGCTTTAAAACTCTTATTTATTTCAGGATCTATTGGTTCAGTTAAGACAACATCTGAAATTGCCAGACGACCCCCTGGTTTCAATATTCTGAAGGCATTTTCATAGACAGCATCCTTGTTAGGACATAAAACAATAACACAGTTTGATATCACCACATCAGCGGTGCTATCTGGCAGTTTTAATTTTTCAATATCGTCAACTGAGAACTCGATATTTCTATCTACAAGATTAGCTTTATCTATTGCTTTTTTTGCCCATTTAATCATTTGAGAAGCGATGTCAACTCCAATTATCTTTCCTTTTTTTCCTATCTTATCTGCTGCCAAAATCATATCTATACCTGCTCCACAACCTAAATCTACCTCAGTTTCTCCTGATTTAAGATTTGCAAAACTAACTGGATTGCCACAACCTAAGGCAAGATTACGAGCAATTTCAGGTAATGAGGCAAGTTCTTTGGCAGTGTAGATTGTTTTGTTAAATTCTCTTCTGATTGGACAGGGGTTACCTTTAAGGGCATATTTTTCAGCTAATGTTCCGTAATGTTCAGCCTCCATCTTTTTGATTTCGTCATTAGTCATTTTTTTAGACTCTCCTTCTAAAATCTTAAAAACCTCTTCAGCCAACAGGAGTTTACCAATACCTACAAGTATTGCACTCTGGCAATAAGCTTCAGCGTCTTTAATCGCCATACCATGGCCAAGAGACCAATCACAACATCTTTGATAGACTTCGGCTGCTTCTTTTTTAACCAAATTCCAATGTTCTTTAATTTCTTTTTCAGGTATGCTGTATTTCTGGGCCAATTTCTTAAATTCGGTCTCGAATTTTTTCATAAGTTCTTGAAGCTCCCCTTCTTCA
>JAHJSY010000031.1 GCA_018830125.1 Patescibacteria group bacterium | reverse complement strand
TAAAAGGGGTCAGGAGCCTTTTTTATTTTACATTAAAGTGGTATTATAATAAGTTCCTAATACACTAGGAACTAGGAACTTTTTATGATATCATATAAATATGAATACAAAAGAAAAAATTAAGAATTATTTAAAAACTAAGGGCAAAACGACAGGAAAAGAACTGGCTGACTTTTTGAATATAACTGATCGTGCTGTTAGAAAGCAATTAGTGAATCTTTTAGATGAAAAGATGATTATTAAAATAGGAAGGCCTCCGAAAGTTTTTTATTCGTTAAGAAAATTAAGTGATCAGAAAGAACAAATTAAAATTAATCCGAAGATAAGAAAAATAATTAACGATTCCTATCTATTAATAACCCCCGAAGGAAAAAAACTAGAAGGAATTGAAGGATTTGCTTATTGGTGTAAAAAACAAAACTTGCCAATTGAAAAAACAGCAGAAGAATATATCAGAACAGTAAAAAAATATTCAGCCTATAAAAAAAATGGGTTGATTGACGGTACAAAAAAGATGAAAAAAACTTTTAATAAAATATATCTTGATAATACACTTTATATAGACTTTTATAGCATTGAGAGATTCGGCAAAACTAAACTTGGTCAATTACTTTTATATGCCAAGCAAAGCCAAAACAAAAGATTAATTAGAGAAATCGTTAAGACAATAAGCCCAATTATTAAAAAAATAGAGAAAAAATATAAAATTGATGGTGTTGGTTTTGTTCCGCCAACAGTGAAGAGAGAAGTTCAATTCATGAATGAATTAAAAAAGGCACTTAATCTAAAAATAAAAGAAATTAAAATTACTAAAATAAAAACAGAGATTAGTGTTCCTCAAAAAACTCTAAGTAAATTAAGTGATAGAGTTGAGAACGCAAAGCAAACTTTTGCAATTGAAGAAAGAGGAAAGTTTAATAGCATTCTTTTAATAGATGATGCTGTTGGCTCTGGTGCAACGCTTAATGAAATAGCTAAAATAATAAAAGACAAAGGATTAACTAAAAAAATTACAGGACTTTCAATGGTGGGTAGTTTCAAGGGATTCGATGTAATTAGTGAGGTTTAAGTATTTATTATCTTAATTACTAGTTAAATCTGGGATGTAATAATACTCAGCAGATTGTTGAATAGAGGTTCTAACGTTGTTCACGATGCGGAGCCAGTTAGGTCTTATCATAACAAACAAAAAATCGCTTTTTGAGCGGTTTTTTGTTAAGATTAAGATATGGTCAAGAAAAAAGAGGAAAAATTTAATAAAGGAAAGATTGTAATTTATAAACCGAAGGGCAAGGATGTAGAATTAAAGATAAAGTTAGAGAATGAAACTGTTTGGTTGACACAAGCTCAAATAGCTGAGCTTTTTGACATTGAAAGAAGTGTAATCACCAAACATTTAAATAATATATTTAAATCAAAAGAATTAAATAGGAATTCAGTATGTGCAAAAATTGCACACACTGCTTCGGATGGAAAAGTTTACAAAACTCAATTTTATAATTTAGATGTTATTATTTCAGTTGGATACAGAGTAAACTCTCAAAGAGCGACTCAATTTAGAATTTGGGCTACGAGTGTTTTGAAAAAATATTTAACAAAAGGGTACATAGTTAACCAAAAGCAGTTATTAGAAGCAAAAGAGAAATTTAATCAGTTAAAAGAAACTGTTGGTTTCTTGCAGAAGAAATCTAAAAAAGAGCTATTGAAAGGACAAGAAGGAGAGCTTTTAAGCCTTTTGGCTGATTATTCTAAAACTTTAACATTATTAGAAAGATACGATAAAAATAATTTAAAGAGGGGGAAAGGAACAAAATCAAAGTTTATTTTAGAATACGAAGTATGTTTGGATATCATCTCTGAATTAAAAGGTAATCTTGCTGCTAAAAAAGAAGCGAGTGATTTATTTGGTAATGAAAATAATAACAAGTTAGAAAGTGTAGTTAAAAACTTATATCAAACTTTTGCCAAAAAGGAATTATACAAGAATATAGAAGAAAAATCAGCCAATCTTTTATATTTAATAATTAAAGATCATCCTTTTACTGATGGCAATAAAAGAATTGCTTCTTTCTTGCTTGTTTATTTCTTAGATAAAAATAACTATTTATACAAAGAAAGTGGAGAAAAGAAAATAAATGATAATGCCTTAACAGCATTAGCTCTTTTAATTGCTGAAAGTAATCCAAAGGAAAAAGACCAAATGATTGCTTTAATCACTCAACTAATTAAATAAGAATTAGAAGCGTCTAAAACTCTGACTAAAAGTGATGCGTCCCCCCTTGCGCTTTTAGGCGATTTTTTGTGTTGTTAATAACTTTTGTTGTATAATTGCTTAATATGGTATATAATAAAAACGTAACTAAACCATATTAAGAAATATGAACTATTTAGATAAAAAAATTGAAGAAAGGTTAAATAATAAATTAAAGCTATTAAGCTCCTATAGACCTCTTCCGATTTCGGCTGTAAAAAAAATCAGAGAAAGGTTTGAGGTGGAGATGACTTACAACTCAAACGCTATAGAGGGGAATAGTTTAACTCTAAAAGAAACCTTTTTAGTAATAAATGAAGGAATTACAATAAAGGGAAAACCATTAAAGGATCACTTAGAGGCAAAGAGCCACCAAGAAGCACTAGATTATTTATACGAATTAGTTTCTGAAAATAAAAGAAACACTATTTCTGAAAAAACAATTAGATTATTTCATCAAATAGTTATCCAAGATATTGATAAAGAGTGGGCGGGTAAATATAGGAACAGCTCTGTAGTGATTGGCGGAAGTGATTTAAAACTACCTGAGGCCACAGAAGTCCCAAGTTTAATGGAAGGTTTAATAAAATGGATTGCAGAAAATAAAAATAAGCTTCAACCAATTGAACTGGCAGGGCTTATTCATCATAAATTAGTTGCTATTCATCCCTTTTTTGACGGAAACGGACGCACTGCTCGTTTAGTGATGAATATCGTTTTAATGCAATCAGAATTTCCTTTATCAGTTATTCTGAAGAATGATAGAAAAAAATATTATGATGTGTTAGATAAGGCCGATAAAGGAGATGTGATTCCTTTTATTCGTTTTATCGCCCGATCAGTTGAAAGGTCTTTAGATATTTATCTTAAAGTCTTAACTCCAAAAAATCAATCAAAGGAAAACTATATATCCTTAAAGGAGTTAAGCCAAATAACTGATTTTTCTTCAAAATATTTGAACCTTCTTGCTAGAAGTGGAAAATTAGAAGCCCACAAAGAAGGGCGAATTTGGTTTTCATCTAAAGAAGCTTTAAAAAGATATTTAGAAAATAGAGACAGGAAAAGAAATTAGCTCTGGAACATAAATATACTCAGCAGATTGTTGAATAGAGGTTCTAACGTTGTTCACGATGCGGAGCTAATTTTCATCTATTCTTTTGGGTGTTTTTTTGCTATGATAAATATATGAAAAATATTAAAGATAAAATTAAAAACGGTAGTCATAGAATAAAGAAAGAAGTTCGAGAAAAAATGATTGGCTATATGTTGGCAGCTTTTGGATTGGTGACGGCTTTTGCCTGGAATGATGCCATAAAAGGTCTTATAGAATATTTCTTTCCTCTTAATAAGAATACGGTTTTGATTAAATTCTTTTATGCTATTGTATTAACTTTTATAGTAGTAATAATTTCTATTTATTTAACAAAATTATTGAGTAGCAAAAAAGAAGAAAAATAATTAAGGAAATAAAGTTTTGAATTTAGTTAGTTTAAAAGAAATTTTAAAAGGAGAGCCAAAATACCGATTAAAACAGGGAGAGGATGCAGTGTTTAAGAATTTAATTAATGATTGGTCAGAGGCCACTTTTTTTTCTTTGGAACTAAGACAAAAATTAAATCAATTCTGTCCCCTTGCTATTAAGGCCGAGATTCTCGTTTCTAAAACAAAAGATAATATTAAGACCAAAATCTTACTTGATGATGGAGCTCAAATAGAGTCAGCTTTAATACGTCATAATGATGGAAGAAACACTGTTTGTGTTTCTTCGCAGGTTGGTTGTCCTTTGGCTTGTGAGTTTTGTGCCACCGGCAAAATGGGTTTTAAGAGAAACCTAATTGCTATAGAAATAGTTGAGCAAGTTATATTCTTTAGCCGTCTTTTAAAAAAAGAAAAAGAAAGAGTTACCAATGTTGTTTTTATGGGAATGGGCGAACCATTTTTAAATTACGAAAATGTTATGGAGGCCATAAAAATATTGAATAACAAAAATGGCCTGAATATAGGAGCAAGACATATTTCTGTATCTACTATAGGAATAATAGAAGGTATTAGAAAATTTTCAAAAGAAAAGCTTCAAATAAACTTGGCTATTTCTTTACATGCTTCTAATAATAATTTACGGAGAAAAATTATTCCGGCAAATAATAAATATCCAATAGAATTAATCTTGGAAGCGGTTAACGAATATATTAAAAAAACAAAAAGGCAAGTAATGTTTGAATATCTTTTAATAGAAAATGTTAACGATTCTGACGACCATGCTTTTGAACTAGCCAAATTAATAAAAAAACCACTTTATTTCTTAAACATTATTTTATATAACTCTACAGGTGTTTTTAAATCGCCCTCAACTAAAAGGGTTATGGTCTTCAAGGATATACTTACTAAAAAGAAAGTAAAATTTTCTCAAAGATATCGTTTTGGTCAAGATATAAAATCTGCCTGTGGTCAATTTATCACAAAAACATGCTTATAGATGATGTGAAAATAAAAATAATCGCGGGGTCGGGTGGGAAAGGATCTGTGTCATTTAACAGTGTGCCGATGTCTTTGGGTCCGGTTGGCGGGAGTGGTGGTAAAGGAGGCAGTATTTTTATTAAAGGAATAGCTGATTTGAATGCCTTAAATAAGTTTCGATTTAAAAAAGAAATTGAAGCTGAAAATGGGCACGATGGTCGGACACAATTTCGTGATGGTAGCGACGGAAAAAACTTAACTCTTTTGGTTCCTGTTGGAACGGTGGTTCATAATCTAAAAACTGGCGTGGATATTGAGATAAATAAAATTGGGCAAGAAATAATAATTGCTCAAGGAGGAAAAGGTGGAAGGGGTAATTTTCATTTTCGTTCTTCAACCAATACTAGCCCAAAAAGATTTGAGGTTGGAAAGCCGGGAGAATCCTTTGAAATTCACCTTGAATTAAAAATGATTGCTGATGTTGGGTTTGTTGGACTGCCCAATGTTGGGAAGTCAAGTTTGCTTAATGAGTTGACTAATGCCAAAAGCAAGGTAGCTAATTATCCGTTTGTAACTTTAGAGCCAAATCTGGGTGTTTATTATGACTTAATTTTAGCTGATCTTCCTGGACTTATTGAAGGTGCTTCTGATGGTAAAGGTCTAGGTATTAAATTTTTACGGCACATAGAACGAACAAGGATTATTTTTCACTTTATAGCTGCTGATTCCTTAGACCCTGTTTTAGATTATAAGACGGTGAGGAACGAATTAGAGAAACACAATAAATTACTCATAGAAAAACCAGAGTATCTTTTCATAAGCAAGAAAGATGTAGTTTCAGAAAGTCGGGCCAACGAAGTGGTCAGGAGTCTTAAAAAATTAAACAAAAATATAGTTCAGATTTCTATGTACGATTGGGACAGCATAGAGCTTGTTAAAAAAATACTTAACGATCTTACCCGTTCCTTTTCACTTTAGCTCGATCGTTCTCTTTTAAAAGCTGTTTTCTTAAGCGAACATGGTTTGGAGTAATTTCTAAATATTCGTCATTACTCATAATACTCATTCCTTTTTCAAGGGTTAGTTTTGCCGGAGGAGTTAAAGTAATTGCTTCATCAGCTCCTGAAGAACGCATATTTGATAATTGCTTTCCTTTGGTTGGATTTACAGCTAAGTCATATCCTTTGGCGGTATCTCCGATAACCATTCCCTCATATATTTCTGTAGTTGCTCCAATATATAGATTCCCTCTATTCTGAAGATTAAAAAGTGAAAAGCCGAGAGCTTTTCCAGTTGCCATTGAAACCATTGACCCTATTTCACTCTTTTTAATTTTCCCAACATAGGGTTTAAATCCAATAACTCTGGTATAAATAATTCCTTCACCTTTTGTGTCAACTACAAACTCATTTCTGTAGCCAAGCAATCCTCTAGTTGGAATTTCAAAAATAATCCTTATGTTTCCATGCTCTGGAGTCATTTCAAGCATATTACCACAACGAGTTGAAAGTTTTTTAATAACGGTTCCAGACATTTCTTCTGGTACATTAATAGTAGCTTCTTCAAATGGCTCAAGCTTTACACCATCTTCTTCTTTAATGATTACATGTGGTTGTGATATTTGCATTTCATAATTTTCGCGACGCATATTCTCAAGCAAAATTGCAATATGCATTTCACCCCTACCATAAATTTTGTAATGGTCAACAGCAGAAAAATCAATCCTTAGTCCAACATTAACTTCTAATTCCTTTTCTAATCTTTCTTTAAGCTGTCTATTAGTAACAAACTTTCCGTCCTTTCCTGCAAAGGGAGAGTTGTTAACTAACAGGTCTAATGAGATCGTCGGTTCATCAATATTAATAGCTGGCAAAGCTTCTTGTTCGGTATCTAGACAAATAGTTTCTCCAATAAAGATGTCAGGAAGTCCAGCCATCATTACAATGTCTCCAGCTTGGGCTTTATCTACCTCTTTTCTTTTTAGCCCTTCAAAAGTAAATAGTTTTGTGATTTTACCTTCACGAGTTTTTCCTTCCGCGTCTTTAATAACTACCTTAGAGCCATCTTTTATTTCTCCTTCATAAATTCTTCCAATAGCAAGTCGGCCTAAGAAATTATCGTAAGCAAGATTAAAGGGTTGTATACGCAAAAGTTTGCCTTTCGCCTCTTTAGTTGAAGCGACTGGCACTTCTTTTAAAATTATATCTAGAAGGGGAGTTAGATCTTTAGAATCGTCATCTAGATTTACTTTAGCAATACCGTCTCGAGCGATTGCATAAATTGAAGTAAAGTCAATTTGTTCGTCATGAGCTCCTAAATCTAGAAAAAGTTCATAAACCATTTCTTTCACAGCGTCAGGTCTGGCCGCTGGCTTATCTATTTTATTTAGGACGACAATTGGTTTTAGTCCTAACTCAAGCGATTTTTTTAAAACAAATCTTGTTTGAGGCATAGGTCCTTCTTGGGCGTCAACTACCAAAAGGACGGAATCAATGGAACGCAAAACACGCTCAACTTCTGAACCGAAGTCAGCATGGCCTGGCGTGTCTACAATATTTATTTTCGTATTTTTGTAGTAGACGGAGGTGTTCTTTGAATAAATCGTAATGCCTCTTTCTTGCTCAAGCATATCACTGTCCATGCTGTCTCCAGTTTCCGACATTCCTGTTTGTTGCATTAACGCATCAGTTAGGGCTGTTTTGCCGTGATCAACATGGGCTATAATTGCAATGTTTCGTATTTCCATCCCTTATTTATACTATAGATTTTTAATAAAGTCAACGGTAGCTTGAAGTTAAGCTGTTTTTTTTGTATGATAAAAACATAAGATAAATAAATTAAAATATATAAATATATGATGAAGACATTAGAGAATTTAACAAAAGCGTTTATTGGTGAAAGCCAAGCCAGAAATCGCTATACTTTTTATGCTAAGGTGGCTCAGAAAGAAGGTTTTGAACAAATAGCTGGGATTTTCTTAGAAACAGCAGAACAAGAAAAAGCTCATGCTAAAAGATTATTTGAACACATTCAAGAGTTGAAAGAGGATATGAACGAAATTAAAGTAGAAGCAGTAGCACCAACAGTTTATGACAATACAGCAGAGAATTTAAAAGCGGCTATTGCTGGAGAATATTACGAATATTCAGAAATGTATCCAGAATTTGTCAAGACAGCCGAAGAAGAGGGGTTAAATAAGATTGCTGTGCGTCTAAGATCAATCGCTATGGCCGAAGAGCATCATGAAGAAAGATACAAAAAGCTATTGACTCAGGTTGAGAATGGTACAGTATTTAAAAAAGACGAACAGACGGTTTGGGTTTGCCGAGAATGTGGGTATGTTCATGTTGGCAATGAGCCACCAGTAGTATGTCCGTCTTGCGATCATCCTCAGAGCTATTACCAATTAAAGTGCGAAAACTATTGACATTTTATTCCATTCATGCTAGGATTAAATTAATCAATTCAGAGCTGTAAGAGAAACAGAGTCGAGTTTAATACTATAGTATTCTGCATTTGATTTTTAATAAAGTTTAATCTTACTACAAAAATGCAAGAAGGAACTATCGCACGTCTAACTGACAGAGGTTTTGGATTCATTTCTCGTGATGGTGAAGACAAGGATGTCTTTTTTCACTCAAACGAGTTAAAGAATGTTGAATTCAACGATCTTAAGGAAGGCGACAAAGTTACATTTGAAGTAGCAGAAAGTCCTAAGGGACCTAATGCAACAAACATCAACAAAGTGTAATTTAAATCAAAACAAAAACAGGGG
>JAHJSY010000010.1 GCA_018830125.1 Patescibacteria group bacterium | reverse complement strand
GCTTTTATAAATTTTAGCTTCCTTAGCTAGGTTTGCCAGTGGTCGTCCGGCAAGATAATCTTCATAGATAGCTCGTACACGTTTAGCTTCATCTTCGTTAATTACCAGTTTTTTATCTACTGATTTATAGCCAAACGGCACAAGCCCACCGTTCCACATACCCTTTTGTATCCGTTGCATCATTTTGTCTTTGGTTCTTTCGCTGGCAAGCTCCCGCTCAAACTGAGCGAAAGTAAGCATGATATTTCTAAGTAGCCTGCCTGATGGAGTAGAAGTATCAAACCTTTCCGTTACCGATATAAAGTCAACGCTATGTTGATCAAACAATTCAACAAGTTGATAAAAATCCTTTGGCGATCTGGTTAGGCGATCAATCTTATAGGCAATAACGCAGTTTATTCTACCGTTTTTGATATCTTCAAGTATTCCCCTTAACCCCGGCCTATTCAAATTTGCCCCTGTATAGCCCGGATCAGAATAAATTTTGTGAATGGACATGCTCTCTTGGCTATTGATGAAAGACTTAATTTTTTCCTCCTGCGCCTCACAGGAATTAAATTCTACCTCAGCCTGATTATCCGTACTTACTCTCGTATAGATCGCACAATTTAAGCGTTCTTGCATAATTCACCTCCAAGAGTTAAAATAACCTACCAAAAATGAAAATATAGCCTATGGTTATATAGTATTCCAATACTACATAGTAGTCAAGAAGAAAATGCTTTTAAAAAATTTAGTTAAGATTCGAAAGCAAAAAGGATTGACGCAGAGAAAGCTGGCAGAAAAGTCCGGCGTCTCTCACAACACCATTATTAAAATGGAACGCGGCGGGATAGAAAATCCTAAGATCGAAACAGCTATTAAATTAGCAAAAGCGCTCAAAGTCAAAATTGATGATTTAGTGTAGATTATTGAGTAAGCAGTAATTTTTATTAAGTAATGAATTATAATAACTTAATTTCTCTAAATAACCTAGAGCTAGCCTGGCGGAGAATTACTACTGGCACAAATATTCCATACAAATTTTTTTTTAGACATATTTATCTTGCCTATGAAATAGGTAAAAATAGCAACCTTAAGCAACTACACCAAAAACTAAAAGGATCTTGGAAGCCACAAAGGCCAATACGTATATATATTCCTAAGCCATCTGGGCTTCAAAGGCCGATATCTATCCTTTCTTTGGACGACCAAATAGTTCTTCAAGCTATAGCCAATGTTGTTGCTAAAAAAATGTATAAAAAAAGGAAGAATATTGAAAATAAAGTCGTTTTTAGTAATATTTTAAATACACCCAAAGATTCTATTTTTTTCTTAAAAGATTGGCACGCTACATATAATCTTTACCAAAAGAAGAGTGAGGATTATTTTTCGAAAGGCAATAGATGGATTGCTCATTTTGATTTAGCAGCATTTTACGATACCATTTCTCATAGACTGTTGATAAAGACTGTATTTCCACGAGATGGGCACGCTGCTGTATGGGCGAAAATTCAAAAGTGGCTTCAGTGTTGGAGCACAGCACGTGAGTCTTATGTGGTAGATCATGGCATTCCTCAAGGGCCAATAGCTTCAGATTTTTTGGCCGAATGTTTGCTATTATCACTAGATGAAAAATTAATGAGGAATGGTCTAAATTATATTAGATATGTTGACGATATTCGTATTTTCTGTAAATCACAGCTTGAAGCACAAAAGGCAGCGGTAAAGCTTGAAGTTATATGTAGGAATTTAGGGCTTATACCTCAGGGAAAGAAATTTGCTATAGGAGAGGTTAAAAAGATAGATGAGCCTTTTTTTAAGATGTTACCAAGCATACCTTCTGATGAGCCATCGGACGATGATATAGATAATTTAACTTCTCAAGAGGCTGAAAAAATATTCGATAGTGCCGTTACTGGACGTCCTTCGAGAATAACTGATAAATCAAAAATACGTTATGTGTTATTTCGTGCGCCTAAATCAAGAAAGATTTTAGGTAAGGTTATAAAATTATTGCTACGGCATCCAGAACATATTGATGCATTTTCAGCATTTTTCCGAAATTATAAAAAAAATGCTAGCATTGAAAAGGTTGTGAGGCGTGGAATAATAGAAGGAACGCCATATGACTATGTTCGTGGAGCGCTATGGCAGACACTTGCCAGAATATGTTCTGTACAAATCTTAAGTGAAATGTTGCCTCTTGCCAGAAAAGACTTACAAAAAAAAGATGGTTGTATAGTTCTTAAGTGGGGGGTTATATCTTTTTTATTAAGATGTCAGAGGCACGGTATAACATCATATTCTCGTCGAATAAAACATCAAAATCCGTTAGTCCAATCTCTTTTGGTTGCTATATTGCCGGATTCAGAATATAGAAAAAATAGGCTAGTTGATGATATTCTTAAATCTAAAAATGTTGAGCCAATAATGGTTCTTGGGGAGCAGTTGTTAAAGAGAAACCAGACGTTGAAGGATTATAGCATCAAGGCCCATCAGCTTCCAGTATCTGCTGCTAATGTTTGGCGTGGACTTGGTCTTGTGCGAAGGAAGTTTTCTAAAAAATCTGATATTATCGGCGAGATAATTCCACAGAGATATGCAGTAAGAAAAGTTAGTATATGGCGTAGCTTGCTTGGTGCGCAATATACACATGCTTTGCAGATTCTGTTGCAAGCCGATGCTCTTTATGATTCTGGGAGATCAAGTTGGATGCAAGAGCAAAATTCTTTTAATGATGCAGTTTGCAGATCACTTATAAATTTTTTAAAAAATAAGCAGTTACCCGGTGGTCAAAATATTCTTATCTCATCACAAAATGGTAAGATAATTAAGTTTGGTGTTTTACTTGACAGAAATCAAGATTTTGCTTCACAACATAGAGTAATCGCGGATCATTTAAGAGATTTTAATAATCGTCGGAATGCTTTACCAGGATCACATCCTTATGAAGAAAACACGGGTGATCAAACAGATTATTTAAAGGCTAGAGAGCAAAAGAGGTTTGCTAATAGTCTGTCGATTGCCTATAAGGAAATTATTGATTTAGTTGAGAGAAGCAGGTAATATTTTTTCAGCAAATAACAGGGTCAGACCCTGAAAGCTGAAAGTATTTGACAATTAAGGAATTTTTTATTAAAATGTCTTTATGGCACGCCCTTATCGCCTGCAAGGTGAAAACTGCTTTTATCATATAACCAGCCGGGGAGACAATAGAAAGAATATC
>JAHJSY010000003.1 GCA_018830125.1 Patescibacteria group bacterium | reverse complement strand
GGTTTGGAATTGTTTTATTAATATGCTATTATAAGAAATAATATGAAAGAATACAATCCAAAGAAAATTGAAGAAAAATGGCAGAAAAAGTGGGAGAAAGAAAATACTTTTAAAGCAGTTGATCCGCCAGCTAGCGGATCTAAAAAGCCAAAATATTATATTTTGGTTGAGTTCCCTTATCCTTCCGGGGACGGGCTTCATGTCGGTCATCCTCGATCTTATGTTGGTTTAGATATTTTAGCTAGAAAGAAAAGGAAAGAAGGCTTCAATGTATTATTTCCAATGGGTTGGGATTCCTTTGGTTTGCCAACTGAAAACTATGCAATTAAAACAGGAATTCATCCGGTCGTAGCCACTAAAGAGAATATAGAAGTTTTTAAGGATCAGGAAAAAAAGTTAGGTCTTTCTTTCGATTGGGATAGAGAGATAAACACCACAGATCCGTCTTATTATAAATGGACTCAGTGGATATTTATTCAGCTATTCAAAAAGGGATTAGCCTATAAAGCGAAGATGCCTATTAATTGGTGTACTTCTTGTAAGATTGGCCTGGCTAACGAAGAGGTTGTTAATGATGTTTGTGAGCGTTGTGGGAGTAAAGTTGTTGAAAAAGAGAAAGAACAGTGGATGTTAAAAATTACTGAATACGCCGATCGATTATTGAAAGACTTGGATAAGGTTGATTATCCAGAAAGAGTCAAAGCCGGACAAAAAGAGTGGATAGGAAGAAGTGAAGGAGCAGAAATAGAATTCAAAATTCAAGATTCAGATAATAGTGTCCTTGTTTTTACAACCCGGTCAGAAACAATATTTGGTTGTACTTATTTGGTTTTGTCTCCTGGTCATCCTTTAGCTAAAGATGTAAATCCTAAAACCAGGGCTATTAATCCAGTTAATAATAAAAAGATTCCTGTTTTTGTCGCCGATTATGTTTTAACGGAATATGGGACGGGTGCCATAATGGCTGTACCTGGCCACGATCAGCGTGATTTGGATTTTGCTAAAGAGCACAGCTTGCCAGTTATAGAAGTAGTTAAAAAAGATGTTCTAGTTGATTCTGGAAACTTTACTGGAATGAAATCGGAAAAAGCGAGAGAAGAAATAATAGAGTGGTTGAGTAAAAAGGGTAGGGCCAAAAAAACAATTAATTATAAGTTAAGAGATTGGATCTTTTCTCGTCAAAGATATTGGGGTGAACCAATACCAATGGTTAATTGTAAAAAATGTGGCTGGCTTCCTGTTCCTGAAAAAGATTTACCGGTGGAGTTGCCTAAAATTAAAGATTATAAGCCAGGGAAAGAGGGGGAGTCTGCTTTGGCGAAAGCTAAATCTTGGATTGGCGTTGATTGTCCTAAGTGTGGTTTTAGAGCTAAAAGAGAAACAGATGTTATGCCTAATTGGGCGGGTTCTAATTGGTATTTCTTGCGTTATTGTGATCCCAATAATAAGAAGAAACTAGCCGATCCCAAGAAGCTTGAGTATTGGATGCCAGTTGATTGGTATAATGGTGGAATGGAACATACCACTTTGCATTTATTATATTCTCGTTTTATTTTTAAATTTTTGTGGGATATTGGAGTTATTCCGAAGCCAATTGGATCAGAGCCCTATAAAAAAAGAACTTCACATGGAATGATTTTAGGAGAAGGCGGAATTAAAATGTCTAAATCAAAAGGCAATGTTATTAATCCTAATAAGATTGTTGAAGAATATGGAGCCGATGTTCTAAGAGTTTATGAAATGTTCATGGGCCCATTTGAACAAACAATTCCTTGGGATGTGAAGGGTCTTAAAGGAGCACAGAGATTTTTAAAGAAGGTGTGGAGATTAAAGGATAGGGTTGGTAATGAAATAGGCGACGGTCGTGATTTGGAAAAAACTGTTCATCAAACAATTAAGAAAGTAACTGAAGATATTGAGAGCTTGAAATTTAACACAGCTATTTCTTCACTTATGGTTTTAGTTAATGAAATGGAAAAACAAAAAGAAATCTCAATGAATTATTATTCAGTGCTTCTAATTTTATTGAATCCTTTTGCACCTCATACTACCGAAGAGCTTTGGGAGGAATTGTGTGACGATGGGTTGTGTTGGAATAGCGAGTGGCCTAAATATAATCCAAAATTGGTTAAAGAGGAAAAAGTTAGTTTAATTATCCAAGTAAATGGCAAAGTTCGTGATAAGATAGAAACTGATATCGGCTTGTCTGAAGTAAAAACCAAAAAGATTGCTTTGTCTAGTGATAAAATGATAAAATACATAAAGGGCAATAAAATAAAAAACATAATTTTTGTTAAAGATAGATTGATAAATTTTGTTATATGAAAAAGATATTATTGGGTAATGAAGCGATAGTGCAAGGGGCTCTGGAGGCAGGGGTGAATTTTGTTTCGGCTTATCCAGGGACGCCATCATCTGAAATAGGTAATATTTTTGGTGATATTGCTAAAAAACATGGTGTTTATTTTGAATTTTCAACTAACGAAAAAGTGGCTATGGAGGCTAGTATTGGAGCTAGCTTTTCTGGCTTAAAATGCTTGGTGGCTATGAAAAACTTTGGTTTGAATGTTGCCTCAGAAGCGTTAATTCCTTTTTGCTATACGGGAACAAAGGGACCGACTGTTATCATAGTCGCCGATGATCCATCTTGTTGGAGCTCTGGTCAATCAGAACAAAATACTAGAGCCTTCGCTTATTTGGCTCATATCCCGATGTTGGAACCTTCGGACGCTCAAGAGGCTAAAGATTTTACTAAGCTTGGCTTTGAAATTTCAGAAAAATATAATTTGCCGGTTATTATTAGAATAACAACAAGAGTTGCTCATCAGCGCATGCCTGTCGAAATTGGAACCATCAAAAAATCTAGCACTAAAGGAAAATTTGTTAAAGATGTAAAAAAATATGTAACAATGCCTCCGAGAGTTTTAGAGATGAAAGAAGAGTTGCTTGAGAAAATGGATAAGCTAGGCGGTGATGCTGAAAAGTCAAAGTGGAATGTGTTAACTGGAGGCAACGGTAAAATAGGCATCATAACTTCGGGAGTTTCCTATTTATATATAAAAGAAGTTTTGGATAAACTAGGTCTTAATATGCCAACCTTGAAGTTGGGATTTTTTAACCCCTTACCCAGAAAAAAAATAAGCTCTTTTATTAAAGGACTTGATAAAGTTTTAATTGTTGAGGAATTAGAGGGTTGGCTAGAAAAAGAAGTAAATATTTTAGCTAAACAAGTCAATCCCGAATTAAAAATTCATGGGAAAGATGTTTTGCCAATATCAAGAGAATTTAATGCAGATATAGTTGGTCCAGCCATTGCTAAAATTTTAGGTAAGAAGTGGAAAAAGTCATTGGAAATTGGAAATTGGAAATTGGAAATTCCAAAAAGGTATCCTCGTCTTTGCGAAGGGTGTCCTTACTGGTTTGTTTTTTCAGCCGTTAAAGAGGTGGCTCCTGAAGGTACTATTTTCGGCGGAGGAATTGGTTGTTATATGTTGGCTGGATTTCCACCTCATGGTATTCAGGATTATCTTCTTTGTATGGGATCTTCTATAGGTGTTGCTCATGGAATTAAGAAAAATTCTAAGCAAAAGCTAATTACTTTTATTGGTGATGGATCATTTTTTCACGCCGGAATCCCAGCTTTAATAAATACTGTTTATAACAAGTCAAATCCATTGATTATTATTATGGATAATAGAATTACAGCTATGACTGGTCATCAGCCAAATCCGGGAATGGGGAAAACGGGGATGGGCGAGAATTCAGAAGAAATACTTATTGAAGATATTGTCAAGGCCTGTGGTGTCAAGCATGTAAGAGTGATTGACCCAAAGAATATTAGTGAGCTTAAGGCGACAATCAAAGAATTTTTAGATAAAAAAGAAGTTTCGGTTATTGTTTCTAAAAGAATATGTGCCTTATGGGAGAGAAGATTAAAGCGTTCAGAAAAACATGGGAAATAAAACATTTAATATTGTTATTACTGGAACAGGAGGGCAGGGTTTAATAACCTTGCTTCAAATTGTTGCCGAAGCAGCTACGATTGAGGGGTTTGATGTAAAAACAGCAGAACTTCATGGTTTGTCACAAAGGGGCGGAAGCGTTAATACTCATATTAGAATAGGTGAGAAGGTTTATTCTCCGCTAGTTCCTTTGGGCTCAGCCGATTTAATTTTAAGCTTAGAATATTTAGAAACATTAAGAGCTATTCCTTATTCTAATTCTAAAACCACTTTCTTAATTAATTGTTACTCTTTGCCATTTGTCGGAACTATTTCTGAAAAAGAAATTGATAGAAGATTAAGCGAATTAATTAAAAGCGATAAGATTATAATTGCTGCTTCTGAAGTATGTCGTAAAGAATTAGGCAAGGATGTCTTAGGTGGTATTTATTTAATAAGCTATGCTGCTTTTAAGGGATTACTTCCCATTAAACCAGAATCAATTAAAAAAGCCATTGCTAGAATAATTCCCAAAAAATACCTTGACATTAATCAAAAAGCGTATAAACTAGCAAAGTATGCTAATTAAAAAGGTTGTTATCGCAGCGGCGGGTGAAGGAACCCGGATGTTGCATCTTACTACAAATAAATCAAAACATCTTATTAGGGTCAGAAAAAGACCCTTTTTAGCTTATTTGTTAGATAATCTATTTTTGGCTGGATACAGGGAATTAATTTTAGTTGTTGGTTATAAGGAGGAGTTGATTGGGGAGTTTTTGAAGAAATATAAGCCACCTTTGAAAAGTTTGAGACCGAGTCAATATAATATTAGAATGGTTAGTCAGTATGCTATTTTAGGACCTAAGAATAAGATATATGGTACTGCTTGTCCATTAAAATGTGTTAAAGATATTGTTGGTAAAAGCAAGTTTATTTATCTTTGTGGAGATAATCTTTATTCGGTTAGAGATTTAAAAGATATAAACATAAACGGTAAGTATAACTATATTGCTGGAATTCATCGCAAGAATCCTGGAAAATATGGAGTTCTTATTGAGGAAGACGGATTATTAAAAAAAGTTGTTGAAAAACCAAAAGATTATGTCGGCAATTTAACCAATACTGGTCTTTATAAGTTTAATCCTGAAGTTTTTGATAAGCTTGATAAAATAAAGAAGTCATCAAGAGGTGAATATGAAATTACTGACGCTATTAATCTTTTAGCGAAAGATAAAAAAATGAAAATCCAAAAGATTAATGATTTTTGGTTAGACTTCGGAAATCCAGCTGATATAATAAAACTTTCTTGTTTCTTGGGTTCTTTCAAAAAGTTTAAAAAGCTTTTTTGGCAAAATAGACATTTTGATATTATTTCTCATAGATCAAGAGATGTTGTCGAAAAAGCTGTAGAGTTTATTAAGAGAGGGCAAGTGGTCGTTTCGCCGACAGATACTGTTTACGGATTTCTGGCTGATGCCACTAACGAGAATGCGGTGAAGAAGATTTTTGACATAAAAGAAAGAAGCAAGAAAAAACCAATCCCTATTTTTGTTAAGGATATAGAAATGGCTAAAAAATTAGCCGTTATAGACGAAAAGCAAAAGCATTTCTTGAACGAAGTTTGGCCAGGCAAGATAACAGTTATCTTAAAAAGAAAAGAAAGATGTGGATTATCAAAGTTATTGTTTGGGAAAGAATCAACAATTGGTTTAAGAGTTCCAGATAGTAAATTAGTCACCGATATTATTAAGAAGTTTGGAAAGCCAGTAACAAGCACTTCGGCCAATCTTTCGGGCAAGGGGCCTCTTTCAGATATCAAAGAAGTTTTAGAGCAATTTGAAAAACATGGAGCTAAGCCAGATCTGGTTTTAAGTGCTGGTAAACTTCCTTCGAGTCCATCTTCAATCGTCATAGATCTCACCAAAGAAAAACCTCAAATCTTAAGACCATGAAACTTATTGAAAAAGATAAAGAAATAGGGGATTTGATTGAGAAAGAAAAAGAAAGACAGGAAACTTCTTTAGAGATGATTCCTTCTGAAAATCATACTTCGTCAGCAGTGAGGTCGGCTTTGGGATCTATTTTAACCGATAAATATGCCGAAGGTTACCCGGGCAAAAGATACTATGCTGGTTTAGAATATTATGATCAAATTGAAGATATTTGTCGAGAAAGAGCTAAGAAACTATTTAATGTTGTTCATGCTAATGTTCAACCATATTCTGGTTCTCCGGCTAATCAGGCGGTCTATTTTGCTGTTCTGAATCCCGGCGATACGGTTATGGGAATGTCTCTTCCTCATGGAGGTCATTTAACTCATGGCTGGAAGGTTAACTTTTCAGCTAAATACTATAATTCAGTTCAATACGAAGTTAGTAAAGAAACCAATCTACTTGATTATAATGCGATTCAAAAACAAGTTCAAGAAATAAAACCTCACCTTATATGGGCAGGGGCCACTGCCTATTCTCGGTTATTTGATTGGAAAAGATTAGGTGAAATTGCTGATTCTGTCGGAGCATATTTAGCAGCAGATATTGCTCACATAGCTGGTCTTGTCGTAGCTGGGGTTCATCCGAGTCCAGTTCCTTTCGTTCATATCGTGACAACAACAACTCATAAAACATTAAGAGGTCCCAGAGGGGGAATAATAATGATTACCGAAAAGGGGTTAGCCAAAGATCCTGAATTGGTAAAGAAGATTGATAAAGCTGTTTTTCCCGGACTACAAGGAGGACCTCATGAAAATAATATTGCTGGGATTGCAGTTTGTTTGAAAGAGGCCGGAACTTCCGAATTTAAAGAATATGCTCAGCAGATAGTTAATAACGCTAAAACTTTAGCTTTGGCTTTGATTGGTTGTGGGTTTAAGTTGGTAACTGATGGCACGGACAATCATCTAATATTAATTAATTTACAGAATAAAAATATTTTAGGAGCGGAAGCTCAAGATAGATTAGAAAGAGCAGGGATTACTGTGAATAAAAATAGCATACCCTTTGATCCCAATCCTCCATTTAAACCATCAGGTCTTCGCTTGGGAACGCCGGCGATTACAACAAGAGGAATGAAAGAACCAGAAATGGAAATGATTGCAAATTGGATTAATGAAGTAATATCCGATGAAAATAATTGTCAAAAAGTTAGACAAGAAATAAAAGAATTATGCAAAAACTTTCCTCTGCCCGAATAAAATAATTAAAATAGCAATTTTAAAATAACAGCTGTCTAAATTTTTGCGAAAATTTATCAGCTTGGTTCTCGGTCTTTTTGCTAAAAGACCTCCGAAATCTATTTTTAAATTTCTATTTTAATTATTTTATTAAAATTTAATTATGATTATTGATGGTAAAAAGATATCAGAAAAGATATTAAAGAGATTACAAGAAGAGATAAAAGAAAAACAGCTTAAATTAAAATTAGCTGTTGTTTTGGTTGGTGATGATTCTAGTTCTAAAATTTATGTTAGTAAAAAAGAAGAGGCCTGTCATAAAATAGGAATAGATTTTCAGCTCTTCAAATTCTCAAGCGAAATTAAAGGAGCCAAGCTTTTTGAAGAAGTCGTGGAGATTATTAAAGACGATAATATTTCTGGCTTAGTTGTTCAACTACCTTTGCCGGAACATATTGATACAGATGAGATTTTAAATTCTATTCCTAAAGCAAAGGATGTTGAATCCATTTCTCCTGTGGTTTGTGCTATAAAGTATATATTAGAAGAATATGATATATCTTTGAAGAATAAAAAGATTGCTTTGATTGGAAGGGGGAAATTAGTAGGCATTCCTGTCGCTAAATGGTTGGGGGAGCAAGATTTAAAGTTCTCGAATAATATTGGCGACGCTGACATTATAATTTCTGGGGCTGGTAAGCCAGGTCTCTTAAAAAAGGAGATGGTTAAGGATGGAGCTGTTGTTATTGATGTCGGAGGAGATGTAGAGGAAGATGTTTTTGAAAAAGCGGGTTATATAACTCCTCGTATTGGTGGAATAGGACCGATAACCGTTGCCTG
>JAHJSY010000009.1 GCA_018830125.1 Patescibacteria group bacterium | reverse complement strand
AATTCGCGAATAGCATCATTAGCTATCCAACAAGCCGATCTAGAATCTATTTTTTGAATTTCTTTAGCCAACTTAATAGCCTTTTTATTTAAAGCAAGATTTCTCTTGCCAATTTGTCTTAAAGCCCAATTAATAGCTTTCTTAACAAAGTTTCTTTCATCAGCGGAATACTTCTTTATTAATGGGAAAAATTCTTCAAACTTTTTATTACTAGCTTTCTTATCATGAACTGATAAAGTCGCCATCAAAACAAAACCTGTTCGTCTAATAAATTCTTCTTCTCTTTTAACCCACTGATATATCTTTTTATAAACAAAAGGTGTTTTGTCAAAAAGGTTTCCACATAATTGATCGCAAATATCCCAAGAATCAATATCTTTTACCCATTTCTCCATTTGCTTCTCGGTTACTTTATCCAGCTCTCCAATAAAAACCGCCAAAAGCCTAGCTTCATGAATTCCTGAGCCCCAAAGACGCAAAGAAAGCTCTTGATTTTTACCAATGTCTTTAGCTATTATCCGTAAAACCGGGACGGAAACTCCTAAAGTTCCTTTTGGGTTAATCCCAAACCTCGCCATTCCTTTTCTATTCTTCTCACTAGCATGGCTCTTCAATTTTTTAATAATCTCGTTATAATTATATTTCATACTCTTGTAATTTAAAATAGTTTTTTAGGAGCCATAAATAGGTTTTTTGTGTGTCGGTTTTGATGTTTTCTGATTTTAAGAGGATGAAGGCAAGATTGCGCTCTGCTCCTTCTTCATCATAAAACTTAAAAAGAAAAACAGCTGTATTTTTGGCTTCTGGAATATAGCCAGTTTTTCCACCAATAAAAGTTGGATCTATAATGAAAACATTTTTATTCCATAATTTCTCTATGTCAAAACTAATATTCCCGCCAAAACTTAACACCTTTTTCTTTTTTGTAATATCAAAAATAGGTGAGCGGTTATTAAATATATATCTTGATAAATAGAAAAGGTCTTTGGCGGTAGAAACATTCTCCGCATCAAAACCAGACGGATCGGTAAATTTTGTTTGTTCCATTAAAATATTAATTGCTTTCTCATTCATTAATCTAATTGTTTTTTCTTTGCCCAGGAAATAACTAAGAGCTTCTGCTGTATCATTAGAGGATTCTATTAAAAGAGGATAAAACAATTCTACTATTCTAAATCTCTTGCCAAGTTCTAGCTCTTCGGTTATTCCATAACCATCATCAAGCATCTTTTGAGTTATTAAAATCGACCTTTCTAGATTAACATTTTCAGCAACAACTAAAGCCGTCATTAATTTAGCTAAAGAGGCAATTGGAAATTGTTGAGAAGAATCTTTTTCAGCTAAAACATAGTTCGAATCAAGGTCAGCTATTAAATAACTTTCGGCTGAAAGCTTGGGAAATTCGGTTAAATCTTCTTTTGAATAATCATAATGATCTTTCTTCTTATCTATAACTAAAACCGGCATACTCAAATCAGCCGTCTTATAAATGGACTGAGCATCTTCATCACTTAAACGAAGACAGCCACCCGAAAAAGTAGAATCCAACTTGCCTCCTCCATGATAATAGGGAATTCCGTGAATATAGTATTTCCCATAATAATGAAGAGCATAGGGCATATAGATATCTGATGTGTTTGAATAACTCGCTTTATTACCAGATAAAATTCTATAAAGCCCGACAGCTGAACCTCCCCAATTATCAACTTTACCTTTTGTTACAATTGGAACTTCCTTTATTAACAAACCCATTTTATACAAAGAAACTTTCATTTCAGAAAGATTTACTTGCAAAAAGTCTGTTTTATCAGAAATAAATTCTTCAGCAATATCTTCAAAAGAATCAAGAATAATTGATCTATCCTTTTTCAAAGCTTTTTTCAAAAGCTCTGTATCTGGAAATTCTATTGTGTAATAGATAGAAGCTATTTCTTTTTCAACGCCTTGCCCATAAATAAAAATTCCTGCTCCAGCCCAAAAAACCAAAGCAATAAATATTAAGAAGGCAAAAACATTTTTAGTTTTTCTAAATAATAAAAACAACATATTTCTATCTTATCACACTTTAAGCCATCTTGAACAATAAAAAAGCCGCCCTTATTTTGGGACGGCATTTAGAAATCATTTCTTTTTTTTGTAGCCTTCTTTTTAGCTACTTTTTTCTTTGCCATTAGTTTTTCTTTTAATTTTATAAAAGATTAGCTAGAGCCGACTAACTCTATAAGATCTCCATTACTTAATTATCTCTTATCTAAAATCCTTGTCAAGTGCAATAAAGCTCAACTACCTTATTGATTTATATCCTCCTAAAACGCCTTTTTTAGAAAGGACTATTTGCCACAATTGAATCTTTCTTGCCCGAAATGCTCCCGCACATGATAATAAATAGTATCTCCACATTCTATAAAATCTTTCGTCATAATTTGATTCCATCTTGCTGTAATTT
>JAHJSY010000002.1 GCA_018830125.1 Patescibacteria group bacterium | reverse complement strand
TAACAAAAAAAGCCCCCAATAACAACCCATATCTTTATAAATATTTTTGGGATTTTAGTCTATCGGGGAGATATGATTTTTGGGAATATTTTTGATAACCTTTTCCATAATCTAAATCTTTCATTAACTTTGTTTCAGCATTTCTTAAATTTAAAGGAATAGGAAGATTGCCGTGAGTTTTTACATCTTGCATGGCTTTTAAATAGGCATTATATGAACTTCTGTCTTTCTTGGCTTGGCAAAGATAAGCAACGCCGTGTGCAAGATTAATGGCACACTCTGGAAGACCAATTGTTTCAACAGCCCGAAAAACATCATTAGCAACAACCAGGGCTGTTGGTTGAGCCAACCCTATGTCTTCCGAAGCAAAAATAACCATTCTACGGGCAATAAATTTAGGATCCTCTCCAGCATCAATCATTCTGGCCATATAGTATAAAGCAGCATCGGGCTGACTTGCCCTCATACTTTTGATAAAAGCAGAAATAGTATTATAATGCTCCTCCCCCACTTTGTCGTATCTTAAAAACTTAGATTGCAAAGTGTTCTTTAAATTTTCTAACGTAATTTTCTTATAAAGTTCGTTAGTATTTTCCAGCATTGTAATTGCCTGTCGAGCATCTCCATTAGCCATTTTAATAAGCCAGGCCTCTTCTTCCTCGTTCATCTCTAAATTAGTTCTTTTGATTATAGCTTTCATATCTTCGTCAGAAAGCTCATTTAAAACAAAAACCCGACACCTAGAAAGAAGAGCTGGAATTACTTCAAAGCTTGGATTTTCTGTTGTTGCTCCAATAAGGGTTATTTCTCCCCTTTCAACATAAGGAAGCAAAAAGTCTTGTTGAGATTTGTTAAAACGATGAATTTCATCTAAGAATAAAACCTTGGGAAGAACATTAATCTCTTCAGCTACTATTTTTCTAATATCTCCCTTTCCAGCCGAAACTGCCGAAAGCTCATAAAGCTGAGCATCTAAACTTTTAGCATATATTCTACCCAAGGTCGTCTTGCCAGTTCCGGGCGGTCCCCAAAAAATAAAAGAAAACAGATGTTTCTGTTTCATAGCGACATTCAGTGGTTTCCCTTCACCAACTAAATGTTCTTGTCCGACGAACTCCTCTAAACTTTCCGGCCTAATTTTTGAAGCCAACGGTTCCATATCCCCACCTTAACTCTTTTCTGTCTCAAAAACAAGAAGCTTAGAATTGTTAGAGCTTGGTCTCTAGCATTTTGTATGATAGACGCTGAGTCTATCATTTTATGCTTTGTACTTGTCTAGGGGGTTTGGAACGATTATTTTAACTTTTTTGCTTGAGGGTTTCTTCTTAATTATTTTCGGCCTGAGGTTTCTATTGATATGAGTTAGAGCCAAACATTTAATATCATTTCTTTCGGCCATTTTAATTGCGTCAACAATAGAAGCATGCCCAATTGTTTTTTTATCGTATAAATAAGTTTCTTGAATTACTAAATCAGAACCTTTATATAATCTTTCTGTCTGTTCGGTAAACATTCCGTCTCCGCTATAACAAATACTTTTATTATTATTGTCTATTCTTACAGCCAAAACCTCCGAAGAATGTTCCCCAAGAGCAAAAGATAAATTTAAATCTTTAAATTTAATATGATCTTCGGGATTAACTTCTATAAAATTTATCTTATACTCAAATTTATTAGAACTAAATGCCCTATATGCATATTCCATCATCTCCTTAATCTTTTTGGCAAATCCCTTTTTGCAAATAATAGTAAGTGGTTTTGTCCTCCCCTCTTCCCACATTCTAACCAACAAGGCAGGTAATCCAAAATAATGATCGCCATGTAGGTGACTAATATATGCAGCGTCTAATAAATTCTGATTATCATTATATCTCCATAATTGATATGGCGTTGTAAAGCCACAATCCAAAAGAAGCTTAGCTTCTTTGCTAATTACTAAGTGAGAATTGTTGGGATTATTCTCATCAAACGCCTCTCCCGTTCCTAAAAATACTATTTTCATATATTTAATTATAATTGTTAGAGGCTCGGTCTCTAACATTTTGTTTTAGATTTCTAGGGTTTTTTCGGAAGAGGTAAAACCTGATTTCATTTTTATTCTTGATTTAGATACTCCCAAATAATCAGCTAAAACTCGGACAACCCCCTTATTGGCTTGCCCCTTTACTGGTCTTTCTTTGACAGAAATAATATAATGCGTGTTATCAATCTTCTCAATTTCATCTTCCCTCGCTCCACTTTTAACACTAACAAGTATTTTCATCTTTTCTTTTTCTTTTTTGGCAGAGGTCTGCCAGCTTGTTTTTTCTTCGCTTTTCTGTCCAATCTTTTTTTATTTGCCCATCCAATACCCATGTTTTTATTCTTTTAATTATTATTTATCTAATTCCGAATGATCTGCGGAAGTAAGCCATAAAATGAAAGGACGACGAAGCTTATCTAAAGACCACTCATTATCTTTAAAAATTGATGCTTTGTCTATCTTGAACTGAGAAAGCATCGGAATTGTAGCTTGTAAATTAATAGGAGATAATTTATTATGTTCTATCAAAAAGTTTTCTTTTTTAGTAACATTGCTCATACTTCATAATACCTTAAATCTCTCAAAAAAGCAACCTCTTCAAACAAAAAATGAAGGAGGTCGAGCCTCCTTCATTTTTCTTCTATTAGGCGAGTGTATTCTTTTTCTATTCTATCAAGAACGATGTTCCCAGAAAATTCTCTTTTTATCTTTTCTCTTCCTGCTTGCCCAAACTGTTTGGCTTTTTCTGGATTTTCAAATAAATAAATTATTGCTTCGGCAAGCTTTTCCGAATCTTTAGCTGGAACTAAAATCCCCGTCTTCTTCTCGTCAACAGCTTCGCGACAACCAGGAATATTAGTAGATATTACTGGTTTACCCATTGCTGATGCTTCTAAAATAGATGCTCCGATACCTTCTCTATATGATGGTAAAACAAAAATATCCATAAGAGCATAAAGTTCATCAACATCTGTCCTTTGACCTAAAAAGAAAATGTTCTTCTTGGTAGCAAGTATTTTAATAAGATTTGAGTTTATCTTGTCTTTCTTTTTAGATTCTTCTGGTCCAATGATTAAAAGCGATGTATTAGGGAACCTTTTAAGAACATCTTTAAAAGCTTGAAACAATTCTAGGTATCCTTTCTCTTTAACCAAGCGACCAACAATGCCAATAACTCTCTTGTCTGGATTAATTCCAAGCTCTTTCTTTTTTTGAAGAATAAAATCTGTAGAAAACTTATCTGGGTTAAATCTATCAATATCAATATCTCTTCCTAAATAATGCAATAGGTCTTCTCGGCAAATTTTTTCTTCAATAGCTGTATCAATAATTCCCTGACTAACAGAAAGAATTGAATCAGAAAATTTAGCCGAAAGTTTTTCTATGAAAGCATAGAAATTTCTCTTTAGGAAATTGGAGCTATCGGCAAAATAAAATCCGTGAATAGTATTTATAATAATAGGGACACCAGCCATCTTGGCTGCCAATTGCCCTAAAAGACCTGGAACTGGAGTATGAGTATGAACAATATCAAACTTCTCTTTTTTAAAATAAAAATATAACTTAAACAAAGAAACTATATGGCTAAAGATATTAAGGCCTCTATTGAAATTGACAATCTTTATCTTTATCCCATTCTTTTTTATATCATCTATTAATCCTCCATCAGAACAAACCACAGAAACATCATAGCCCCTGTTTTTTAAAAACTTTAATTGATTGAGTAATAAAAACTTTACAGCTATGTCTGTATTAGCAACACGACAAACTTTTATTTTAGAGTTTCTCATTTTTTCAAACCAAAGATTCTCCAACCACCTTCGCCTAAAATCTCTATATCTCGTAAATTCTTTCTTTCATACCAAGCAAGAATTTCTTGTTTAGAATATCTATGTTCTAGCGGCGGAGAGAATCTATCAAAGGTATCATTTATTAAGACGTTAAATGGATACCTTGAATATAGTTTTAATGGCCAATTAGTTTGAGTTAATTTTTTAATTCTAAAAACTTTGGTCAAAATTATATATGGAACAACAAAAATCAAATAAGATAGAATAGCAACTGGATAAGATAAGAAATAAAGTAATTTATACGGCATTTTCGTTGTAAAACGACGCATAAAATTGGTAAGCATTACTAAATAAAAGTTTAGGCTAGTTTTAGGAAAACTATGATAAACGTAAACCAAAATACCAGATCCATCTTTTAATAACCCTATTAATTTTTTAAACCCTTTTTCTGGAAAGGGTAAATAATGAAGAACCCCAATGCTAAAAATAAATTCAAAAAGATTCCTTTTAAGTGGCAAATTATAAATATCTGCTTGGAAAAAATGAACATTATGATTATCTTTATTATAATGATAAGCCATATCTACCGATTGGCTTAAATCAAAGGCAACTATTTCTTTAGCATATTTAGAAGCACAATAAGTATGTCTTCCATTACCACACCCAGCGTCTAAAATTACTTTGTCTTTAAGCTTCTCAAGACCTCCTATGGGTTCAAAATAAAATTTAAAGTTTTTCTCCCATTCATTTAAATCTTTTGGATATTTGCTCCATAAATAACTAAAACTTTTTAATGTTTTCTTTTTTTGCAACTTATCATAATTTATATCCTTAAATCCTTCTACGGGCAAAAGTTCTTTATACTTTACAAAAAAGTTTGGAAACTGCTTGTAAACACTTTTTCTTAATTCTCCTATCAAAATACGGGGAATACGATTAATTATAGGGAAAAACTGACCACAAGAACAAAGAAGCAACCCATCTTCTATTTCTTCTTCACTCTCCTTAAAAGCCCTTATAGAAAGGTCTTTTCCGCAAGATGGACAAACTATAAAATCTAATAATCTTTTTTTCATATAAAAATTCTTCTTATTTTAAGATATAATGGTTTTAGTTTTTTTTGGAAAGGCAAGAAAGAAAACAAATAAGCTCCCCAACCGATAAAATAAGCTTTATAAAAATTAGGATAATCTTTTCTATGCCTAACCCTTACTTTTTGTTTCAACCATAAATGATAATGTTTTCTTTTATCTGTTCTATTATAATCTCCATCTAAAAAATGGATAAGTGGCTGTTGGAAATTATATATTTTACCAGTTTTCCCTAATTTTGCCCACATATCAGAGTCCTGGGAAAAATACAAAGAATCATCATATCCTGATACTAACCCATTTTTGAATAAAACGCTACTATGAACAAAGGGGCAAGTAATAAGCATCGTTTTTCTAATATCCTTGTCTTTTTCGGGAACTATAATTTTTCCTATCTCCTTGCCACTCTCGTTTACTCTAATTGCCCACCCACCGACCAAAACATATTTAGGATTATCTTCTAAAAAATTAACCTGTTTTTTAAGCTTATCTTTGTCAGACCAATAATCATCATCATCTAGACGAGCAATATATTTTCCTTTAGCCATGCTCAATCCCTTATTTAATGATTTAACAAAACCAATATTTTCTTTGTTACTAATAATTTTAATTCTTGAATCTTTATAGTTATTTAAAATATTAAGTGTCTCATCAGTAGAACCATCATTAATAATTAAAAGCTCCCAATCAAAATAGGTCTGACTTAAAACAGATTTGATAGCTTTTTCAATACAATATCTCCTATTATGGGTTGCGAGAATTATAGAGACTAATTTTTTATCCATAACCAAGAAAAATCTTTATTAATTAATCCTAATGACTGTAAATATTCTTTGGCGTCAAATTTAAGTCCGAAATGCATGGGATCTTGTTTTGAAACCTCTTTAATTTCTAGATTTGTTATAATTAACCTGCCTCCACTTTTTAAATTATTATTAAGATTTTTGATTAGGTTTTCGGGATTTAAAATATGCTCAATAACATCAATGCAAATAATCGTATCGTATGGTCCTTGAATTTTTTCTTTATCTAAATTAATTACCTTAATAGATGCATCATTTTTTCCAAGAAGCCATTTGGCAAAATTAAATGTTTTGCCGCCCACATCGGCATAGGTGATAGAGGAAAATAGAGGTTCTTTAGAAAGATCTAAGCATAAATCACCCATTCCTGCTCCATAATCTAAAATATCTCCATAAGCATAATTTAATATATTTTGGCGAAGATTTCTTTGATACTTTTTCATGTGCCAATAAGCTAAAGCGAAAACATAATAAGGAGTGAAGGCATAGAATTGTTCTATTTCTTGTTCGGTTTTAGGGCTAGATATATTCCAAAGATCGGCATTTAATTTTTTACTATTTTTTAAATAAAAAATAACCTCTTTTCTATTCAAGGAAAAATATTGAGCCAGATCACTTATTAATGGCTCGTTTAACTTTATTCCTAATCCTAATTTATGATAAGGAGCTCTTGCCAATCCTTTTAAAAATTTCTTGAAATCTTTTTTCATAAGTATGGTCTACTAAAACACGCTTCTGTCCAGCCCTTGCAATCAACTTGGCTTCCTCTTGATTCTTTAAATAATATTTAATCTTTTTTATTGCATCATTAAAATCACGATAAGTGATAATTTCCTTATTTGGTACAAAATAATCATAAATATCAACTATATCATGAGTAAAAAGAAGTGCTCCGCAAGCTGGAGCTTCGAAATCACGAGCATTGATAGCAAAATTTCCATGCGAGGTAGAAGAAATATTAAATACGATTTTACTCTGATTATATATTTTTAAGAGATCTCCTTGCCCGATCCTTTTTTGTCCTGGCCAACCCTGCCCGAATGTATTTACTTTAATTCCTGCCTCACGAAGCCTATTTATAATTTTAGCTCTGTCTCCGTATGCTTGACCAATAAAACTAACATCGTATATGCGTTTGAGTCCAAGATCGCGATACATAAACTGATTTATCCCCCATTGGGAGAAAAACACATTTGAAAATCCCTGGCTAAGACGTCTTTTGTGGGCATCTTTATCAAGAGTAACAATTAGATTAAACAAACTTGATACGGATTGAGTAAACTTATAACGCCAAAAATCATCAGCAAGATAAATTATGGTCTTTGTCGGAAGTTCATTTGATACTTCTTTCCAAACCAAATGATCAATAATATCTCGACAATGAAAATAAAAAAGAAATTCTGGCTGATAATGATAAATTGCCTCGCGTAACATTTGAGAGGTTTTTTTGGCTCCGAAACGTTGAGCAATACGATCATAATCAAAATAAATGAATGAATATCCTAAGCGTAAAAAACTATTATAAAAATTATAATGAACATAGCCTAATCCTCGAGTATGGTCTCCGTAATTATATCTGTTAGCAACATAAAGAAGAAGGGGCTTACCTGGAATAATATTTTTCTCAATTTCTTCTTCTAATATGACCTCTAGGGACTTAGAACCGACTAAGCTTCTATATTTATTTTTAATAATTCTTTTTAAGTTGTCTGGAAGTATTCTTTTTATTTTTTCTATTTTCATAATTCAATTTTTTGAACCGAAGAAACAATAAATACCTTTCCGCAAAGATTAGAAAATTCTATTAGTTTTATATTCGGATTATTTTCTAACCATTCCCGAACAGCTCTTGGCTGACCCATATGAAGAGCTCCGTTACAGGCAAACCAATCAGCAAAAACTATAATAGTTCCATCGGTAATATAATTATTTAAAAAATTAAGAGACTCCAGGGTGGCCTTATAAAGATCGCAGTCTATCCAAACCACTGAAGCTACCTTGCTTTCAATCTTCTCTTTTGCTTTCTGATTAAGTTCGCTAAACAAACTAGGTATAATTCTAACTCTTTTCATGTCCACCCCAGCTCTTGTAAGATTTTTTTTGAATGTTTTTAAATCAGCCTCATATCCATTTTCTTCAAAATAACCGCAATCTTTATCAATTCCTTCTAGGGGCGGATAGCCAGAAAATGAATCAAAGGCATAAAATTTCATAGCGGAAAGTTTTCTGAATTTTGCGAAATAAAATGCCCTAATAAAGCTATTTCCTTCATATACCCCAAATTCCATATAATCACCTTTTAAATCTCTAAAAAAGGCCCACTCCATTATTCTTTTCATTACTGCTTCTCTTTCATCGTAAGTGTAAAACAACCTCCGCATACCTTCAATAAATAACGAGTAGCGAAAACGAGGTTTTCTTATTAATTTATATATTGGTTCAATTATGTTAAACATATTTTTTAGGTTAGCCAATGTTTAAGATTTAATCCAAGAAGACCTACTTGGATAAAGAAAAATAAAATTGTTAAGTAAATTACTATTCCCAAAGCAATTAAAAGCAAAATATGAAGAGAAAATATGTATGGTATTGTAATGATTCCTATCATCATCATAGTAGAAAAAATAGAAATAATCAATGTTTTAAATAGATTCCGATAAACAAGATTAAAGAGATTAAGTCTTCGCGAAATTTCAAATGTAATAAATAAAAGGATTAAATAACTTATCAGGGTTGCTATAGCCGCTCCATAAAGACTATAGCGAGGAATTAAAATAATATTTAATACTATGTTGATCCCGACTGTAATAGAACTAATAATTAATATTGCTTTTTGTTTATTAGAAACTACAAACATCATACTATAAGGATTATAAAGAAAATTTATTCCAGCAACGCCAATTAGAATTTGAAATGCCAAGACGGCTGGCAAATAACTTGCCCCATATAAAAATAAGATAATCTTAGATGATAGAACTATCCCCGACACAACAAGCGGAACAGCGATAGCAATAGTTATTTCTCGATATAGATTATATATCTGTTCAGCTCGCTCTTTTGATTCTTTGAATATCTTACTTAAAGCAGGGAAAAAACTTGAAAGCATTAACGCTGAAAAAATTATAGCTATTCCTACAATGCGGTAAGCAGCATTATACCATCCAACTTCGGTTAATTGACCTAGATAACCCATCATGACCGAATTAATCCTTAATAAAATTACTCCGATCGCAACAGCAAGACCCAATGGCCAAGAAAGTTTTAAAAAATTTTTCCAGACAGCGAAGTCAAAAGAAAGAGAAATCGGCATTATGAATATAGAGAAGAGTGTTAAAACGAAAAGTATAGTCAATAATGTTGACCCAAACAAAACATAACCCAGTGTTTCCACTGAAGGAATATATTTAAGCAAAATAAAACCCATTCCAAGGATTAAAAATGATTGGATAATTTTTATTCCTGCCTCATATTTCATTTTTTGACGAGCTCGGAAGAAAGCGTAAATAATAATCAAAAAATTATTAGATAGAACATATATTCCTAAAATCCAAACAATCTTTCTCATTTCATTACTAATAAAAAAAGAGCTCAAAAATAAAAGGAGATAAGCAAAAATAGATAAAGAGATTTTTAAAGTTAAAATTGCTGGGTATTTTTTTTCATTTTCTTTGTCTTCCGCTAATTCTCTGATAATAATTTCAGAGAGTCCAAGGTGAGAAAAAATTAAAAAGAGAGAACAAAAAGCTAAAGCAAAGCTAAAAACTCCAAACTGATTTGGTCCTAATATTCTAGCTACATAAATTATTAACAAAAACATGGCTAAGCGAGAAATGCCTTCGCTTAATCCTAACCAAAAAGTATTTTTGAAAATTTGCTTTTTAATAATTCTATCAAGCATCTTTTATTTTTTTATTGCTTTTACTATATAACCCGCCGTACATTCAGTATCCAATTTATAGGTATCTAAATTATGTTTGTCTAAACCAAATAGCAAAGGAGGCAAAATAAAAATCAAAGGAACCGTGAGTGGGATTAATATCTTATGTCTCCATTTTTTAGATTTTATCAAGAAAAGTAATGCTCTAAAAGTTTCATAACTGTAAAAAGCAAAAAATCCCTTCTTCTTCTTAATATCAATTTCTTTAAAACCATATTTATTTAAATATCTTGAATACCAAAATTTAGAAAAACCACCATAATAATGATAAGGCGCCTGATGAATTACCGAATTTAAGGGAGCGGTAATATACAGCTTCCCGTTAGGTTTAAGTATTCTAAAAAACTCCTTAAGAGCTAAATCTGGTCTTGGAATATGTTCAAATACCTCAGTGCAAATTATTACGTCAAAACTACTTGCCTCAACTGGTATATTTATAATATCACAAACATAGTCAATCTCACCATATTGCTTAAAATCTTGTGTCTTATACAGGCAATCTGGAAAATATTTTTTAAATCTATTATGACCAGCTCCAGCGTCTAAAATCTTACTGCCAGCCCCTATTTCGCTTCTTGCTGTTTTAGTTATAAAGTCGTTACTAATTTCTGCACTAAAAGTCAACATATATCTTAGCTTACTAAAACATTTTTTATTAAGAAGTTTTTTGCCTATTTCTATAATCATTTTTTTATTGCGAGGATAAGCGTCCAAATCGCAAAAGAAGAAATTGGGTAAAGACCCGCTCCCCCTTTTTTAATAACTTGAAATTCTTTAGTAGATAGTAATTTCTTCCACGCCGGAAAAGTAAAGCCCCTAAAATGAGATCCGACAGATAAACTTATACACCTTGGCTGACGACCAAAAAGAAGCAAAATACGATTATGCAAAGCTGCCAGATTGGGCATAGATATAAAAAGAAAGCCGTTTGTTTTTAATACGCGGTGTATTTCATCTAATACAAAATTAATATCTCTAAGATGTTCAAAAACTTCGCTAACGGTAACCACATCAAAATAATTATCAGGGTATGGAAGACGCTCTTTTTCAATGTCTATATTAGCTACCTTGAATGACCCACTTGCCTGCTCAAGAGCTTCTTTGTTCCAATCTACTCCATATGTATTAACCAGATCAATATTCATCTCTTTAGCGTTTGTAACTGTCATTTTCCCTGAATGACATCCAATATCAAGATACCGAGCATTTTCTGCTAAATTTATTTTTTTCAATAAATTAGTTGTAGCTTTTATCCGTTCTTTATATCTTTCCATTCTTTTAAAACAGCCAGGAGTCCTAGTCTATCAGGATGCAAGGTTGTATTAAGTAATTTTTTATCTGATAATATTAAATTAAAATTTAAAACATCGTTAAATTGGCTGTCAATCGGTACTTGATCACGAACACCGATACGTGCCCCTATTGCATAATTTCCTGGTTTCAATAAATTTATTGGCAATTCTATTTGTTTTTTGTAAATTCCTTTTTCTTTCTTTATTGACGTGAAATAATTAAAATCGCTGTCCGAAGATAGCCAAATTGGACTATTATTTTTAAAAAGGCAGATTTCAAACTCATATCCGTTTATATCTTGCCTTACTTCAAAACAAACTTCTACTATTGCCCTCTCGTCGGCCTGAAAGTTATTACAAGAATGATTTGATTGGTCTTTGAGTTCAATAGAACGAACTTGACCAACTGATTCCGGTTTAATTGAATATTCTTTGCGAGTCATTGAAGAGTGTTTTTGGTTTGAAAGATATTTATCAATACCCTCTTTAACATCACCGATATATTTTATTCTTCCTTTATCTATTAAAATAACTCTATCACACAAACTTCTAACTGCATCCATATTATGACTAACAAATAAAATAGTTCTTTGAGCATTTTCAGTAATTTCTTTCATTCTGCCTAAAGATTTTTTTTGAAACTCAGCATCTCCCACTGCTAAAACCTCGTCTACTAACAAAACATCTGGTTCTAAATGGGCGGCTACTGAAAAGGCCAATCTAACAAACATGCCACTGGAATAACGTTTAGCTGGAGTATCTAAGAATTTTTCTATTCCAGCAAAATCCACAATCTGATTAAATTTTTTCTCAATCTCCTTTTTTTTCATTCCCAAAATCGCCCCATTTAAATAAATATTCTCCCGGCCAGTCAGTTCTGGATGAAAGCCAGTCCCCACCTCTAATAAACTACCCACCCGACCATTAATAATTGCTCTTCCTTCAGTTGGCGAAGTAATTTTGGTTAGAACTTTTAAAAGAGTTGTTTTCCCAGCCCCGTTTGGTCCGATAATTCCTACAATTTCCCCAGGTTCAATTTGGAAACTCATATTTTTTAAAACCCAGACGTCTTCTTTTGTCGATCTTCTGCCAAATATTAAGTTGGTTAATTCGTCCCGAAGAGTAAGATAATGTCTCCCTCCGTCTCTACGATGCAGGATTGTATATTTCTTTGATAAATTTTCTACTTTTATAATACTCATATAATATCAGAAAAGTTTTTTTCTGTTTTAAGAAAATACCATAAGCCGAAAATTAAAAAGACAATGCTGACAACAACTGAGATTCCTAAGCTTTCCCAATTTATAGCCGAGGTTCCCAAAAAAGATGCCTTAAATGTTTCTATTGCTCCCGTCATAGGATTTAAAGATAGCATCCATTGATATGCTTTTGGGACAATACTTGCTGGATAAATTACTGGCGTTACAAATATTAACAATTGAATAAAGAAAGGTAGGGCATAACGAACATCACGAAATCTAACATTGAGAGCGGCAAAAAACCAACCCAAACCTAAGCTAGAAAAAATAGTAATAACCAAACATAAGGGCAAAAACAATAAGCCTTGCAAATTAGGTATAAATCCATAATAAACAATGATTCCTATAAAAACCAGAGCGGCAAAGAAAAAATCAACTAGAGTAACTATTACGGAAGCAGCTGGTATTATGACTTTGGGCAAATAAACCTTTCTAATAACGTTAGCATTTTCAACTAAACTTTGACTGGCATGACTTAAAGAGTTTGAAAAAATATTCCATAGCAAAAGACCGGCATAAACGAAAATAGGATACGGAATATTATCTGATGGAACAGCAGCCAATTTTCCAAATACAACCGTAAAGACTATCATGGTTATAAAGGGTCTCATTATCGCCCAGGTAACGCCAAACATAGTTTGTTTATAACGTAATTTAATATCTCTCCAGGCAAAAAAATAAAAAAGCTCCCTGTATGACCACAGTTCTTTAAAATCCAAACTGGCCAATCCCTTTTTAGGTTTAATAATAGCTTTCATAGTATTTTTTATTCTATCTCTTTTTCCCTTTTTTTCCAAATAGTTGCTTGCCATTCTTCAGCATTATATGCTCCAACGCCCAAGATATCTTTCCTCTCCCAATTTTTAAGTAAGTCCATTCCGGGAGAATACCTTTTCCTTTCCGAATTATCTAAAAGTAAAAAGCCCTCTTTTTTTATTTTTCTCATTGCATAAGAAATACAAGAATTTCGAGAACGTCCATCAATAATAACTAAATCAAAAGTTTCGTCTGGGAAAGAGTCAATTGCTTCATAATAATTCTTATACCCCTTATTCTCGTCATATTTTTTCAATATATATTCACAATTTTCAATATTATTTTTTTGTAACTCTTTAACAACAGAAGCATGCCATTCAGGAATGTGCTCAATAGATATCATCTTTTTTACTTTTTTAGATATGTAAACAGTAGAACCCCCACTTCCCCATTCTAAAACAGTCATATTTTTATTAAGAACCGAATCGAGCCATTCTTGGCATTCAAATGTCAACCATGGAACATTATCTTTAAGCGAATTTGATTTGGACGATTTCATCCAGACAAATAAATATTTAAAATATTTAGGTTTCTTAAACAATAAAAGGCGCCAAAGATAGGTCTTTTTCTTAATATATATTTTTATTTTTTCAAGAATCGCACACATCGCATAATTTTAAATTAGATCTGTTTCTTTTTAGAAGCTCTTTTCTATAATGTCTAAATTTTCCATTTCCCCATAATTCTTCTATTGAGTTATTACGCACGTCTCCCATTACAACGGCGCCATGGTAGTCGTTACAACATAGAACGACTTTTCCCTTATAGTCTATGCATAATTGATAAAAGGGCTGACTGCAATATTTTTTAAGAGGCACCTTAATTTCTCTTTTTGATTTTAGCAAACCACCTCTATTGCAAATTGAATCTTGATCAAAAACAAAAGCTCGGAAATGTTTTTTTTCTTTTAAATCGATACCTTTTAAAATCTTTTCTATGTTCTCATTTATTTTACCGTCGTATTGGGAAATGTTTGCATAATCCAAGCCGGCCTTTCTAAGCTTTTCCCAAATATCCAAATTTAATAAATCTCCATTGGTATTTAAATATTGACTTGCTAAAGGAATATTTTTCTTTACATAGCTTATAAACCCTAAAAGTCGCTCATCAAGTAATGGTTCGTTATATAAATTAAAGGTTATTTTTCCCCTAAAATTCATTGCTCTAAGCTCATCTATTGCTTTAAAAAAAACTTTCTCGTCTAAAAATTTAACTTCTCTATGATTGGTGTGGTTAGGACACCAAGCACATCTCCTATTACAAGCCGAATTAATCTCAATAGCCACGGCCGTAAGAGTCGGCACCTTGCTTTTGAAGCCCAGGGGAATTAAACACAAAAGGGTCATAAAAATTGGTATTCTAATCCTGGTAATAATCCCGAAATTATTTAAAAATAAGGCCATGACGCCTAAGGCGAGGATAGAGAAAATAATCAAGGGAAGAATTAATTTATTACGAGATTTGATAGATTCCCATACTCCCCTGCAAATAAAAAATAATAAGATATACCAGGGTATTAGTTCAAACAAAGCAAAGAGATGACGCGAATACCTCATTTGCCAAGGAAAAGGTCCTAGCAGAACATAACCAAAATATTTTAATTGATTTGTTAAAAACCTTAAAGGTTCCCTCTGAGGATTTACTTCTTCTTTATCCCATGTAGATGCAAACCCCCTGAAACGATTATTAATTAAGGGCATGGAGGCATTTATTTCTATTGGCTCTGCGAACTCTGCCAACTCTGCGGACCCTGCAAGCCCTGTGAGTATTACAGGAAATGAAGGATTATACGCTCTTTCTTGAAGAAAATTAACGTTTTTAGAAGTAAAACTATCTCTAAAGATATTTATTCCGTAGAATCCATGACCCCTTAAAACCATTGGTAAAAACCCTAAAATAATAATTATAATAATTGAATAAACAATTTTTCTTTTAATCGAGGACAATCTTGCCAATAACAACCATGAGAAAAGAAAAGCAAAAAGCAAAGCATAGCCGATATAATAACGAAAATGAAACGCGATGCTTAAAGAGACAACAAAAAATAAAAAGTTCCTCCAAGAAAAACTTTTGATTAACTTCAGTGTTAGTAGCATTGTTAATAATGCAAAAGGAATAACCAAAGTATCCTTTAAAAGCAAACTGCTATAAAAAAGAAAGCTTGGATAAGCAATAGTAATTAATCCAGTGAAAAAGGCCCATTTCTCCGAACCACCTAATTCAATAACTATTAAATAAACAAAAATAATTGCTAAAACTGACAACCAAACTCCAAATAATTGACCGACAATCATTTCGGGCAAGGTAAGTGTATATACAACTCCTATGACAATTGTATAATAATGGGACAGTTTAAACCCTTCCATAGAAAAATTTCCTTCTTTAAAATGAAGAGACATTTCAACCGCTTCTTCATGATAACTATTAAAGTCTCCATCTCCGGTAATGCCAAGAGGCTGAAAATTAGCATAATGTATAAACAAAGTAGCTGATAATTGAATCGCCAAAGCAATCAACAAAAGCATCACAAGATATTTACGACTTAATCCCAATTTTTTAATAATCCAGAAGGTAAGACCTGTTAAGACAATAAGAAGCATAAGTCCTATCGCCAGCGCCTTATCAAAAAAAGCGATCAAAATCAACGCTAAAAGAAAAACAGCAATTAATTTAAATCTTTTTTCAATTGTTTGTAATAATATTTTCATTTATATTTATTATAGCATGATTCTATCACATTAAACCAAAAATTCAAAGCAAAAAAAGGAGCCTGGCTCCTTAATTCCCGCTTCGCTGTCAGTGTCTGACCCTATTTACTTTTTATCTTCGTACAATCTTTTCCACCAATATTTTCCTTGCCAAAAACCAAACAAAAGACCAAGTATAACGAGGATAACGGTTCCTATGTGATGAATCAATACCAACTGACCCCAAGAAAAACCTAGGGCATATTTATTATAATCCCCCACAAGTAACCCTATATACAAAATCTCAATCAAAGCATGAACTAAAATCTGTAACAACAATCCTAGAAAACTAAAACTTATAATATAAAATATTCTTTTCATATATTTCATTATGCCAGATGAACCCAAAAAACAAAATACGAAGGTTCAACCTTCGTATTTAGTCATCGTCGAAAATCACCGTCACCGTCGGAGGTCCGCACCTCTAAAGGTGCCCGCCCAGAGCGGGCGAGGTCGGACCTCTACGCAACTCTTCCGTCATTCCTTAAGCAGTGATTTTCATAAAATGACTAAAATCCCGTTTAAAAGTGATGCGTCCCCTATTTACTGAGAGTTATGGGGGAATAAAAAACGACGTCTACGATTTAGATCGTGACGCCGATGGAATTGCTTGTGAAGGATTGCGTTGATTTTTTCCACTTGACAAGCGTCTGCTATTATACTAATATACAAACATATTGGCCTTCGGGCTCCGAGACCCCGCATTTTCTTTGAAAATACGGGGATCGTTTTTTATAACAATCTTCTTATTCTATTCCTTACTTTTTTGAAATCGTCTTCTGGAAAAGTTCTAATTTTACGCAACAGCCTCTTGCTACTTATCAATCTTAATTGAGATAAAATAACTGAATACTTTTGACCCTTATGCTCAAACTGGTAATAAAATCTACCAGTTTTTTCTTTAGTCGTCATAGGTAACGCCCAAAGCATTTCTCCTCCAAATTTTCTCAAAATTAATATGGGTCTTTCAAATTTAATATTTTTTCCGTCTTGTTCAAAACCAATATTTGCCCCTAAACTTGCCCACCAAACTTCACGTTCGTGAAAATAAATCTTATCTTCGGGTTTGATATGGATTCTAATTTTTAATTTTGTCCATTCAATAAACTTTATTAAATAATCTTCCATGAACTAATCTTTATTATTAAATTTTTCAAAACATTTCTTCATACTTCTAATTTACTCTCTTTTTGCTTAAAAATCAAGAAAATCACTCCTCAAGGAACGGCCTTTCCCGTCGTAATGAATGAGGTCGAGCCTCCTTCATTTACTCCTCCTCAAGGTCGAAGTCTGGACGTCGGACGTCCAGACGATGATGACGAAGAAGAGTTGCGTAGAGGTCCGACCTCGGATAGCGATCCGAGGTGCGGACCTCCGACGGTGGGCGGGCCTCTCTACGAACGACCTTTCGTTGTCCAACACCTTGTCCAACACCAGGTGTTGGACATGTATGATTGCGGTGATTTTTGGGAAATAAAAAGGGCGTCAGTTTAATTTGACGCCCGTTGGGTTTGGTTGAAAAGCTTGTATGGCGAGTATGTTAACTCGCTATTTTGGTGTATGCTTGGCCAATTTCGTGGCCGTTAGCGCAGATATCATCACCATCTCCGAAATAGCTTCCGCAGATAGTACAACGACAACTGCTAAACACCTGACAAACAACTTTGTCTTCGCTTTTCTCCTGTGCAACGACAGGATTCCTTGAGGATGGCTTTTCGGCCGGTGGATAGTAATAAGTTTTACCCTGATAATGTCCGAAGTTGCAAATACCACATTCATCGAAGTGGTGTCCGCAAATAACGCAACGATTACCGAAGCCACTGTTCACTATCGCTGTTCCTCCAAGGATCGGTTCTGTGCTCGGTTGTGTAAACATAGTACACCTCATAAAAAGATCTAATTGATTTACTGAAATAGAAAACCACAATGTCATCATATAATAATCAAAAAGCACTGTCAAGACTGAATCAAGTGGAAATGGGGTCAGGAGCGATTTTTCTTAATCCATATTTTACAAATTAAATTTTCATTGTCTTTATGTCTAATTTACTCCTGTTTGAGCTCAAAAGCAAGTTAAAAATAAAGAAGAAGAGTTGCGTAGAGGTCCGACCTCGGATCGCTATCCGAGGTGCGGACCTCCGACGGTGGGCGGGCCTCTCTACGAACGACCTTTCGTTGTCCAACACCTTGTCCAACACCAGGTGTTGGACATGTATGATTGCGGTGATTTTTGGGAAATAAAAAAGGTCGCTGACATTTGTCGCGACCTATAGTTTTTTCTACTTTAGGGCATTAAATTATAACGCCCATCCTTCCTTTGTTTTTCTGCAAGCCATGAAAAGCTCATTCTGAAGCGCTTGGATCTTTCTGAGTTCTGACAGGTTTTTCTGGTCGTAATTAAAATCATGGAAAGTGCCTGCGCACAATACTTCCGGGTCGTTAGAGCTACGCACATGAACTTCGCTTAAAATTTCGATTATCGTTATTCTTCTAAGACAGTTGGGGCAGAGATCCTTACCGTTAGCTTTCCAACAGTCATGATGCATTGATCCGTTACATCTTCGACATTCGAAATTATTTGCCATGTCTACTGGATTTTCTTCTGAACAACAAGCCACACAAAGTGTTGAGATGTTGGTTCCGGGCATAATAACCTCCTTTCAATGAACAATGTTCACTTTATTGTTACTTTATTGTCACCTTACTCTTTCTAAATTTAAAATCAAGGAAAAAAGCACAAGTAAAAATAGTCCATGAGTGCCATAAAAATAAAAACCCGCCTAATAGGAAAGCTTCCTATTGGCGGGGATATAATTTCTACTTGGATTATTTAAAAAGAGCTACGACCACCACACGTGGAACAGCTGAATCTGCCATGATCATCTTCGGCAACCATCGGCTTTCCACAACATAGTGGCGTTTGACCCATACTCTGTATGCGGTCTGTTCTATCCCAATAAGAACTGCCTAACGAGTCACCTACAGTTCTAGCTGTGATATCTTTTCCTTCTTTTTCTTGAGCCATCTTGTCTCCTTTTACATTAATGAACAAAAATGAACGTTATTTCAGAATACCCTTATTTTACTTGAAAATCAAGTTGAAATAACGAAGAAGAGTTGCGTAGAGGCCCGACGATGGATGCACAAAAAAAGCTCTGCCATGATGGCAGAGCTTATAGGAAACTTTGTGTTAAGAAAGAAAAACCTTACCGAAGATTTGAGTCTGGCCTGAGACCTTGAGATTGCCGCCATAAAGCCGAGGATGACCAAATACCTGGACATCGCCAGCGACCTGAACAAAGTCAAGGATCCGAGCATGACCAGAAATTCGGACATAACTAGAGATTTTGGCATGGTTAGAGACCTGAGCGTAACCATAGATCCAAGCACTACCAGAGACCTCAGCATATCCAGAAACCTGAGCGTGATCGAAGACCCTAACGTTGCCAGAGAGTTGAACATGGCCAAAGATTTGAGCACAATCAAGAATCTTGACGTTATCAAGAACCCTAACATGGCCATGGACCCAAGCAAACGGTCCCACATAGGCAGTTTTAGCTACTTTGGCCGTCTCCGCTACAAGACCTCCGCCATTTGGATGATGACGGTATCTTACACCGCTAATCTCTAAAACAAAATCCGTGGAAAGAACTGTAGCTTTCATTTTCTATTTCCTTAAAAAATTCTATCTTCTATTTTTAAATAACAATGTTTACTTTATTGTCACCTTACTCTTTCTAAATTTAAAATCAATAAAAAAGTCGTGGATGCTGTGAAAAGCAGTCACGACTTTGAGGCAAGAGATCCGAAAGATCGGGTCTCGGGCCGTTTAATAACTAAGGCAGAGTGATAGAAAAAAGGAAACTTTATTCGTCTCAACATCAATGGCGCGGTATCCATCTTTTCCATTATAGCTATTGAAATTAGCGCCCACACGGAAACCCGCCGTACTATCATCTTCTACTCTATTCCACCCTACAAAAACGCTTGTTTCAAAGATTTCGCCAATGTCCGTGTGACTTCTGTGTTTTAGTTTGTCGTAACGATCATATCCTGTAATAATCTCTAGGTCGTACTTCCGAAAACCAGCGCCAACAAACCAATTGTTTTCAAAATGAAATTCTGTTCTGAAGCCGGGTATAATACGACTATATCCAGGAGTCCAAAAAGTAAGAGCTGCTCCATATCCTCGCTGTTCTGTTCCGGGAGCATTTGTGTAATTACGCTCTTGAGCATCGGATCCAATCATAAGCCAATGGCCAATATTCCAACTAAGGTCAAAATAGTTCTTCCAGACGGTTGGGTCCAAATCTACCTCTACTCCAAGATTTAAAAATCTAAGTTCGACTATCCAGGGAGCATCCCCTCTATTTTTAGCAATTACACCGGGTGTCCCCCATGGGTCATCTTCGTGAATCGGCACATTTCTGATAGATTCAAACACGTTGCTAACTTCTTTTACAGAAGGTGTGCTGAACTGCAGATCGAGAGGTATGTCTAAAAGTAGCCTGATTCTTTCTTCTCCTTCTGAGGTATGAGCGATAGAAACTCCTAACAAAATAACCATTAACGCTTTCCGACACATAAGACACCTTCCTTTCTTCTCTAATTATCTTTACCTTTAAAAGAACTGATTCAAAACAATACTTCTTTATATTCTCTCCATCTAGCATTGTCAAGTACAATAAAATTAAAATCAAGAAAAAAGCCGCAAATGTTGTGTAAACAATTGCGGCTTTCGATAAGTGATCAGAAGGTCAGGTGTTGGGCCGTTTCATGAGAGCCCGGCTCTAGGCTTTTTCCTGGTGGGTCAAAGTCATATTTTTCCCTCGGACCTCTGATCTCTCTTAAATGTGCTACACCTACAGCATAGCAAACCCACAGAATTTGTCAATAGCTACGATATTAGATTGACTCTCTTTTTAATTATTTTAAATAATTTCTTCGTTTAGAAATCTTTTTAAAGATTGTAATTTTTTTAACGTCCAACTGTAATGAACCATTCCGTAGCCACTATGTTTTACTACTTCTTTATTGTAATAATCAAAATCATGCCAAACTGAATCTGGATAATACATTCTCATATACAGAGCATGTATTTCTAAGTCCCCCCATCTATATTTATAAATACCTCCTGATTGATCAACATAATTCCACCAATTCTCCCAATTTTTGTTTTTAAAAATGTCCATTCCCCAAATTGTTGGATCCTGACTAACCAGACTATCCCATTCACCTTGAAATTGGATATTATTTTCTTTAATATATTCTTTAGCCAAATCTCTCAATCCAATCTGACAATCTCTTTGTCTTTTAGAGTCAGCTTTCTCCATAGCGAAAGCACCAAACAGCTTTCCATTATCTTCCATAAATTTAAAGATATCAAAACCAAATTCTTTAATAAAGAAATGATCGTCATCCATTTTCAAAACATAATCATATTTTCTTATTTCTGGATATTGCATAGCTAGTCCAGCAACAAATTGATCGACATAAAGAAACCCTATCCTTGATTTCGGAAATGACTTTCTGACATATTCTATCTCTTTTCTATTATAAAATAATTCTTTCTCTTTAATGTGAGCCGGCACTTTTGGTTTGGGTAATTCTATAAATTTAATATTTGGGTCTATCTCTTGATGTATTTTTTTAATGAATCTCTTACTGTATTGTTTACCAAAAGTCGTGACCAAAACTGGATATTTATATTTATTATTAAAATTCTTATACAAAAGCTCTAAACTTAATCTTAGGCAAGGTCTTACGCCCATGTACCATATTAGAGCATTTGTTTTCTTTTCATCTATGTTGTTCATAATGATTTCCACCATTGTTTATTATTTTTATACCAATTTATTGTATCCCCTATTGCCTTTTCAAAATCATAAGTTGGCTTCCAACCAAGTTCTTTTATTTTTGAAAACTCTAAAGAATACCTCCTGTCATGCCCCAATCTATCATCAACAAATTGAATTAAAGTTTGAGGTTTTTCTAATTTCTTTAAAATTAATTCTGTTATTTCTAAATTTGTCTTCTCTAGCCCAGTTCCAATATTATAAATTTCTCCGAACTTCCCTTTTTGAAAAACTAAATCAATGGCAGAACAGTTATCTAAAACATAAAGCCAATCCCTAACATTTAATCCATCTCCATATACCGGCAAGGGCTTATCTTCTAGAGCATTCGTAATAAATAAGGGAATGAGTTTTTCTGGGTATTGGTAGGGACCAAAATTGTTTGAGCTTCTAGTTATTAGAACTGGCAAATTGTAAGTTTTATGGTAAGCTCCGACCAATAAATCGGCGCTGGCCTTACTCGCCGAATAAGGAGAAGATGGCTCTAAACCATCGCCCTCCCTAAAAGAACCCTCTTTAATGCTACCGTACACCTCGTCAGTGCTAATCTGAATGAACTTCTCTACTTTCTGCTTTTTTGCGTATTCTAAAAGGCTATAGGTTCCAAAAATATCTGTTTTTAAAAATAACCCCGGATCTGAAATGCTTTTATCTACATGCGTTTCAGCAGCAAAGTTAAAAATAATATCGCAACTTCCTATTTTTTCAATATCTTCTTTATTGCAAACATCACCTTTGATAAAAGTGATTTGACTGATCACATCTTCCAAATTTTCTAACCGGCCAGCATAAGCAAGTTTGTCTAAAACAATAATCCGAAACTCTGAATATCTTTCTAACATATACTTAACAAAATTACTACCTATAAATCCGGCGCCCCCGGTGATTAAAATTGTTTTTTTAGTTTCCATAAAATTCAATTATTTTTTGTGATATATAAATAATATCTTCGTTACTTAAAAAGGGATGAATGGGTAGTGATAATATATTATCAATCTTACTATCTAATACAGGGAATTTTAAATTATTAAACTCTGGAAAATAATCTTGTCGATGAATTGGAGTTGGATAATGAACAAGAGTGGCTATTTCACTTTCCTTTAGAAATTCCATTAGCTCATCTCTCTTTTCAGCTTCTATTACAAACAGATGATAAATATGATCAACATTCTCTCTCGTCTTTGGCAGTTTAATTTCTTTTAAGTTTTTTAGAAGTTTAAAATAAAGTTCCGCATGCTTATTTCTTTTCTGATTAAATTGATCTAAGTATTTTAACTTTGAAGAAAGTATGGAGGCCTGAATTTCATCTAATCTACTATTAAAACCGTAATTTCTAATCATTTTACATTTTTCGTAAAGATCTTCTCTATTGGTAACAATCGCTCCTCCGTCACCAAGAGCTCCTAAATTTTTAGTTGGATAAAAGCTGAAGCAACCAAATTCTCCAAAAGTGCCAACTTTCTGACCATCATATTTTGCTCCGTGTCCCTGAGCTGAATCCTCAACTAAATAAAGATGATGTTTCTGAGCAATTTCTTTTATCTTTTTAATAGCCGATGGCTGACCATATAAATGAACTGGCAAAATCGCCTTGGTCTGAGGAGTAATTTTTTCTTCTATTTTATCTGAATCAAGATGATAATATTCATCAATATCAACAAAAACTGGTTTCGCTCCAACTGCTTTGATGGCTAAAGCGGTAGCTACCGCCGAATGAGCCGTAGTAATTACCTCGTCCCCCCTTTTTACTCCCAAAGCCATTAAGGCAATTTCAAGAGCTTCTAGTCCGCTACCAACCCCAAAACAATATTTAGCACCCAAATAATCAGCGAATTCTTTTTCAAACCTTTCAACCTTTTCCCCTAAAATATATTGACCCGACTCTAAAACTTCCTTAATTGCGGAATCAATGACTATTTTTAAATTAAGGTATTCTTTTTTAAAATCGTTGAATAAAATCATTGTAGTTTCTAATATAATCTTCTTCTTTGTAAAAATCTGAGCATAATGACAGTAAAACTGTATCTTTTTTAAAATCAGTCATTTTTACCCAAAGCATTTTACCTAAAAAGAGTCCGATATTTGGTTCTGTTAAAACAATTGTTTCTTTATTAATTCCGTCGTCTAGTTCAACTTTCGCTGACCCTTTAAGACAAAATAGGACCTGTTCGGTATTTTTGTGAGCGTGCTCGCCTCTTATTTCCGCTGAACGAAGATCAAAAATGTAAAAAAATCTTTTAATTTCAAAAGGTATTTGTTTTTTTACTTCTCCGAAACAAAGATTACCTTTATTTTCTCCTGAAATCAAAGGAAGCTCTATAAAATAACTATTTTTGGTTTCTGTTTTCTTTTTCATTATAAAAATTAGATGCTTCTAATAAACTACTAAAGGTCCCGGCATCAAACCATTCTTTTTGGAGCAAAACTGCTTTTAATTTTTTCTCTTTAATATAAAGATTGTTGATATAAGTTATTTCGTATTCTCCTCTTCCTGATTTTGGCTGATTGGCCATTTTTGAAAAAACCGTCTTGTCATAAACATAGAGACCAGTAACAGCTAAATTGGATTTTGGACTGATGGGTTTTTCTTCTATTTCTAAAACATCTTTATTTCCATCTATGGTAGCCACGCCAAACCTTTTTGGATCATTAACCTCTTTTAGAAAAACTAAGGCCCCCTCTTTGAAATTTTTAATTTGATCGCTAATAATATTATCTTCAAAGATATTATCGCCTAGATATAAGACACAATTATCATCACCAATATAATCCTTGGCGATCCATAGCCCTTGAGCAATGCCAGATGGCTCGTTCTGAATACCATAAACAATTTGAATCTGCTTTCCAGTTTTCTGAGAAATAAAATCCTGCCCTGACCCTAAAAGATTAACAAAATCATTAGCATGCTGGGGGGAAATAATAATCATAATTTTATCAATTCCCACCTCAACTAACTTTTCTATTGCATAATATATTAAAGGTTTTTTGTAAATCGGTAATAAGTGTTTATTGGTAACCTTGGTAATCGGCCAAAGTCTAGTTCCAAAACCACCGGCTAAAATTACTGCTTTCATTTTTTTGATTTTTTAATTAATCTGACAAGGAATCTATAAAAAACTTTTGGATTCCTGCATATATGCATTCTATATCTTGAAGATATATATAATTTACATCTCAATAAGATGTTTACATCTTCTTTGAAAATCCTAAGAAGAGTATTTCCGCATGTTTTTCCGTCTATTGTTTCAAAGTAAAAAAATTTAATATTTTGATTTTTCTTTAATAATTCTTTGATTCTCTTTTTCGAGTAAGAATTATTATATAAACCAAAACTTAAATCTGGATTATAATGTTCGTAGTGTAAAATATGGTTACTTGTATTATTTAATTTTATACAGAATAAAACCATCAATTCTTTTTTGGCAACTCTTAAACATTCTTCTAATGCCTTCTCGCAAGAAGGCATTAAGTGCCTCATTGTGTCTCTAACATAAACACAATCAAAAGAGTTGTCGGGAAAGGGAATTTTTTCGATAGAACCCTGGAAAATATTAATCCCCCTCTCTTTCCCTATCCTTACAAAGCTTGGCGTAATGTCTAGGCCAGTATAAATAATATTGGGGCAATCTTTTTGAAATCCATAATATTCTGCACACAAGCCCGCTCCACCATCTAATACTGATTTATATTTCATTTCTTTAATGAGCTTCCTTGGATATTCTTTGTGTTTCTCATAACCGTCTCCGAAATTTCTTTTCATTTCTTCTATTCTATTTGAGATGTTATGTTCCCACCACTCTTCATGTTCTGCAAATCTCTTATTTGAAATAATTATTTCGTATTGATCTATTATATTTTTTACAGAAAAATCTTCAACTTTTCTTCTACCATTCACTGATAATTTATCGGCTAGGGATTGATTTTTAAGAATCTTTAAAATTGATTTAGCTAAGATCTTTTCGTCATTTACTGGAATTAAAATTCCGCTTTCTTGATCTTGAATAATTTCACTCGGGCCCGATGGACAATTTGTAGAAATTACTGGTACATTACAAGCCATTGCTTCAATTAAAGAATTGGGGAAGCCTTCTGTTAGAGAAGATAAAACAAAGATTTTTGATCTGGCCAAAAAATTAAAGGGGTTTCTTTGAAAACCAAAAAAATGCACCTTGTCTTCTAACTTCAATTCTTTGACTAACTCTTTCAAATCTTTATCTAGCTCACCTTCTCCAAGAATGACCAACCTAGTTTCCTGAATCACTTCTTGAACTTGCTTAAAAGCATTAATCAAATGCTTATGTCCTTTTTCTTTTATAAGTCGCCCAACACTTATAATCACTGGATGCGTAAATATTTCTTTATTATCTAATGGATTTTTAGATAATTTAGAAATCTCTTCAATATCTATTGGATTATAAATTGTTTTAATCTTTTTTTCATTAAGCTTAAAACCTTTAACCAACATATCTTTAATACCATAAGAATTAACGATTATCAAGTCTGCTTTCTTGTATAATTTTCTAATTAAAAACAAGCTGGAAAGCGACTTAAAGCTTTTATCTGAGTAATATTCTAACGTGTTACATCTCTCGCCAATATATACCTTATGATTAGCCCCAAACTTTTTGGCTAAAATATTTGTATAATTGCTTCTTTCTAAAAAACTAATAACCGTATCTATATTATTTTCTTTAATAATCTTTTTTAATTTTAAGAACCCTAAAAACTTAGAATTAAGTTTAATTATTTTTACATCTTTAGGAATATCATAACAAATCTTATCTTCTAAAAGAATAAGAAAAAACTGCTTATTTTCTCTTGATAAGTTTTTTAATAATATGCTGACCACTCTTTCTGACCCCCCGCCGGCCATTGAATTAATTAAGAAAGCTACTTTAACCATTTTTCTTTCCACATTTGAAACATTAAAATTAACCACAAACGATTAAAATTAACCCTTCCTTTTTCAAAAGAGCTAATCTCTTTTGAAATAATTTGATTATTAAATATACCATCGCGTTTTATTTTTTCGGGATTTAAATATTCTTTTGATAGAAATATTAACTTATCTCCAAACCAAGCATCTATTGGAATACCAAACCCCTTTTTAGGCCTATTAAATAATTCTTTTGGTAAATATTTATTTAAGACACTTTTTAATATTTGCTTATTGGGATATTTATATTTTAAGGGTAAAGAAATAGCATACTCAATTATGTTTTGATCTAAAAAAGGATCCCTTCCCTCTAACCCGACAGCCATGGTTGCTCTATCAACTTTTGTCAAAATATCACCCGGTAAATATGTTTTAAAATCAATTGCCTGCATTTGGGTTATTAAGTCTAAATCTTTTACTCTATCAAAATCATTAAAATGCGTTTCCGAAGCATCTCTTTTTAATAGACCTTCTTCTTTGAACCAATGACTATTTATGGTTGTATAAACATGCCTAAAGTCTTTTTTATTTTTAGTTATCTCGTTTATTTTTCTAATTTTATTATCTAAATTTGACCTCCTTGAAAATGCTTTTACTCCCAAAGAAGCGAGCTTTGAATTTAAAAGAAAGGACGGCGTTCTATTTACCATATGATAAACTTCGCTTATTAATTTAGAATGATTATATCCACAAAAAATTTCATCTCCCCCATCAGCTGATAAAGAAACCTTTACTTCATTGCGAACAAATTGAGAAAGTAAATAAGTTGGTATTGCCGAACTATCTCCGAACGGTTCATCATAAATCTCAGGCAATTTGGGAATAATATCAATGGCTTCTTTTTGAGTGCAAATTAGCTCCTTATGCTCTGTTCCCAAATAATCAGCGATTTTTTTAGCGTCCTTTGATTCGTCATATTGTTTTTCATCGAATCCTATTGTAAATGTTTTTAGAGGATGGTCCGTATTTTTGGCTAAAATAGAAGCCACGAGCGATGAATCAACTCCACCACTTAAAAAGACTCCAACCGGAACGTCAGAAACAAGACGCAACTTGAAGGACTCTGTTAATACTCTATCTAATTCTTCAACAGCTTCTGACTCTTCTATATTTCTAGTTTCTTCTAAATAAAGATCAATAATGTCCCAATATTTTTCTTTCTTAATATTTTTATTTTTATCTATTTCTAAAAAATATCCAGGTTCTAATTTATAGATATTCTTAAAAATTGAATGGGGCTCTGGAATATATCCAAATTGTAAAAATAAAGATAAGGAGTCGGAGTTTAGCTCTCTTTTAACCATTGGATGCTCAACTATGGCCTTTATTTCTGAAGCGAAGATAAACAAAGAGCCATCAAAATAATAATAAAGTGGTTTTACTCCCGCCCTATCTCGGCAAAGAATTATTTTTTGTTCTCGCTTATCAAAAATAGCAAAAGCAAACATCCCTCTGAATTTATCAACTCCCTTCTTCCCCCATTCTTTATAAGATTTTAAAATAACTTCTGTGTCAGAATTACTTTTGAATTTATGCCCCTTGCTTTCTAGCTCTTTTCTAATTTCTCGAAAATTATATATCTCTCCGTTGAAGACAATTGCTAATTCATTATCCAACATTGGCTGATGACCCGATTCGGACAAATCAATAATTGAAAGACGCTGATGAGCCAAACCAATGTCTTGATCAATAAAAATACCCGAATCATCCGAACCCCTGTGAACAAGCTTGCTTCTCATTCTCTCCAAGGTATCTCTTGATACTTTATTATTATAATTCCAAATTCCGACTATCCCGCACATATTTTTTCTTCCTTTTTAATAAACAATAAATAAAGACGATAAAAGCAAAGAAATCAATTGCGGCTAAGGCTATAAGAGTAGCTCTGTAATTACCAACTGTTTCTCTGCCCATGCCCACATATTGAATACCCTTGGCAACATCCTCTCTTCCAAAAACATAATTGACTAAAACTTTTGGAGATTTGGTTCTAATATCAAAATCAAGAAGATGAGGTCCTTCAATGACTATAATTAGATTATTTTTATTATAAACGCTATATTCTTCTAAAGAGGTGGAGTTGTTATTGGCTTCGGGGATAATTTTCTTAGGAATAGCACTATTAAAATACTCGACCATATAAAGCAAGCTAACATATTCCCCATCCTTATCCTGAAACATCAAGTTTCCTATTGTATCTACTAGAACCCATCCATAATTAGGAAAATAAATCTCACTTATCGTATGACCATTTATCCAAACAACCCTAGATTGATATCCTAAGGCTTGAGCCACCGAGGCAAAAAATTTAGAATAACCAGAACAAATGGCTGGATATTTTTCGCTACTTTCTAAAATTTCGTCTACGTTATGAACAACATTGGTTTCACTACCTTCGCTATGAAGATGAGAACGAACATAATCAGTCAATGTAAAGGAAATAAAGAACACATCTTCACTATCTTGCAGAATTGGATCTAGATCACTAGAGACCTTTTCTTTAAATTCTTGACTAAGAGGTATTTCAAGATTTAATTCATTATAATTAAAATCTTTTACTGTTCCCCTATAATAAAGAGTTATAAAAGGAAATTCTGTATTTTTTAAATAAAGTAAAGTAAGCCCGTTGATTAAGACCGTAAATAAGATAATTATGATTAAAATTTTATATCTTTTTGAAAACATTTTTGCTTTTTAGAAAATTATATCTTAAAAAATTTTTGACTGGCATGGGGCATATTAAAGAGAAATAAGGCCTTAAGAGATAAATATAACAGAATATTGAATAATCTCCTTTTTTTATGGCTTGATTCTGAAGAAAAAGAGTATTTCTTAGCTGGGTTTTTTCTTTTTGTAAAGAGGCCATCTCGGGAGTATATCTTTTTTTAATTAAAAATAGCGGTAAATTAGCTCCTTTAGCCACTTTTAAAATTCTAAACCATAATTCATAATCTTGGGTTGTTTCAAATTCTTCATTATATAATCCCACTTTATCTAAAATATCTTTTTTTATCATCACCGAAGGATGGATAAAAGAATTATTCTTTATAAGGTTCTTTTTTATTGCTTCTGAAGAAACGGGAGCTATTAATTCTTTCAAAACTTCTCCCCTATTATTTATTCCATAAGCAAAGGTTCCTAAAACCTTAATTTCTGGATTATCGTTTAAAAATTCAACTTGTTTTTTAAAGCGTTCTGGTAAAGAAACATCATCCGCATCCTGACGGGCAACATATTCTCCTTGAGCCACCTTCAACGCTCTATTAAGCGACTTTGTTAAACCAATATTCTCTGCATTTTCTATTATCTTAACTCTCGGATTATTAACATATTTAGTTAAAATCTCACCCGTTTTATCAGTAGAACCATCATTAACAATAACAAATTCAAAATCATTGAAGGTTTGATTTAAAACACTTTCAATTGATTCTTGAACATATTCCTCATTATTAAAAACAGACATTATCACCGATATTTTCGGATTCTTTTTTTTCATAAATTAAATTAGCGGATAGGTTTTGACATTCCGCCTCTGATCATTTTTTTATGCTGATTTCTTTTTGCTACCGCAAGCACTCTATGAGTAAGAACCTTGCTTACTTGAACATTTTCATAACCAACATCTTTTAATACCTGATCCAGGGCAGAAGGAGAAGGCATAAGCCATTCCCATCCCCCTTCTGGAAAAGTTGTTTTCTTAAAAATTGGTGGCTCAGGAACTCGGTAGGCAAAAATAGGATTCTTAGAATTGCTTGCGAGAGATTCAAAAAGCAAAGTTCCACCATCTTTTAAAGAATTATAAAGTATACGTAATCCCAAGGGTATGTCTGTGACATAATATAATGTGCCAGTGCATAATACGTAATCAAAAGAATCTTGAAATTCAGGTGTGTCACATTCAAATAGAGACATATTTTTAACTTCAAGATTTTTTATATCAAATGAATTCTTAAGATAGTTTAGATAATCAACGGATTTTTTTATGGGCTCTATCGCAACTACCTCGGCACCCATTGCACAAAGAAGTAAGGTCGTCCCTCCAGTCCATGGACCTATGTCTAAAACCCTTTTTCCTTCCAATGATTTTGGCAGAGCGCCAAATTTATCTACAAACATAGAAAAAAGCCAGAGATGCCTATCTTTCATTCTTCCCTTTACGGCAAAGGTTCCAAAATCATGGTTGTGCCCCCATTTAAATGGAGCGGGATATAAAGCGTCTGTTTTTTCAGGATCATCTTTATTAACTTCTTTCTCAATAGGAAAATTTTCTATTTTCTTTTGAAAAGAATCCGAATCAACATTGACTAAATCTTTTGTCTGATACAATTTCATTAAATCTGAAAAATAAGAATATGATGGAAGCTCTTTAAAAGCAAATCCAAAATCTATTTTTTGCTTTAAGGTTGAAGACATGAGTGACATCATTTTTTTAGGAGCTATCTCTTGTACTAATTGCTTTAAATTCATAGTTAATTTTAGATTAATTTATAACATAATTTGAATAAGACTTGTTTTTTATTGTATCTTTATTGACGACTGTCGTCAATAATTCATAAGAATGACTGGATGTTTTTAGTTATTAATTTGCCTTTTTTATATTTTCTTAATTTATATTCACTATCTAAGGTCAACCTGCCCTTCGATAAATTGGAAATAAAATTTCGAAACGAAGGAAATAGGCGTGAATTCTCTTCTGGGCTTAGACGAGCTGTATTTTTATACTTCTTATCTAGACCAGTCCTATTGATAAAACATAAATGTAACATTCTAAAATAAGAATTATCCCAATCATACATATCAAAGATTTTATAAGTTATTGTTCCGTCAAATCCTTTCTTAAAAATCAAATTTGTTCCATGAAGACGTTGACAATTTTCTCTCCATGAATCCAAGATAGAAAAATTAAACAACTTGGTCATTGATCGAGAAGGAGGTGATAAATAACCTTCGGCGATTTTTGATTCACAATTTATATTTTCGGCGTTCAAAGAATTGCCCCGAATAAACCAATAATTTTGATATTTTCCAGCTAAAATTTCTTTTCTTAACCGCTCTAAACCAACTGGGTCATAAACTTCATCACCATCAACCCCAAATATCCAAGTATTAGTGTTAGCGTATTTCTCAATAAACTTATGCGACGCAAGAGCATCTTTTATTTTAGATAATTTAATTTTAGGATATTCTAAACTTAAATTACTAACTATCTTAAACGTATTGTCTTCCGACATATTATCTAAGACGATAATTTCATCACAAAAATTAATAACATTTTTTAAAACTCTTTCTATATATAGATCTTCGTTTTTAATTAAAGAAATGCCAATAATTTTCATCTCATCCAGCTGAGCATATAATTTCATCTCCGTATGATTGATAACATATCTCGGTTCAATGCTTTTAATATCTTTTGAAAGATTCTCAAGATCACCCAACTTATGATAAGTGCAGATTGATAGTTTTGGTTTAAACTTTTTTATTGTCTGCTCGGCACCAATGAGAAGTTCGTGTTCCATTCCTTCTATGTCCGCTTTTATAAAATCTATTTTGGAAATTTGTCTTTGCTCAACAAATTTATCTAAAGATATTTGTTTCACACTTCTCTCACTACCTTTTTGAAAAAAACCACTACTACTACCAAGCTTATCCATTTCTATGCTCATTAATAAATCTTCTTCTTTCTTGCCTAAAGCATAGGGAATTATTTCTATATTATTAATCTTATTTAACTCAATTGTTTTTCTTAATAATTCACGATTTTCTAAGATTGGCTCAAAAGCATAAACTTTTCCCCCAGGTCCTACTTTTTTTGAGGCAAAAAGGGAAAAAATACCTAAATTTGCCCCAGCGTCTATGACCACATCCCCTTGTTTTAGTTTTACTTCCTCTTTCTCATAAGGCCCCTCTCTTATTATAGAAAAATTCTTTATTAAATAAGGATAAATTAAATCTAAAAACTCGCACACAAGTGTTCCATAATTATCTTCTTTGGCAACGACTTTAAAAAGTTTCAAATCAAATATTTTTTCTTCTCCGTTTTCTGAACAAATAAGCGACTTAGCACATTTCTTGAGGTATTTTTGATTAATTCTCCTTGTTAGAGAAAATCTTGCTGGAAAAAATTGAATTAAAAAGAAAATCCTAAAATTATTATTAATAGATCCTTTTATTATATTTCTTAATAGTCCAATTCTATATTTAATTTTATTTTTAAAAGTCATGAATTTATAACTGCCCAAATTTCACTAAATTGGATACTATAATCTTGGATAATCAACCCCGCTTCCTCTATTTCTTTCTTGAATGATTCTAGGGTATATTCTGTAAAATGACCACCATCCAAACGCCACTCAAGACCCAATTCTTTTTTATATAAAGTTATCCAGTCCCGATTAATCATCGGCACCCTAATTAGAATCTTATCTCCTAATCTTTTAATTTTATTTAAAAATTCTACTCTGTTTTCAATATGTTCTAAGACGTTTGAAAGAATTAAGACATCAAATTTCTCACATGGTAGGTCTTCTGTAACATTTCCAAGAATATATTTTATATTAAAAGCCGAAAACTTATTCTTAGCCAAATCGATGCTTTTTTCGTTAAAGTCGATTCCCACTACATTTTTGGCTTTTTGGGCTAAATCAAAGGTTAATTCCCCTTTTCCGCAACCAATGTCTAGAACACTGTCATTAGATTTAATGTTATCCACAAAAAACTTATGATAATTTGTTAATCTATGTTTAGGATGTATTCCGCCTTCCGCTTTTACCGAAAAAAATCCAGCCCATCCGTAAAGAAAAGTGTGTAGCCTTAATATAATTTTAACTATAATTTTATGTATCACTTTTATTTTTTAATTAATGTCCAAGAGTAAGAAGCGATTATATCATTATATCTTTTTTTGTATAATATTTTTAAAATAAAATTTCTTAAAACCTTTTTTCTAATTAAGGGATCTGTCTGAATAAAATTGGCTCCCTTGATTTTAGCCCTTTCTTCAATGAATCTCTTGCCTTCCGTATAATTAAAAAACCATCTATGTCTATCTTTCGGAGGATTCACTGGCAACCCATAAAACTTTAATCCACCCTTACAGCTAATTATTTCCTTAAAGTTCAAATTATAACAATTAGGCAAAGAAATAATAATATACTTCTTACTTACCCTCATAAGCTCATCAAAAACAGAATGAATGTTATCTAAGTGTTCTAAAACATCAGCGCAGACAACGCAGTCAAAAAAGTTATCTGGAAAAGGAATTTTTTCTTTATCTAGATTAACAAATATATCAGGATCTCCAGCGACATCTATTCCAACATATTTCACACCATCATTTAAATATCTTTTTAAAAACCTTTGATCACATCCAACATCTAAAACACTGCCTTTTAAAAAGTCCTTATATTTTGAAATAATGTATTCTGCTCTCTCTTCACGATTTTTATAAATATCATCTTTTTTCATAAAGAATTAACAAACTTCACAAATTTTTTAAAATTTATATCGGGTGAACAATTATTGTCTATATATTCTCTTAGGTTATCGCTCATTTTTTGCCTTAATTCTGAACTGAGAATAAGTTGCTCTAGGGCATAATACCAACCCTCTTTTGAATAAGCTAAAAATCCTGATTTCCCGTCTTGAATAATCTGGCCATATGAGGGCATAAAATCCGCAACAACTGGAATATTTAATTGACTAAAGGGATATATTCTCCCTGGATTAATAGCATACTTGAACCGAATTATATAATCTGTTTTACTATAACGAATAGAATTTGTTAAAAAATTGATCAGTGATCTAGCTAATAATTTTGACGTAAATTCATTTATATAGGTTTTGCCAGGACAAACTCCGATATCAACTTTGCTTAAATATTCATGATAACAACTCTCTGACCACTGGATATGTTTAACGGGACATTTTTCCGGCAAATTAAATTTCCACTTGCCCAGTTTATCAATATTATAAATTGCCCAAAATTCAATATTGTATTTTTCGGACAATTTATCTAACGCTTTTTTAAAACTATTAGCATTACTTAAATGAACCTTATTCCCATGATAACCAATAATAATTTTTTCTTTTTTAAAATGTTGCTTGGGTAAAAAATCAATTTCAGGAAACATAAAATAAATAAAAACATTTTTATTATAACGCCAGGCAAGATCACGAACTTCTATAGAATCAACAATCAAGAAATCAGCCGTTCTAGCCTGTTTTATATGTCTTTCGGATACTAGTTTGCTACTTAGAACTCCGACCATGGCTTTGGGATTATCTTTTTTCGCTTTTTCAATTTCTGGGTCATAAGACATGAAAAGAATTACATCATAATTTTGATAGTTTTCCCAATCACCATAAACAACACTGTGTCCAGCTTGACTGAACTTTTTACCCAATTGATAAAGGCATGTCTTAGTAGTACTTTCTTTATAGTTTGTATTAATTACTATGTTCATAGAAATCTTTAATATTATCGCATATCTTAATAATATCTTCATCTTTCAGAAAAGATGAAGAAGGTAACCACAATCCCCTTTTTGATATCTCTTCGGATATTTTGAAGCTTTTTGCTATATAACTATATGGTTCTTGAGTATGAATTGCCGGATAAAACGGACGAGTGCCTATTTCTTTTTCTTTTAAGAAATCAATGAGAGAGCTTCTTTTATTTTCATTTACAAGAATATCGATAAACCAAGGCGAAGTATTTTCTATATTAGTATCAATAAATTCAATCCCATTTACATTACTTAATAGCTTTTTATAAAGTTGATGCATTTCTTTTTTTCTATTAACCCTCCATTCCAATTTTTTCATTTGCTCTATTCCAATGACTGCTTGAAGATCGGTAAATTTAAAGTTGTAACCAACAGTTTCGTGACGATCAACCCCTGATTGTTGTCTGCCAAAATCTTTTATCTTCAATATTTTTTTATAAAGATCTTCGTTATCAGTTATTATTGCTCCGCCTTGACCTGTAGTTATAATTTTGGGAACGCTAAACGAAAGTATTCCTGCATCTCCAAATGTTCCTAAGTGTTTTCCGTTGTAGCGAGAACCAAGTGATTGAGCTGTATCTTCCAAAAGAAATAAATTATTGTTTTTTGATAAATTAACAAACTTTTTTATTTCAGGATATCGTCCATTAATGGTAACTAACATTATCGCTTTAGTTTTGTTGTTAATTGCCTCCTTAGTTAATTCATAATCAAGACATAGGTTTTTGGAATCAATATCAACTAGAATAGGTTTAGCCCCCGCTAGAATAACCGCGTTAGCTGACGCAATCATAGTATAATCAGGAACAATAACTTCGTCTCCCCTACCTATTCCTTTAGCCATTAAAGAAAGGGCTAAGGCGACAGTTCCATTGGGTACGATAGAAACATACTTGCAACCAACATAATCAGCAATTGTTTTTTCAAACTCTTTGGTTTTTTTAAATTCAGTAAGCCAGCCACCTGATTTAAGATATTCGTTCATTGCTAATTGTTCTTCTTCGCCCAACCAAGGCTCCATTTGATTAATCATGATTTTTATTTATCTCATCTACTATATCTCTAAACGGCTTATACTTTTCAATCTTTTCTTCAGAAACACATCCCCACTCCATTACTAAAGAATCTGTTAGGGAGATGAAATAATGAGGACTGTTAGAAGGTATTTCAACCGAATCACCTTTTTTCATTAAAACTTCTTTCTCGTCAATAAAATAATGAATTTTCCCTTCTATTACCATATTAAATTCACCATTGGTTCTATGAATACAACCACCCCGAGCAAAACCCTTCTTTGTTAAAAAAAGAGTTATTTCTTCGTGATCTTGAAGATCTCCTTTTAAGAGATGGATTTCTCCCCTATTGTCTTTATGAATTTCCTTTAAGTTTAGCATTTTCTTCCTTTAAAGTTTCTTGAATCATCATGTCTATTAATTCGTCAAATTTAACTTTGGGTTCCCAGCCCAAAACTGTTTTAATTTTAGTAGCATCTCCCATAAGATCAGGTACTTCGTTGGGTCTAAAATATTGATCACTAACTTCTAAATAATCCTCAAATTTTAATCCTAATTTTTTAAACACTTTTTGGGCAAATTCTTCTATGGTGTGATGTTCTTTGGTAGCTACAATAAAATCATCGGGCTTATCATGATGCATTATCTTATAAATCGCTTCCATATAATCACCGGCAAACCCCCAGTCTCTTTTGGCCTTTAAGTTCCCAAGGCAAATTTTATTCTGAAGTCCTAATTTAATTCTAACGGCTGATCTTACTATTTTTTTAGTTACAAATGTCTCTCCCCGACGAGGACTATTATGAACATGACACTTCCCTATTCCACAATGAAATTCTCCTGATGATGTTTCTAAATCGTAAAACCAACCCTTATGTTCTGGCATATCTATTATTTTTTTAACCTCCAAAGGGTCTTTTCTTAAGTGATGAACCAAACAACAAGAACCACCGAGCTGTATTTTTCTTATAAAGGTTCTTGAAATTTTAGTTTTTCTACAAATTCCTCTTTGAGAAAGATTGGTTTTCATTAAATCTTTTACCTTCGTTTCTTTTAATAAGCTATCTGTTGTTGTAAGCATATTTAACGAATAAAAAATCCTTCCGTCATCTTTTTCTTCCAATGTAAGATTGACATCTTGTCCAGTGGTTTTATCTATAAGATACCACAATCCCATAGCCAGAGTAGCTGAATTGGTTTTAAAGTTTTTAAACTCGTAAATACAAGGATTTTTCTTTAACCCATCAGCTACATTATATCCTTCAAGGAAAGAAGTCATAATTTCAGGGGAAGAATTAAGAATAATTTTAGGAATTCTTTTTGTCTTGTCATTATTATATATATCTATTTTTCTAAGCCAATCATTTCCACCTATTAATCTTAATTGCCCCACTATTTTTTTAGGATTAAATCCAGACTTTGATGGATAGTAAGATGTTGAACCTCCTGTTACGTCTGACCATAAATGACTAAAATATTCTCTGACAGTTTCTGAAGAATTAGTAAATTTTCCGTGAAGACCACTGCCCTTTTTAGCGTAAGTTATAGAACCATCTCCAACTATCACTCCAATTAGTTCCGCTTCCTCTTTTGATACTAAATAATTTGCCTTATTTGATGGTTCTGGAAGTCTCACAACTTCCAACTGGTCTCCTACTTCCATATCTCGAACTTCTTTTTCAGAATTATCTTTTAAGAAGCCGACATGACTTCCAGTAGCCATAAAAGCCCCAGATCTGGAGTTTATAAATCTTGGGTGCTTATTATCTTTTTTTATGTTATGAGGATAAGCAGAGGCGAATCTTACATCAACCCAACCTTCTTTACCCCACACTTGTAATCCTTCTACCTTTTTTGATTGATAACATTTTTTGGTCTCATCAAAACTTACAATTTCTCTTATCGGCTTTATATCAAATTCCTCTTCGTCATTATTCTTACAAAACATCGGCATAAACGAAGCTATCGTTTCGTGATTAAAAAGTATTCCATTACAGGCAAACATTCCGTAGGCCTTTCTATAGGTTTTAGTTATCCAATAAGAATAAAGCTTGGCGCAACCATAAGGCGACTGAGGTCTAAATATTGTCTCTTCATTTTGAGGTGGTGGACTTATACCAAACATCTCACTACTAGAGGCCTGATAATATTTAACGTGAGTCATTCCTAGGCTTCTCAGGGCCTCTAATATCCTAACTGAACCCAAACCAGTGGTTTGACCAGTATATTCAGGCACATCAAAAGAAACTTTAACATGAGACATTGCTCCTAAGTTATATATTTCATCTGGTTTTACTTTTGTTAATATTGAAACAATAGAATTAACGTCAGTTAAGTCCCCATAATGAAGAAGAATTTTCCCTTCCGCTAGGGGCTTATCTATTCTCACCGTGTTAATAGTACTTCCTCTTCTAACCATACCGTGAACTTCGTAACCCTTTTCTAACAAAAGTTCTGTTAAATAAGATCCATCTTGTCCTGTGATTCCAGTAATAAGTGCTTTTTTAATTTCCATATTTATTTTAAGAATAATTTGTAAAGATTGTCTTCTCTTTTAATAAATCCGACTTTTTTATAAAGACTATTGGATGGGTTATCAATTCTCGTATCAACTTTTAATAAATCTATTTTCCTTTCTTTGGCAATCCTAATAGCTTCCTCTATCATTTTAAAAGCAATTCCTTGCTTTCTGTAATTTTGATTAACAACAACTTCATCAATGAGTCCAATTTTCGCTGTAAAGGCATTCACTTCAATAAGCATTACCACTCCTACTATCTTGTTATTCTCGCAAGCAATAATACATGTATTATTATCCCTCTCCATCGCCCGTTCAATATCAACAGAACAATTGCTACTCAAAACATTCATAAGACCCACTATCTCTTTTTTGTTGTCTTCTGTTAATTCTTTGTGTTTAATAACTTTAATAATCATATTATCATTTTCTGAAATTGGTTACTATTTTTTAATAATTCTTGATAATTTCCTTGAGCAATGATTTCTCCCTTATCTAAAAGATATAACATGTCGCAATGCTCTACGGTCTTGAGTCGATGAGCCACAATAATAACGGTCTTCAATTTGGCAACATTATCCATTGCCTTAAGCACCGCTTTTTCAGTTATTCCGTCAAGAGAACTAGTCGCTTCGTCTAAAATTAATACTTCTGGATCATGATAAAGTGCCCGAGCAATACCAATGCGTTGTTTCTGCCCTCCACTCAATCGCACTCCTCGCTCTCCAACAAAAGCATCATAACCTTGAGGTAATTCTTTTTCAATAAAAGTATCTATGTTGGCAATTTTAGCAACTTGTTTTACTTGTTCTATGTCAATATTTTCTTCCGGAATCCCAAAGGCAATATTACGAGTAATAGTATCATCAGACATATATATTTGCTGGGGAACATATCCTATATTCCTTTGCCAATTTCTGATATTCTCTTCTTTTATTTCAACTCCATCTACTTCTATTGAACCCTTATTCGGAGTTAAAAGACACAAAGCAATATCTACCAATGTCGTTTTTCCTCCTCCAGTTGATCCAATAATTCCAATAGAGGTTCCTTTTTTCACTTGAAAATTAATGTCTTTAAGAACATACTCTTTTTTGTTCGGATAAAGAAAAGATACATTGTTGAAAGCAATATTATTTTGGAATGAAAATCGTTCAGGAAGTTCAATTTCTCTAGGAAAGTACTGACTTCCTTTTTCGTTAACATCTTTATATATTTTGTCTAAAACCACTTTATTAAACTGGAAACAGGTAAACGAACGAAATATATCCTGAAGGGCTGGCATTAAACGATACCCAGCAAACACAAAAAAACTAACCATGGGAATAATTTGCCTTCCACTCTCTCCTCGTGCCATAAGAGCTAAAATAAGGATGATGATGCCACCAAAAGCTATTATTTCTATAACATACCGAGGAACATTGCTGACAACACTACTCCAGGCCTGCAATCGAGAAAAAGATATAGAGTGTTCAGAAAATCGTTCAAGAAAATATTTTTCCCTCCCTAGTGCTTTAATATCTTTAATTCCCCCAACTGCTTCTCCAACTGAAGTAAAACGTCCTCTATTTTCTTTTAAACGCTTTTCACTTTTTTCTTTTAAGCTATTCCTTAAATAAAAAAAGGTTATTCCATAAAAAAGAGTAAATAGAATAATTGCCGTAAGCGCTACTACTGGATTGACGATAATAAGCGTGACAAAAATAACAATTGTCATCATCCCGCTTGTTATTAGCGACAATAACGGCATAAACATACTAACAGTAATTTGTTCTACCTCGGTAAGAATATTTTTACTTAAGTCCGCACTATGCTTATCAAGAAAATAAACATATGGCAAAGAAAGATATTTCTTTAATAAAACTAGGGAAAGATTATGATTTTTTCTACAAACAAAACGAATTTTTAGCCAAAGCGAAAAAGCGAGAATAAAATTACTTATAACAATAATTCCAAGTACCGAAAATCCTAAAAATATTGTAAATGAATAAACATTATTAAATCCTAATAGATTATATGGAATCATTAGAAACCTACTCTGCTCAAGTGCATCTGGATTCATTACTAAATTAATAAAAGGAATAAGTGAAATCACGCTTAGCGTTTGAAAGAAAGCTGAAACCAGCCCCATAACCATCACACCCAAAAACTCTATCTTTTCCTTGCGGTTTAAAAGATTTTTCATTTTTATTAAAAAATCTAATCTATTTTGAATTTTCATATCTGGTTATAAATTTCTATTTCTCTTTCTAATGACTTTTCTAAACCAAAATTCTCTATAATCGTTTTTCTGCCATTAACTGGACTTTCGTTGGCTAAAACTTCTTTAATTTTTTCTTTAATTGATTCTATAGATGTTCCACACAAATACCCGTTTTGATTATCTTTGATTATTTCTTTAATTCCGGTAACATTAGTCGCAATAACTGGCACCCCACAAGCCATTGCTTCCAATAAGGCCTTAGGGCATCCCTCATAAAATGAAGGAAGAATAAAAAGTTTACTTTTATTTATTTCTTCTGGCAGATCATTATTGGAAATATTATTTCTAATTTCAACGTTCACAGGGGCTAAAATCTTCAATTCTTTGTGCAAAGAACCACTGCCAAATATGATCAATTTAATATCTAACCCCCTAACTGCTTCTATTAAATTTTGAAGGTTTTTTTGGTTTTCTAATTTAGCTACTGTTATAATCCTATTCTCTTTTTCTATCTTCATTGGTTTAAACAAGTCTGTATCAATATAATTCGGAACATAGTGCAATAGCGCCGGATTAGTTTTATATTTTTTAATTATGTAATCAATGTCCGCTTTAGAGGAGATCATAACTGCGTCAGCATTTTTATAAGCAAACTTTTCTATTAAATAAATGATTGGTCTCTTCCAGGTCTTTTCTTCTTCTTTGGCAAATATTGACCACTGACGTCCTTGACGAATAACTAATTTCTTTTTAAATATCTTCTTAGCTATTACGGCATTCCAAGAACCACTCATTTGATTGGTCTTGAAGATATCTACGTCTTTTAATTCTTTTCTAAAAGGAGAAACAGGTAAAACTTTTATATTCCCCAAGCTCGATTCATTCTTCCCGTAAGTTAGAAAGTATATTTTTTCAAAACGATCCAATAATCTTTTATAAGGCTTAATCTCTCTATCTAAATTACCGGTTTCTTTCCATAGCTTTAAAGAAGCTCCCCTTGTAAAAAATAAAGCTAATTTCATATTATCTAACAGAAAACTTTTCTGGATCCTCTATTCCTTGTTGTTGCATTAAATCATTATTAATTTTCTCGGCTGTTTTATGTAATTTTAAATCAACACCTCGATCATCAGCAAACCTAATTAGCGCCTTAATGTCTTTTGGTAAACATTTGCCACCATATCCCCGATAACTCTTATGCATCGCTTCTAGATGACTTCGGCCAATTCTTTTATCAGCAGCCGATGATTCCATTACCCTATCATAATCAATATTTATTTTTTTACATAAATCATACATTTGGTTAGCAAAAGCCACTTTTACGGCAAACCAATTATTGCCAAAATATTTTACCATTTCGGCCTCGGTGCTTGGAATTATTCTTTCAAAAGAAGCTAATGGTAAAATTTGCATTAGATCTCCGGCTATAGTAAAACTTTTATCTGTATAACCAATAATTTGGCGATCAGGATAATTCATATCTTGCTCCGCAGTTATTTCTGTTAGAAATTCGGGGTTAAACAAAAACTTATGTTGAGGATATTTTTCTTGAAGTTTTTGAGTTGTCCTTGGCACTACTGTTGATTTAATGACTATTATTTTATTCCCAGAAATATTATCGCAAGATTCTTCGACATAAGATAAATCAAAACTTTGTTTTTCTTTATCAAAGGGCGTCGGAACACAAATAAAGATAATGTCTGCTTGATTAACTTCATTCATAGATCCAAGGTTTTTCCCCTTGTCATATACAAGAAGCTTTGCTCCTTGTTTTTCAAAGTAGTTTTTTAATGCCCCACCAACCATTCCAACACCAACAATTCCTATTTTTTGTTTTATTTCCATGTTGCTTAGTTATTAAAATTATTAAACCAATCTTTGACGATTTGAATGCCTTGATTAAATTCTATTTTAGGTTCCCAGCCAAGAAGTTCTTTGGCTAAACTAATATCAGCGTTGGTATGTAAAATATCACCCATTCGTGCTGGTAAATATTCGATTCTATCACTAATTAAACTAGCTAAATAATTAATTGAGTGGGATTTATTACTTCCGATATTGATTATTTCTCCGCCTTTTAATTTTTCACTCGTCATCGCCTTTATGTTCGCTTCTACAACATCGTCAACATAACAAAAACCTCTTGTTTGTTCACCATCGCCAAATATTGTTAATGATTTATTTTGGCTATTAAGGGTTAAAAACTTTCCTAAAACTAAACTATATTCACTGGTCGGATCAATTCTTGTGCCGTAAACATTAAAATACCTTAAACAAACAACTGGCAATTTATACAAGTCGGTAAACATTTTAGCAAATTGTTCATCAACGTACTTTTGCAATGCATAGGGGCTAATAGGTCCTGGCACCATGCCTTCTCTTAAGGGAAGCTCTTTTTGATTTCCATAAACAGAAGACGATGAGGCAATAATCACCCTTTTAACATTATTATCTTTAGCTGCTTTAAAAACGCTAATAGTTCCCATAATATTAGCTTTTGAAGTTCCTATGGGATCTTCGATAGATACTGGAACTCTTGGGATGGCCGCTTCATGAAAAACACAATCAACCCCTTCAAACAAGGGATTAATTTTATCGAAATCACAAATATCTACTTCGTGAAATTCGGCTTGAGAATTAACGTTTTCTTTCTTGCCACCAGATAAATCATCAAGCACAACTACCTGATGACCATCTTTTATTAATCTATCTACTAAGTGACCCCCGATAAAACCAGCGCCACCAGTAACAATAATTTTTGCCATATATTTTTGCTAGGTTACCATTTTTTAATAACGTTTTGAGTTTTAGTTTTTAAATTAAAATATAATTTTCTAGCTTTCTTTTCTGCTTTTGGTGAAACCAATATAATCATCTCGCTACCCAATATTTTATAACGACCACCAACTTTATTGGCTCTAAGAATACCATTTTTTAACAATCTCTTAATGGTGCTGTTGCTTACTTTTAAGTATTTTTGAGCTTCTTCGGTGGTATATATTTGATTTGGTTTTATGTCTTTATCCATTATATTTATTTTAAAGAAAGTATCAACAAGTGTCAATAGGGTCATTAAGGGCTCTTTCGTACCTTTCCCAAGTTCCACAATCGGTCCAATAGCCATTAAACTTAAACCCCGATAAATCTCCCCGTTCGGCAAGCTTAGGGAATATATCTTTTTCTATCATCAAAAATTCTGGTCTGCAATATTCTAATATTTCTGGGCTTAACAAGTAAAGTCCCGAATTAATATAATTAGAAACAGGATTTTCCGGCTTCTCTAAAAATTCACTCACTTTTCCGTCATCACAAACAACCACCCCATAATCTTGAGGATTCTCTACTTCAACCAAAGCTATCGTTGCTAAATTATTATGGGAATCAGCCATTTTATCTAAATCTATCATTTTTAATTCATCGCCATTAGTCAAAAAGAATTTACTCTTCCCTATCCATTCTTTTAACAAGTAAAGACCACCAAAGGTTCCTAGCGGTTTATCTTCTAATACCAATCTAATAATAGGAGCTTGCCCTGATTTTGCCGAAGGGTAATATCTTTTTTTCCACCATTCAAAATCCTGCCTATCTTTCCCTCCAACCAAAACAGCTATTTCTTTAATTCCGTAACTCTTAAATAAATCCACCAAGTAATTAATAATTGGCTTTTTATTTATAGGAAGCAATGGCTTCGGAATTTCCCTAGTAATCGGATAAAGTCGTGTCCCCTTCCCCCCAGCCAAAATAACCGCTTTATAGTTTTTCAGGTTTGTATTCTTCATGTTTCTCTTGTATCATAAAACAATATGGATAGCAATAATAAATGGTATAAATATTATTTTTATGGGTTTTTGGCGATTTTGGCTTTGCCGGTGATAACTACGCCTGCCGTACTTAATCCAACTGCTTGGGGTAAGGCTATTATCTTTAGAATAATTCTAGCTACTTTAATCTTTATCTCAATTTATGAATATAAGACTTTCCAAACGATCATTAAGAAAGCGCTGTCTAAAGGAAGCGATGTTTTTTGGCCAATTTGGTTGCTAATTGGTTTTTTGGGATTAGTTATTTTAAGTACTATTTTTTCTTTAGATCCTAATTTTAGTTTTTGGGGCTCCCCTCTTAGAGCCGACGGATCTTTAAATTACATCTTTTATATTCTCTTTGCTATTTTAACTTTTTTAATTATTAAAAAAACTGATTGGGAAAAGATTTGGAAATTTAATATAATTATTGGAGTTTTGGTTTCAATTATAGCTCTTTCCCAAAAATTCGGCTTTTTTGAAAAAACCGTAAAAACTTATGACGGGAGACCTCCGGGAACTTTGGGTGGTCCAATATTTTTAGCTCTTTATCTTCTACTGCTTATTTTCATAACTTTTTCTTTTTTTCTAAAAGAGAAGGAGCTAAAGAGAAAGATGTTTTATTTATTAACTTCTTCTCTATTTGTCTATATCATCCTACTTACCAGTAGCCGAGCTATCTGGTTTGGTTTATTCATCGGCCTTGTTTATTTTATTTTAACATTTCCTAAAAAAAATAAATTAATCCTCGCTATTAAAATATCTTTTCTTGTTTTGACTATATTGGGAGCTTGCGGTATTTATTACCTCAATACTAACCCCCGGGTAATTGATTCTGTTTTCAGTCGTCTTTCAATCAAATTAGCCGTAGATGATCCTCGCTTTTCCGCTTGGGTTGTTTCCGCTGAAGCTATTAAGGATTACCCTATTTTAGGATATGGGCCAGAAAACTTCTCTATTGCTTTTGACAGATACTATAATCCTTCGTTACCGTTTATTAGTAAAGAATGGGGAAGTTGGTATGACAGAGCTCACAATTTTATTTTTGAAATGGGCATTACTTATGGTATTCCTGCTTTATTAATATATCTAGCTCTTATTGGAGTTCTTTTTTGGAAATTACAAAAAATAAAATATGGCCCGAATACTTTTATTATCCATGGAATCCAAGCAACATTCTTTGCCTATTTAAGTGCTAATATATTTAGCTTTGATGTATTTTCTACTTATTTAATATTCTTTTTAATAATCGGCTATTCTCTAAGCCTGATACAATCAAATGAATCCAACTAAATCTATAATATTCTCTATTTTGTTTATTTTCTTATTGGGTTTTATTTGGTATGCTGGGTTAAAGCCACTATATATAAACAAGGACATTAATATGGCTGACCATTATGTTAGAACAGGTAAATGCAAGGAAGCCCTTGATTTAATGAGATCTAAAGTTATTTATAATCCAAGCACCATAGACAGTTACGCAAAATTAAAGTATATTAGCATTATTGAGCGTTGCAACGCTAGAACGCCAGAAGCAATTGAATTATTAAAGAAAGTAACCGAAATAAGACCATATTATACTAGAACCTGGATTTTTCTCGGAAATTATACTGGGGATAAAAGTTATTTTGATAAGGCCTCTGAATTAAGTCCGAAGAGAGAAGAAATTTTTGTTGGAAGAATTAAAATAAACATGGCTTTAAAAAATTATCCGCTGGTCTTAAGCAATGTTGAAGAGTGCATTAATATAAGTCCGGCTTCCAGAAGTTGTTGGTGGTCAAAGATTATTTCTAACTTCTATTTGAATGATATTAAGCAAGCTAAGATTGATATTCGAATAGCCGGTGAAAGAGACCGCGACTTTTCCACAGAAAAATATCTTTCTCAAATATACAATGCTTGCGAAACAAACAATAATTTGGAATGCTATGAGGTGCTTTTCTATATTATTGAAGATAGGCTTATAGCAGAACGCCTCGGGGAAAATTTCCCATATCTCGAAAGTAGTTATATTGATATAGCAAAAAAAATTAATAAAACAGATAAAGCTGAAGAATTTTTAAGCCATCCTAGATTTAATAAAGAATAATCTTACGAAAACATGGAAAAAACAAATAAATTATTATGGATATATTTAATAGGATTTTTTATAATCTTAGCTCTTCCTCTTTTGAATTTGCCTCCTTGGTTTTCTCCTCCTGATTGGGGAAAGACTATTGTCTTTAGAAGTATCTTGGCTATATTATTATTTCTATTTATAGCTCAAACGCTAGTTAAAGAAAAATTCGCCATTAAGACGTCAAAAGCTCTTTGGTCTTCAATTGGATTATTAGGTGTTTTTGGCTTAGCTACTATTTTTTCAATAGATCCATCCTTTAGCTTTTGGGGCAATCCTTATAGATCAGGAGGATTTTTAAACTTTGCCTCTTATATTCTCTTTGCTATATTAGCTTTTCTTGTTATAAGAAAGACTGATTGGTCAAAAATACTTAATTTTTCTTTAATAATTGGCATTCTAATTTCATTTATTGCTATTTTCCAAAAATTTGGATTCTTTCCAAAAATATTTATTAAAACAGAGGAGCCGTGGTCAACCATCGGTGGCTCAACATTTTTGGGAGTGTATCTTTTGTTATTATTCTTTATAACCTTAATGTTCACAATAAAATCAATCAAAAACTTGGACAGAAAATGGTTCTTTTATTTTCCGATATTAACACTTTTTCTTTTTGTTATTTTTCTCACTATCAGTCGAGCCACTCTTTTGGGATTAGCCATGGGCCTAGCCTACTTTTTTCTAAAATCAAAGAGGGCCTTAGCAATTTTACTTATTATAATTGTTCTTCTTGTTGCTTGGGTAAATATTTTCCCTTCCGAAACTGCACCTCCACTTATTAGGAGACTAGATGTTGAAAAAGCCTTAAATGATCCCCGCTTTTCCGTCTGGAGAATATCTTCTCAAGGCATAATCAATAAACCACTCTTAGGATATGGGCCAGAAAACTTTTCTATTGCTTTTGATAAATACTATGATCCTTCGCTTCCAAGAATGATTGCCGTAGAAGGGCCAGGTCTAACATATTACGACCGAGCACATAGCATCTTGTTTGATATAGGAGTTACTGCTGGCATACCAGCCTTAGCTATATATATCTCTCTATTTGTTTTTTTGATTTACGAACTGCAAAAAATAAAGAAGAAGCGACCGGAAGATGCCTTAATCTGCCATTCTCTTCAAGCATTATTTATTGCCTATCTTACTGCTAATCTTTTTGGATTTGATGTCTTCTCAACTTATATAATGTTCTTTTTATTAGTTGCTTTTTCTTTGAGCTTAATAACCAAAGATATTCCCGAAAGAATTATTGCTATAAAACTAAAAAATAAGTTTAAATATCCCATAATCTTTATTCTTTTTGTAGGGCTAGTAAGTTTTACCTGGTTTTATAACATCAGACCCTTTCAGATAAACACAGAAATTAATAAGGCCGATCATTCATTAAACAGATCACAGATGGAGACGGCCTTGAGAACGATAGACGATGTTCTGCCCTCTAACACCTTTTTAAATGAATATTTGAGAGCGACTTATCTTGAAATTATAAATACCTATATTTTCAAAGAACCAAACAAAACCATAACTTTAGCACCACAAGGAATTAAGATAGCAAAACAGGCCCTAGAAATAAGACCTGATTACACTAGATATTGGATCCTACTTGGAAATTACTACAATGTATTGCTTGAAAATTATCAGCATGCTTATCCAGAATACACGCAAGAATGGACAGAAGGAGCTCATAAGGCATTCGAGAAAGCTAATGAGTTAAGTCCTAAACATCAAGATATACTCATCTATTGGGCACGAACCTATATTATAACTGGCGACTATCAAACGGCAAAAGAAAAAATACAAAAGTGTATTGGTTTAAATCCCGAAATGGGAAGATGTTGGTGGACTATGGCTGAAATAAACATTCTTTCGGAAGAAATTGATGAAGCCAAAAAGAATATACAGACAGCTGGAGAGAAAAATTATCCGATTAATTCCGAAGGATCTCTTTCAGAGCTTCTTACTACATACGCAAGCATCGAAGATAGTATAAGATATTACGAAGAGATATGTGAAATAATTTATAAATTATACACATCAAGAATTGAGAATATTGATTATAACATTAAAGCACTCGCTTGTTACATAAAACAAGAGCGAGTAGAAGAAGCTAAAAAATTAGCTGATTATTTATTAGAACATTATCCTAAATATAGTGAAATTGTAAATAACGCAATGAAACAACTTAAATAGAATCCAGCTCTTGTAGATAAATCTGGATAAGTTGATTAAGTAAATCTATAATTTGTTCTTGAATCTCTTTTATTTGAGCTCTTATCTGTTCTTCCGGGGTTAATTCCGGTTCTTCAACGGGAGGTTCTTCAACGGGAGGTTTATCTATTGGTGTCTCCTCTTCGTCGGGGAAATCAACAATTACTGTAATACTATCCCCTTCTGTTTCTATGTTATTCAACCAATCGGCTGATTGGGTTTTTATTGTATATGTTCCTTCGGTAATATTCTCCCATTCATACTTCCAGGTAGAATAATTAGTTCCTGTGTCTTCAACATCATATAAGACATTATTAATCTCTACCTTCACCCAGGCAGGAGAAGAACCACCCTGATCTCGCGACTGACCAGTGATTGTATAACTTTCTGTGGTAACATCTCCTGTGCTATCTATAATTGATACCGGAGAAGAATTATCTCTAGTGCTAGAAGATTTTAAAGTTTGACTAGCAGAATTAATAATACTTCCGTCAACTGGGCCATTATTTCGTGACTCTAAAAAAATGCCAAAATCTCCTATGTCAAAATTTCCATCATTATCCACATCATCTAATTCAGGTATTTTAATCTGTACATATCTTCCATTTGTCATGCCCCTAGCAACTTCAACACTAACAAAAATCCTTAATCCTTGTTCGGGGATAACAACATCTAAATCTTTTACATACCATATTCTATTATTAGCATCATATTCAAAGTCCCCTATTTCTTCATCTTTCCCCATTCCTTGAAATCCGTTTTGGCCAGCATCTTTCCAAAGAACAAATTTATCAATATCATATCTATCTACAGCGTTCCCTTCGTTTTTTATTGTTATTGCCGATAAACTATCAGAACCAGGAATAGTTATATCAAGTACTAATTTATCAAATTCTTGTTTATAAAAATAAGCACTAGGTGCTTCATTGATTGTAATATCGCTAACATTCATAGCTTCAACTAAAATAGGACTTAATAGTAAAGCTAATGTTATTATAAAGTATTTTTTTGTCATAGTATCATTTTAATTCTTTAAGTCTTTCTATCTTTATTTTAACAGATTCGTCACCTGGCATCAACCCCAGAGCTATTTCGTAATATTTTATTGCCTTATTTATTTCATCCACATTGGCATAAAAATCACCAAGCATTGAATAAAAATCAACTGGAGCATATTCGGATATATCAGTATTTTTCTCAATAGCCGTTAATAAAATTTGTTCCATGTCTGGATACTTTTCTGGAAGACGATGTTGATAAATATACATCAATGATTGATATGCGCTAATCTGTTCTGGAGTATTTTCTATTGATCTTAAATACATTTCTGCCGACTTCTCGTATTCCTTCTTTTGATGGTCATATAGGTCTGCTAAATTATTTAGAGCAACCACATTTGTTGGTTGGACTTCTAATGCTTTTAAGTAAAACTCTATTGATCCATCTACATCTTTGACTTTCTGCCTAATTTCTGCGATAGTAATTAACGCTGAAACATCTTTTGGTTTTTCTCTTAAGATATTTATAGCATTATTAAGCTTAGCTTGATCCCCTTCCGATAAAGGATGCTTTTCTAAAAAAGAAATAAGATCCCTCTCTAGTGGACTAAATTTGCTTTCTTGTTTATACTTCCAAAATATACCAATACCAACGATAATAATAACTATAACTATAATAGATATAACAACCTTTCTATATTCCCTATCCATTATTTCAATTCTTTAAGTCTCTCTATCTCCGCTGCAACAGCTCCGTTATCTGGTAACAATTTCATAACTATTTCAAAATATTCAATTGCTTTTTCTATATTTCCCGTTTCTCTATAAAATTCACCCAACATTGAATAAAAATCAACTGGGGCATAATCACTCATATCGCTGGTTTTTTCAATTCCTGTTAATAAGATTTGCTCCATGTCTGGATACTTTTCTGGAATATGATATTTATAAATAGACATCAATAACCTATATGAATTAATCCACTTGGGCGTGTTTTCTATTAATTTTAAATATATTTCTTCCGATTTTTCATATTCTTTCTTCTGACTATATATATCGGCTAGATTATTTAGAGCAACCACATTCGTTGGTTGAACTTCTAATGCTTTTAAATAAAACTCTATTGACCCATCGACATCCCCTGCACCATACTTGTCTCTAGCGGTATTGATCCATACCAAAACATCGCTAGATTCTTCTTCTGCGTTTGGGGAATTAGCTTCTTGTTTATAGAACAAAAAGGTAGCAATTGCGATAACAACAATTACGACAATTGCAATAATAACTTTTCTATAATCCTTATTCATTATCTCCATAATACCATATCAAAAAAATAAAACAAGAAGTGCGTATTAACTCATCTAAAATCAAACCAAAAGGACATCGCTTGCATCATTTAATTTCTAACCGAAATTAGTTAAGATTTGTAATTAAATAACTAAGTTTTAATTACAAATCTATGATGGACATGAAATCAAGAAATCAATAT
>JAHJSY010000030.1 GCA_018830125.1 Patescibacteria group bacterium | reverse complement strand
TTATGAAAAAAATAGAAAAAATAGAGAATATTCGGCATTCGTTAGCACATGTACTGGCAAGTGCCGTTAAAGAACTTTACCCAAAAGTTGAGTTGGGTATGGGGCCGGCTATTGAAAATGGCTTTTATTATGATTTTGCCTTGCCCATCGAAGCTAGTGGCGAAGGTGGGATTAATCTCAAAGAAATAGAAAAGAAGATGAAAGAACTGATTAAAAAAGATTTTAAATTTGAAAGGGAATCAATCACCAAAGAAGCTGCCAAAAAATTATTCAAAGGTGAGAAATACAAACTGGAATTAATTAAAGACCTAAAAGAAAAGAAAGTTATTGTTTATAAGAGTGGTGATTTCGTTGATTTATGTAAAGGACCTCATATTAAATCGTCAAAAGAGATTCCTTTTGATTCTTTTGAACTAGAGAGGATTGCCGGAGCTTACTGGAAAGGAAATGAAAAGAATAAAATGCTAACTAGAATTTATGGCATTGCTTTTGAAAATAAGAAGGAGCTTAGTTCCTTTATTGAAATACGAAAAGAGGCCGAAAAAAGAGACCACAGAAAATTAGGAAAGCTACTTGATCTATTTACTTTCTCTGAATTAGTTGGATCAGGCCTTCCCCTTTTTACCCCCAAGGGAACTATTATAATAGAAGAACTTAAAAAAGAGATTGAAAAAATCTGTCGTGGCTATGGTTTTGAAAAGGTCATTACTCCTCACTTGGCTAAAATTGCTCTTTATGAAGCTTCTGGTCACGCTAAGAAATTCAGTGAAGAATTATTTCATGTTACCTCGGAACAAACTAACGAATTTGTTTTAAAACCAGTTCAATGTCCTCATCAAACACAAATCTATGCTTCTCGTCCAAGATCATATAAAGACCTGCCTATTAGATATATGGAATCTGAAAAACAATTTCGAGCAGAGAAAGCAGGAGAGGTTGGCGGACTTAATAGAGTTTACGCTATGACCATAGAGGATGGTCATACATTCTGTACTATTGACCAAGTAAAACAAGAAATTAAAAACATGGTTGAGATTATAGAAAAATTCTATAAATCAATCGGTCTCTGGGACAACCATTGGGTTTCTTTATCTGTTCGTGATCCCAAAACTCCTGAAAAATACATTGGTGACATTAAAGACTGGAACTTATGCGAAAAGATTTTAAAAGAAGTATCAGATGAGATGAAATTAGGAGCCAAGAAAATAGAAGGCGAAGCCGCCCTCTATGGTCCCAAGCTTGATTTTATGTTTAAAGATGCTTTAGGCAAAGAGATACAAATTCCGACTGTTCAGATTGATTTCGCTACTCCTAAAAGATTCGATTTAGCTTATACCGATAAAGATGGTAAAGAAAAACCGCCGGTTATGGTTCACCGAGCTATTTTAGGAACCTACGAAAGATTTTTAGCTTTAATTTTAGAGCACTTTGCTGGTGCTCTACCCGTTTGGCTCTCCCCTGTTCAAATATATGTTATTCCAATCGGAGAAAAACACATCAAATATGCTCAAGACATATTTAATAAGTTAAACTTATTAAATTTGAGAGTGGAGCTTAGAGATGAAAACGAAACACTTTCTAAAAAGATAAGACACGGAGAAACTCAAAAAATTCCGTATCTTTTAATCGCTGGTGACAACGAAAAGAAAAATAAAACAGTTAGTGTCAGAAAAAGAAGCAAAGGAAATGTTGGAGAATTAGCCGTTGACAAGTTCTCAAAAATGGTTCAGAATGAAATATCTAAAAAGATATAACAACTAAATGGTTTATTTATCTCAAGCTACTAATACATTGATATCTCGCTATCAAAAATGGCATCAATCCCTTCAGCCCAAAGAAGGGATTGCTACTATTCATGTCGATGAAGTCGCTTCTAGAGTGGCTGCTTTTTATGAAAAAATACGAGGTATTATTGACTGGAAAGAAGAACATCTTTTAAAAAGAAGAGCTATTGAAAGAATCTTAAAAAGACGTCTTTTCGTAGAAGGTTCTGATATTGCTGAACCTTTAATTTTAGAATTGATAAGGGGTGGGCATTTCCCTAACGATAAAATTGCTGAATCAAAGATTCAAGAAGTCCAAACGACTATTGATAAATATACCCATATTCTCAATCATACAGACTATGATCAAAATAAATCTAGAATACAACTATATAGCTGGCTATCCGCTATCGCTGCCTGTGAAATAGAAGAAATCTTGACGCCATCTATCAAAGAAAGAGCACTGATCAACTATATGTTTGAGATAATGAATAGTCGAATTAAAATCAATGAGAAAATTAAAATTAGCGGTGAAGAAAAAAGCATCCAAACATACATTGCTGTTCAACGATCTCTCTTTAATTTAGATTCGTCTATAATCAGCTATCATCTTTTAAAATACAAATACCCTGAATGGAAGAACCTTCCCGAAGAACAGTTAAACTATATTACTAAAAATATTCATTTGATAGAAAAAAATCTAGAGAAATATTTAAATCATCCACTAGGAAATAAATTTTACCATATTTGTGAAAAATATGATACTCCTTTTTTATTATTAGGAGATGCTCTTTCCAAACACACCATGGAATCTAAAGAGAAATTTTCTGATCCAGAATTACTAGAAGCATCTATTAAAGTTAGCTACAACCAAAGAGTTAAAACCCTGAAAAAGAGATTGAGCCGAGCAGCTTTTTATTCTACCCTCTCAATTTTTCTTACCAATATTGTTTCTCTTCTGTTGGTAGAAATGCCTTTTAATAAATTAGTTACCGGTTATTTCTTTAATTATTGGGCTATTGTTGTTGATATTTTAGGACCAACTATTTTAATGCTTGTTCTAGTTATTACAATAAAGCCACCCAAGAAAGAAAACTTACCAGTTGTCTTAATGGAGGTTATGAAAATTGCTTACGATAAGGGTAATCCGCCAGCCGGCGGAGATGTTTATGAAATAAAGAGGTTTAGAAAAAGAAATGTTATTTTTGAGGCAATTATTAATCTTTTCTATTTCTCAGGATTTTCAGCCATTCTCGCTTTAATAATATGGGGGCTTTATCAAGTAAACTTCCCGCCTCTTTCATATATAATATTTATCATCTTTCTTTCTTTAATTGCTTTTGCTGGATCAAGAATAAGACAAAGAGCCAAAGAATTACAAGTAATAGACGAGAGAGAGCCTCTTCTTTTCTTCTTTACAGATCCTTTTGCTATTCCTGTTATTCAATTGGGAAAATGGTTAACCAATAAATGGAAACGTTATAACATAATAGCCGTTTTCTTCAGCGCTCTAATAGATATGCCTTTCACTATTTTTGTAGAATTCATTGAACAGTGGCGCTACTTTCTTAAAGAAAAAAAAGAAAAACTTCATTAATAAGTTTTCCACAGATTTGTTGCTTTTTATTTCTTTTTTTGTTATAGTTAGAATAGTAAATATGATTTTTTGTGGAGTTGAAATGCAGAAAACCGGCTCTACTGCGGAATGCGATTAGGCTAGCAATAGTATCGAAAGCATTACGATGAAGGAGTGCCGTCCTTCCAGCTCCACAAAAGTTCATATTTTCCTAGATATTTATCATCTGTCCTGAAAGCAGTTGCTATGCTTATTTCTCCCATGCCTTTGTCTTCTATAGAGCAAAGGTATTTTTTATTCTTCAATTCTTTAACTAAGCAAAAGTCTCCCCTCTTCCCGTCTTTATTTTTATATATACTATCTGGATATTTCACTATTGTATGTAAATTTCGGATAATAAAATCATACTGCTCAGCAGGTTTTTTATCATAGCATGTTTTAGAACTTTTGTAGTAATATATACGTTATTCGCAGAAAAACTTCCTCCACGTTTTACTGCATAAGTTAAATGACATAACAATATTCTTTTATTTATAACAAAAATTTCTTTTTCTGTTCCTTTGATATATTTCTCGTGGAGATTATATAAAATCTTTGATTCCATAATCTAATTCTACTATAAATTATTGAAAATAAGAAGATTTTGTTGTAGAATAATAAATTATGAAGTATTTTGTTGTTACATTTGGTTGTCAGATGAATGAAGCAGATAGCAAGAAGATTGCTTCGGCTCTAGAAAGTAAAAATTATAAGCCAGCTTTAGATATAAATAAAGCTAATTTAGTTGTTGTTAATATGTGTTCTGTTCGTCAATCAGCTGTTGATAGAGTTTATGGAATAATAAATAAACTTAAAAACTCAAAAACTAAAACAATATTAACCGGCTGCATTTTAAAAAAGGATAGAAATAAGTTTAGAAAATTATTTGATGAAGTTATCAATATAGAAGACTTGACTCAAAAAGTTGAACAAAAACATGATGAAAAGTCTTCGGCTGTTATTCCCATAATGACTGGCTGTAATAATTTTTGTTCTTATTGTGTTGTTCCCTACACTCGAGGTAGAGAAAAATCAAGACCAGCGAAAGAGATTATCTGTGAAGTTGAGAGTTTAATCAAACGAGGGTATAAAGAAATATGGCTATTAGGTCAAAATGTTAATTCCTATTCAGATATCCCTTTTCCAGAATTATTAAGAAAAATAAATAATATTCCTGGTAAATTTTTAATTAGATTTACCTCATCTCATCCAAAAGATTTTTCAGATGATTTAATTAAAGCTATGGCAGAATGTAAAAAAGTAGCTAACTATCTAAACCTCCCTATTCAATCAGGAGATGACGAAGTTTTAAAAAAAATGAATAGGCCTTATACTGTTAAACAGTATAAGGACTTGGTTAAAAAAATTAGAAAAATAATTCCAGACATTAATTTATCAACAGATGTCATTGTTGGTTTTCCCGGAGAAACAGAAAAACAGTTTGAAAACACCGCCAAATTATTTAAAGAAATTAAATTTAGCTTAGCTTATATCAATAAATATTCCCCTCGTTATGGAACAGTGGCTGAAAAATTTGAAGATGATATTTCACCCAAAGAAAAAAAGCACCGAGAGAAAGTTTTAGAAAACATCATAAAAGAAACTAAATATGAAAAATAAGCTAATTGTAATTTTGGGACCAACGGCTTCAGGAAAAACTGATTTATCTATAAAATTAGCTAAGAAGTTTAATGGTGAAATTATTTCAGCTGATTCAAGACAAGTATACAAGGGAATGGATATTGGAACTGGAAAAGTAACCAAAAAAGAAATGCAAGGTATCCCCCATTATTTATTAGATGTCGTTTCGCCAAAGACAAGATTTGATGTTGCTAAGTATAGAAAGAAAACTCTTAAGGTAATAAAAGATATCCAGAAAAGAAATAAGCTTCCCTTTTTAGTTGGCGGAACTGGTTTCTATATTCAAGCTGTTGTAGATGGTCTAATATTCCCCCAAGTAAAACCGGATTGGAAATTAAGAAAAGAGCTAGAAAAGAAATCTACTTCAGAGCTATTTAAAATGCTTAAAAAAATAGATCCCAAAAGAGCTAAAAACATTGAAAGGGATAATCCGAGAAGATTAATTAGAGCCGTAGAAATTGTTTTGAAAACAAAGCAACCCGTTCTTGAATTAAAGAAACAGCCCATAAATTCAGATGTTTTAATATTGGGCGTTAAAAAAGATAAAAAGGAGCTTAGCTCCTTAATCAATAAACGATTACTAAAAAGATTAAAAAACGGCATGGTAGCCGAAGTTAAGGCTTTGAAATATCCGCCGGCTGGCGGAGGTGTTTCTTGGAAACGCTTAGAAGAATTTGGATTAGAATATAGGTATATTGCCCTTTATCTTCAAAATAAAATATCCAAACAAGAAATGATAGAAAGACTACAAAAAGAAATAGAACATTACGCCAAACGCCAAATGACCTGGTTTAAACGCGACAAACGCATCCACTGGATTACTCCAAAAGTTGCTTTAAGAGTTGTTGGACGATATCTGGTTTAGCACGACCCTTTGTTGCTGACATCACTTGCCCAGCTAGAAATTGGAGAGCATTTTCTTTTCCTGCTTTATAATCTTCAACTGGTTTAGGATTTTTAGAAATAACATCTTTGATAATATCTTCTAATTCATCTGTATCACTCATTTGAGACAAACTTTGTTCTTCGATAATATGAGAGGGGTCAATCCCCTTTTTAAACATTTCTTCTAAAACTGTTTTGGCTATTTTAGATGAAATCTTTCCTTCATATATTAAGGCAATAAATTCAGCAAAATTTTCCGGATTAATCAAAAATCTTTTATCTTCAACAGACATTCCACCAAGAAGGCCTTGCAAATCTGTTGAAATATAGTTTACGGCTATCTTAGTTAATCTAAAGAATTCTTTCTCTCCTACTTTTTCTTTTTGCTCTAAATCCTTAACCCAATTTCTTAATTCAGATGTCACTTGTTCAAAATATTCTCCCAAATCTTTATTGGTAATAAATATTTCAACATTTTGGTTGTTTAAATTATATTCTTTTATCAATCTATCTCTTTTTTCTTGAGGAAGTTCTGGAATTTCAGAAGCAATTTCTTTAACAAAACTATTAGTGAAATGCATCGTTGGCAAATCTGGCTCTGGAAAATACCTATAATCATGAGCTTCCTCCTTTTCTCTCTGACTAAAGGTTTCTCCTTTTACCTCATTCCATCCTCTTGTTTCTTGAATAATCTTCTTATCGCTATTTAAAACTTCTGCCTGTCTTTCAATCTCGTAATCAATAGATTTTTCAACCGCCCTAAATGAATTTAAGTTTTTGATTTCTACCTTTGTGCCTAATTTATCATTTTTAGACAAACTAATATTCACCTCAACTCTCATCTGCCCTTTTTCCATATCAGCGTTAGATATATCCAAATATCTGAATATTAATCTTAACTCTTCGGCAAATTTTCTAGCTTGATTGCCAGAAGTTATATCTGGTTCCGTAACCAGCTCCATCAAAGGAACCCCTGCCCTATTAAAATCAACTAGCGAATTATTTCCTTTATGTATTAGTCTACCTGTGTCTTCTTCTAAATGAATTCTAGTTATCTTTATTTTTTCTCCGTCAATTTCTAAATAACCTTGTTCGCAAAACGGTTTATCATATTGAGAAATCTGATACCCCTTAGGCAAATCGGGATAAAAATAATTCTTTCTGTCAAATTTTGATTCTTTGGCAATCTTACAATTCAAGGCCCAACCTGTTTTAATTACTTTTTTTACTGCTTCTTGATTAATAACTGGTAAAGTTCCTGGCTGAGCAGTACAAATAGGACAAATATTATAATTAGCCCTCTTCTCTAAAGGATCATTCTTAGAAGAACAAAACATTTTAGATTTTGTTTTTAATTCTACATGTATTTCTAATCCTATTGTTGGTTTATATCTCATAGTTTTTCTAAAATTACAAATGAATAAGAATAAGGATTTTTCTCATCGGCTTCATTGTCTATTCTTTTTACTTCTTTCCACTGATTAATATCAAATTCTGGAAAATAAGTGTCGCCTTCAAAGTCGTGATGAATAAATGTTAAATATAGCTTATTAGCCAATGGCAGAAACTGTTTATAAATAGAAGCTCCTCCGGCTATCATTACTTCTTCATTTTCCCCCACCTCTTTCAATGCATCTTCTATAGAAGTTACTGTCGCACACCCTTCTACTTTATAATCTTTATCAAAACTTAAAATAATATTCTTTCTATCAGGTAAAATCTTACCGATTGATTGAAATGTTTTAGCTCCCATGATAACTGGCTTACCAAGGGTATTTTTTTTAAAATATTCTAAATCGGCTGGTAAGCTCCAGGGCAAAGAATTGTTTTTGCCAATTATCATATTGTCTGCTACCGCAGCTATTATTGAAATAATCATACTGCCATTTCCGCCTTAATTGGCGGATGATAATTATAATCAATTAGCTTAATATCTTCCATTTTAAAATCATCTATATTTTTAATCTCTGGATTAAGCCACAATTTAGGTAAAGTCATCGGCTCTCTTTTGATTTGTTCTTTTACTTGCTCAAAGTGATTTAAATAAATATGAGCATCTCCAAGAGTATGAATAAATTCCCATGGTTCTAATTCCGTTACTTGAGCAACCATATGTAGAAGTAAAGAATAAGAGGCAATATTAAACGGTACACCTAAAAATGTATCACAACTACGCTGATACATAAGCAAAGAAAGCTTACCTTTAACAGAAAAAAAATGAAAAAGGAGATGACATGGAGGCAAAGCCATCATATCTATTTCCGCCGGATTCCATGCACTAACAATTATTCTTCTGTCATGAGGATTTTCCTTTAATTTCTTAATAACATTGGCAATTTGATCAATTGGTTCTTCTGAATAGGGAGATTTCCATTTACGCCATTGAACTCCATAAATACGACCGACATCTCCATCAAATTTAGCCTTAGGCGTCCAATAGTCAGCATAGGCATTACCGTCCCAAATATGCGAACCTAACTCTTGAAGTTTTTTGACATCGTTGCTTCCACTCAAAAACCATAAAAGTTCGGCTTTCATCGATTTAAAGGCTAGCCTTTTAGTGGTAACAGCTGGAAAACCATCTTTCATATTAAACCTCATTTGCATTCCAAAATAAGCCCTTGAACCAATACCCGTTCTATCGGGCCGATCAATCCCCTTTTCCATTATTAATTTCAAAGCATCAATATATTGTTTCATATTTTGATTTTATTTGTTCAAAAACTTCTTCGACCGACTGTTCACCATCAATTACATGTATATTTTTAAATCTCAAGGGAAGTATTTTATAAACATCCCAAACTTTAGATAATTTCTCCTCTTTTTCAAAAAGATCTTTATGAGATCCTCTTTTTTCGATTCTTTTAATGCAAATTTCAGGACTTACTTTTAAAAGAAAGGTTATATCGGGATACAGGAAATTATTGTTTAACTCTATGAGTTGCTCCAAATTAGATCCATGAGCAGTTCCAAAAGCAAAGGTTGAAAAAAAGTATCTGTCAGAAATAACTATTTTGCCTTGTTCTAGAGCAGGAATAATTAAATTATCTAAATGTTCCTTTCTATCTTGAACATATAGCTTTTGGAATTCCGATGGATCTATTTCAATATGTTCTCCTAATATTTTTCTTATCTTTCTTCCAGATTCAGAATCTCCAGTTGGTTCTTTTGTAATAACCGTTTCTGAACCTAAAAATTCAGCCAAACGAGATACCTGGGTACTCTGCCCAGACCCGTCTAAGCCTTCTATAACAATAAATTTTCCCGAATAAAAATTATCAATCATAGTTTTAATATATCACAATCTCTTTCGACGGTAAAGAAAGAAGATTATGATTAATATGGCTGCAACAATATGAATAGCAATAAGAGTTTTGGGGTCAAATAAATAAGTATCTATAATGGTAGAAGTTTGAGCTTTTTTTAGAATTGACGAAAAAAATGAATCTTCTGACTTAGTACTTTTGGGAGTTTCTACTTTTGGTTCAGCTTCTGTTTTGTCAGAGTTTTCTGGAAATCTCTCCCCTCTTTTAGGATCAAATGGAAAATCATCTTCTAAATCATTAATTCCGTCGTTATCATCATCAAAGTCGGAATTATTACCTATTCCATCTTTATCGGCATCTTCAGATTCACTTGAATTCAAAGGAAACGCATCATGCTTATCTCCAATTCCATCTTCGTCAGTATCTTTTTTAAACGGATTGCTCCCTGAAACCATTTCTTCTTCATCAGAGAGACCATCTTCATCATCGTCAAAATCCTTTTTATTTCCAATGCTATCTTTATCCGTATCCAGATCAACATAATAATTAGTTTTAGTTGCAATATTATTACTATCATCGCCATCCTTTGGATTAGTACTAACAATTTCAGCTTTAATATCGTGAGCTCCTGAATTAACAACCCAATCAACAAAAACATCGTCGTAAGTATTAACCTTAACAGATATTGGTTGGGGATCAGCTATTTCCTTACTATCACTCGTAAATATCACAAAACCATAAGCATCGGTATTTCCTAAATTAAAAACTCTGGCAAAAACACGAATGCTGTCCCCTTCTATTGGTTCCAGTTTAGAAAAAGTAATATCCGAAACAGAAATAGAAAGATCCGTAGTAGCATAAACACTTCCAGCAAACAGTAAAAACAAAATAAATAATATATAAAACTTATTTTTCATATTATTAAATTCTACCATTTTGTTGAATTTTTTCAAAGAAAATGGTATGGTATTAGAAACATGAAAGCTATTTTATTTATAGTTATTATTTTAGCCATAGTCTTCGTTTATGCCCTTATGGATCAATATGTGCCTAAGGAGTTTTTTCTAGGCAATACTAAAATCAAAGAGGCAAAACCAGATGATGAAAAAAGCTATTCTTATTCAGCGATAAGCGACCCCAAAAGAGAAACTGAAACTCCTGAACCAGTTAATCCAACTGTTTCTCCATATATAGGTAAAGTAAATATTTCTCGTCTTCAAAAAGCAAACACATATAATCCCTCTGTAATAACATTAAGGGTCAATCCGTACAAAGGAGAACCAATTAATCTTAATGGTCTTAAAATTAAAACAAGAAAAGGTACTTTTACTATTTCTCAAAGTATTATCATTAAAGAAGTGCTAACTGTCTATTTAGTAGGAGATACTAATCCTCTACAAACAGGCGATAGCTTTAGAGCTGATAAATGTTTTGGTTATTTATCTAAATCAAAAAATCTATCCCCTTCTTTTTCTGCTCGTTGCTCTGCTCCAAAGTTAGAAGACCTTCCTGGTCTTACCCCCTATTGTCAAGATTTTATTATTAAATCAAGCAGTTGCAAAATGCCTGATTATTCTAGTGATTTCAAAATATCAACTGATCCAAAATGTGTTTCGTATATCTTAAATTACTATACTTATAGCGGTTGCCTAAAAAGAAGCTCAAAAGATGAAGATTTTTTATCAAGATATTGGTATATTTATATAAATAAAAATATCGTAGAAGAACTTCACGATACTATTTCTCTTTATGACAGTAACGATCTCTTAGTTGATAAATATACTTACTAATAACCTAAAAATTCTCGGATTTTAGTTATTGGGATAGCCGTTATTCCTCCGTCATCATCAATTGTATTTAACCCCAATAAATCTCCATTAATATTAAATAAAGCACTTCCAGAAAGTGTCTTTTTTTCTATAATATTCGTTCTAATATATTCCGATGTAAAGAACTTAACAATTCCCTCATTAACTATTCTTAATGGCTTCGTATCAAAAACAATGCCAAGCAAAAATACTCTTTGACCCAGTTTTGTTTCGTCAAAATCAGCAAAGCTAACGGTTTTCAAATCATCCATATCAACTTTTATTAATGCCAAATTTTTCTTAGTGTCTCTTTTTAATATTTGCCAATTAGGAGTTTCTCCGTCAACAAAGAAAACAAAATCTCCCTTAGGTGAGATGATATCTGATAAAGTGATTATTAACCCATCCGATGTAACCACCAAACCAGAACCTGAAATAATCTTACCATTTTCGGTTTTGGTTTTTATGCCAACGATTGCTTTTTCTATTTTTTCAATAGAATTTTGCAAAACATTATTTTCTTGAATAATAATTTCTTTAGTCTCAGTTACAGAAACAGGAATGTTAGCTAATTGGTATTGATCTATAAGGGGTCTTTCTACTAAAGAGGGCCATAAAATCTGATTGGCAAAAATACCACCGCATAGCCCCACTCCAAAAACCAATACAATCTTTAAAAAATTCTTAGACATAAACCTTTTCTTCTTTTTTAATTTCTATTAAATCAGCCATGGTCTTAATTATAATATTTTGACCATTTACATCTATTGTAATTTCTTCTCCATCTCTTATAGTTCCGGAAACAATCTTTAAAGCCAAGGGATCAAGAATTTTCTTTTGAATTACTCTTTTAAGTGGCCTGGCTCCTAAATTAGGATCAAAGCCCTGATCAGCTAATAGTTCTTTCGATTGTTCTGAAAATTTAATTTTAATATTTTTCGGCCTTAATCTACTTTTAACTTTATTCAGCTCTAAATCAACTATCCTTCTGATTTCTTGTTTGCCTAGATAATTAAAAATAACCACTTCATCAATTCTGTTTAGAAACTCTGGACGAAAATCTTCCTTCAAAGCAGCTCCCACTTTTGATTCTAAAGACTTTCTTTCTATTTCTTCTCCTTCTCTTAAGAAACCTAAAGACCCCATCTGGGCTATATATTCAGAACCAGTGTTAGAAGTCATAATTAAAATAGCATTCTTAAAAGAAGCTGTCCTTCCTTTAGCATCGGTCAATCTTCCATCCTCAAGAATCTGAAGCAAGATGTTAAAAACTTCAGGATGAGCTTTCTCAATCTCGTCAAGTAAAATTACGCTATAAGGTCTTCTCCTAACTTTATCTGTTAGTTGTCCTCCCTCTTCATAACCAACATATCCTGGAGGAGAGCCGATTATTTTTGAAACCGAATGTTTTTCCATATATTCAGACATGTCTAATCTAATCAAAGCGTTCTGATCATTGAATAGAAATTCAGCAACAGCTCTAGCTGTTTCTGTCTTACCAACACCAGTGGGTCCTAGGAACATAAATGAACCAAGAGGTCTTCCCTGCTCAGAAATTCCAGCTCTTGAGCGACGAATTGCGTTTGAGATGGCGTTAACGGCCTGTTTTTGACCAATAACCCTATTGGCAATTATATTTTCCATCTTTTCTAGCTTTCTAGCTTCTTCTTCTATCAACCTCATTACCGGAATACCTGTCCACCTAGAAACAACCCTAGCTACATCTTCCTCTTCTATCTCTTCTTTCAATATTTTGCTATTTCTTTGAACCTTAATTAATTCTTTTTCAGTTACTTTTATTTGTTTCAATAGGTTAGGAATCGTCCCATACTTAATTTCAGCAACTTTTTGTAAATTAGCTTCTCTTTGAGCAACCTCTATTTCAAAAGAAAGCCCATCTATTTCTTTTTTAAACTTCTTTATTTTTTGGATTAAATCTCTTTCTGCTTTCCATTTCAATTCAAAAGCCCTCGCTTTTTCTCTCAAGTCAGCTAAAGAGCGATTAATAGTCATCAATCTCTTATTGTCGTTTTCTTTTTTAATAGCTCGTTTTTCAATTTCAAGTTTTTGGATTTCTTTGTGAAGTTCGTCTAACTTGCTCGGTCTTGATTCAATCTCTAAACGCAAAGCTGACATCGCTTCATCCATTAAGTCTACTGCTTTATCCGGAAGAAATCTATCAGAAATATATTTAGAAGCTAACTCAACGGCAGCGACTAAAGCTGAGTCCTTTATTCTTAATCCGTGATGAACTTCGTATTTTTCTTTTATACCCCTTAAAATAGCTACCGTGTCATCTATCGTTGGTTCTTGGACATAAACTGGTTGAAATCTTCTCTCTAGGGCCCCATCTTTTTCAATATATTTTTGGTATTCTTTTAAGGTAGTTGCCCCAATAGCTTTTAATTCTCCTCTAGCCAAAGACGGCTTTAAAAGATTAGAGGCATCAGCCGATCCTTCTGCTGATCCAGCTCCAACTAAAGTATGAAGTTCATCAATAAATAATATATATTTACCGCCAGCTCTATTAATCTCTTTAATCAGGGCCTTGATTCTATTTTCAAATTCTCCTCGATATTTCGTTCCAGCAATCAAAGCTCCTAAATCTAAAGCAATAACTTCTTTATCTTTCAAGCTCTCTGGAATATCCGATCTCACAATTCTTTGAGCCAATCCCTCAACAATGGCTGTTTTACCAACCCCGGCCTCCCCGATTAAAACTGGATTGTTTTTAGTCCTTCTGGAAAGAACTTGCATCAATCTTCTAATTTCGTCTTCTCTTCCAATCACTGGATCAAGCTTTCCCTTTTGGGCTAGAACTGTTAAATTTCTAGAATATTTTTCAATAACTTGGTATTTTGATTCCGGCTCTGGGTCGGTTATTCTCTCTCCACCTCTAATTTCAGCTAACAATTTTAAGACATTTTCATAATCTATTTTAGCTGTTTCTAAAATATCTTTTGCTTTTGTATCAGCACTTAAAAGACTTAAAAACAAATGCTCTACTGACATAAACTCATCGCTCATCTTAATTGATTCTTGACGAGCCCTTTCTAAAATCTTCGCCATGTCTTGGGTTAAATAAAACTGACCAAAAGCTTGGGGAGTATTAACATTAGGCAACCTATTTAAAGCTCCTTCGGTTCTTCTTTTTAGAGTTTCTACATCGGCTTTAAGTTTTCTAAACAAGGTTAAAACAACGCTTTCCTCTTGAAGAAGTAAAGCCAAAAGCAGATGTAAGGCATCCACCTGCTGTTGCTTTCTTTCTTGAGCAATAGATTGAGCTTTTAATATGGCTTCTTGAGCTTTTCTGGTAAAATTAGCACCATTCATATACTCTTTTCTATCATAAATCCACAAAAAAGAAAAGCCCTGAAATAAATCAGGGCCATATAAAGAACTTTTCAATTTTGTCCTATCACCTTTTTGAAATTAGGAGAATAAAAACATACTCCCGTACCATCGCAACTCGGACATTTACAACCCCTTAAACTAGGATGTTCTCCCGAACCATTACAACTTTGACATTTTTTTGTTCCATCGCAATCATGACAATCTCCCCTGTTTCCGTATATTAGTTTGCAAAATCTATGCATTATCTATCTCCTTTTTTAAAGAACTATGAAAAATAAAAACCCTTTTCTCGAAGGGTCAACTTGCTATTTATTTTTTAAACAAACTAACCCTTTTTTCTAAAAAAGCTAAAGTTAAAGAAAATTTGATTAATTTGTATTCTCATATACTTATTTCTATCAAAATCCAAAGACCCTGTCAAGATTATTCTGGCCTTTCGGTTAAAGTTAATTTAATTTCTAATTCTTGATCATCACGTAAAACCTTTAAAGTAACTTCTTCTCCTGGATTATATTTTAAAATAATCTCGGCTAAAGAATTTTCAGCATTAATCTTTTCATTATTTATTTCCAAAACAACATCTTTCTCTTCCAGTCCTACTTCTTCTGCCGGCGAGCCAGGAGTTATAGATGGTTGCAACAAACCACCTTTAGTAATTAGAACACCGTAATCAACCGTTAGGCCATATTCTTCTTTAACTTTCTCATTAACCATCACGTAACGAATACCGATAAACGGATAGACAATTCTGCCTATTGTTTGAATTTGCTCTATAGCTCTTTTGGCTTTATTAATCGGAATAGCAAAACCAATACTTTGAGCATCTAGAGCCATGGCTGTATTTATCCCAATAACTTTTCCTTCTAGGTTCAAAAGCGGGCCACCTGAATTTCCCTTATTAATTGCTGCATCTGTTTGAATAATGTCTTCTAAAGTTTCAACAAAGGTACCACCAGAAGCGGTAATTGTTCTACCTAATCCAGAGACAACTCCCGTTGAAACAGTGTTCTTAAATTCTGCTAAAGCATTACCAATAGCAATTACGGTTTGCCCAGGCCTTAAATCGTCTGAATCTCCTAGCTCCAAAACTGGAAATAATTTATCTTCTTGGCTTATCTTTATTATAGCCAAATCCTGGAGAGGATCTCTAGCTAAAACTTTTGCCGAGAACTCTTCGCCATCGCTAGTGAAAACCGTGTATTCTGCTTTTTCATCTAAGACCACATGTTTGTTAGTTAGAATTAGGCCATCTTCAGAAACAAGAAATCCAGTCCCTCCGCCCTTTTCTCCTATAACAACACTAACCACAGCCGGCGAACTTTTTTCAACTGCCTTAACTATTGGGTCATCTATAATCTCTTCAATCTGCATGATATCTTCAACTTTTACAAATGGCCTAACATCTGTTCTATCGATATTATTACTAAATTGGAAATAAAAGAAGGTACTGGTCGCAGCACCTGATATAAAGCCGAAAACAATAGAAAGAGAAACCGCCAAAGTAACGATTTTAATATTATTTTTTCTTCTTCCCCTCAACATTCTCTTAATCTTTTCAGAAAAATTAAATTGTGGCAAATCATATAATCCCATATCGTTTATTATACCTACTTCTTTTTATTTTTCAAATGATCAAAGTTGTATTTGAAGATGTCTTTTTTGACAGGGCCAATGAAGATCATATGGCCTTCGCAAAGAAGATATTTTGAATAAGTTTTAAACCAACCTTCTTTTTCAAATCTCCTGTCTGAAACATGAAGCCTGACTGATTTTAATATTCCATATTTACTAAGCTTCCCTGCTCTTCTAGCCAAATCATGATCTTCAGCCAAAGTTATATCTTCATTATATCCATTCAACTTATTAAAAAGCTTTTTTTCTATCAAAATTCCCATGGCTGCATGGGGAAGAGTTTTTTCTAAAAGAAAGATCGGGATATTATAGAAAAAAGTGAAAAAGAAACTTGCTAATTTTTTCTTTTTACTCTTTTCAATAGGTGCTAAAAAGAATGTTGCTATCCCAAGATTTCTTTTCTTAAATTCTTTCAGTATTTTTCCAAAAACTCTTTTTGGTAAAACAACATCAGCATCTAAAAACAAGAGTCGCTCTCCTTTGGCTACCTTGGCTCCATTATTTCTCCCTCTAGCTGGTGATCCTCCCTTAACAATTTTACACTTATATTTCTTGGCAATTTCTAGGGTTTTATCTTTAGAACCATTATCAGCAATAATTACTTCGTAATTATCAAAATCTTGCTTCTCTATTGACTGAAGCAGTTTTTTTAGATGTTTTTCCTCATTCATTGTTGGAATAACTATTGACAGCATATCTTGATTTTGTTAAAATTTAAGTAGTTCATCAAAGGAGCTTTTCATCACCCTCCTCCGAAGCCAGATTCTGTTGTCATTAGAATCTGGCTTTTTTAATAAAGTTCGATGAACCAGGTTCATTGAAGGTTCATTGAACTTATTGGAATAGCTTTTGGGCTTCGTTCCAGATTTCGGGTTGGTTTTGATTTTCTTTCATCCAATACCACCATTCTGTTCCCCAAAAATAGAATTCTTTCAAACCAGTTTTTTTAGCAAATTCAATATTTTTCTTAAATCTTTCCAAATCCATAGATTTTTTCTGCTCTTCAACTGGTAAATCATAAATCAAAGCCGGACCCCACGGCTCTGCTTGAAACTCAACATTAATCACCTCTTTACCAAATAATGCTTTTATAAGTATTGCTTTTCTTTTATAAAAAACTGCTGGAAAAGGATAAGTGACATATGAATTCAGTTCCTTAAACCAAACTTTTCTATACATTGTCGTACCAACAATATCGCCATATTTAGCTGCTTTAAACCATAAAGGAACTTCTCCACTTTCAGAAATTATTACTTTCCTATTATCAAGTGATTTTACCAAATCAATTTCTCTCTTCAAGAAATTTTTGTCTCTTTTCGGACAATTCCCAAAAGGAAAGAATGGTTCATTTTCTACTTGCCAATATTTTATCGTTTTTGAATCCTTATATCTAACAACCACTTTCTCTAAATATTCTAAAACCTTTTCTTGTTGTTTTTCTTTGGTTAAATCTTTTGCCCATTTAGGAATATGGCATTCTGGCCACCCAGGAGTTTTCATTCCGACAACTAAAATAACTTCAACGTCTCTTTTTCCGGCTTCCTCTATTTGCCAATCTAAATCACCAAAATTATAATCATCGTCTTCCCATTCAATATAATCCCAATAAGTTCCTATTTTTATTTTCCTTGCACCTAGGTCATCCAGAATATCCGTGTAAACCTTTCTCCAATCAAGGCCTAATGTTTGAGCATGTTTTTGAGAGAAATTAATACCCCAAGAAATATTTTCATTCTTTTGGGGAAATCCAACAAAAAAATAAATCACAAGGATTAAAAATATACCTAATAAAATTAATAAGCTCATTTTAATTATTTTTTTAATATTATATTTTTTCATTAAAATATGGAGGTTCAACCTCAATAATTTTCAATTATGGAGGTTGAACCTCCATATTTTTTTATAAAGCTAGGATAACAAGACCCAACATTATAAGGAGCATCGCCAAACCTTTTTGAATAATAACTTTCTTGGAAATCTTTTCCTCTAAAATCTTTGGAGATTTTAAGGAAACTAAAAATATTATGATAAATAGGAAGAGATATTGAATACCTTGCAAAGCGTTAACAATAGAAAGAAAAGCTAAGGGAGCTAAGGCAATAGCCCAATTCTGCAAAACAAAGGCCCCGGCTCCAACCGCTTGATTAAAAATAAAGAATGCACCAGTTTTTACATTGAAAACTGATTTTTTAGTAAAAACTTCTTGGCGAACACTTTTGGCGGAGAGAAAAAGCAGTCCCGTAATTATAGCTCCTATTCTCATCCAAATAAAACCAGTCCAAAAATCAAGCATTAAATAAACGTATTTAGATAATATAAAGCCCAAAGAGAAAAATAAAGCAGCAATAGCTGAAATCTCAAGACTCTTGAAAGGAAGTTTTTTGGTTGGACTATAGCTAATAAGAATACTCCCCAGAACAAGAAAAAGAAAAGCTACAATCTCTTTAATTCCTAAAGTAGCCTGGCCTCTTGAAAAAAGATAGGTAAAAGCGAGAGTGAAAACAGGAATAAATCCACCCATGGCAGGAATAATTCTAGAGGCCTCAAACCTTTCTAGCCCCTCATAGGTCGCAAAAACTCCGATCATAAGAAGAATACCTGCTAAAAAACAAAAGAGAATCTCAACAAATCCGGGAACAGAAAAACCAACAAATGGAATTAAAATCAAAGCAAAACTACTAAAAACACCGACATAAAAAGTGTATGTTTTCGATTCAGGAGCACCTTTTAATAAATATTTATCTCCTAAAGAAACAAAAGCAAAAAGAAAATAAGCAAGAATTATTACTATTAACCAAAGCATATTTTTTCTATATTATATGTTCCCATATTTTCTACTTCAATAAATCCAGCCAGAGCTGCTTCAGCAAACCTTCCACTATCCAAGTAATCAAATAGCCACTGACTAGCATATTTGGGATTTATTTGCGGAACCCCCGCCCCTATGCCTAAAAGCCAATTTTTATTATAATCTTCCTGCGAACCAATTGTCGGAGCCATAAGAATCGGCACTCCTAAACCGGAATAAAAACAAAGCTCGCTTGGCTTTGTCCAAAGAACATCTGTTTTTCTTAGCTTTTTATCAAAAGTTTCAAAATATTTATTTATATCTTCCTCATAAATAATTTCTATATTTTTACCAATATTATCCTGTAGCTTCAGCGCCTTTAAACTTTTAGTGAAATAATCACTTACCTCTTTTCTAATACCAGCTGACAAATATATCTTAATCTCTTTTTTCTTAATTTTATCGTATAGGTTCTTGATATATTCCATGACCATCTCTTTTTGAGCCCCGGCTCCACCAATAGCAAACATTATGCTCAAAATATGTGTTTTTTTATTATGAGAAACTTTCATACTTCTATCAACAAAAGACTTATACTTATCATGGAATCTTTTCTCAGGATCTAAATTCAAAATCCTTGCCCCCAAATCTTTTTTAACAACTTCTTGTTTTTTGGTACCAATATTTTCCAAAGGCAGAGGAAACCCAGTTAAAAATATATTCTCCGATTTAACCCCATAGAGTTTCAGCCGGTTCATTACCCATAAATTAGGAGCGAAATACTTTATCTTACTTCGACTAGGATTTAAAGGAGCCCAGGCCCTTGAACAATCGGCGTCAGAAACAACACAATAAATTTCTCCCGGATAATTAAACTCCTCGGCCATAAATGCTGGTATAAAGAAACTAGTAATGATGGGTAAGGGATTTTTGCTTAATTTAGAAATCAAATCTTCTCCCCAACCCTTATCTATCAAAGAAAATATCTTCTTCAAACCAAAAGTCGGTTTAGACAAATCTCTGCGTGGATAAAAAGAAGGAATCTGTTGAAATTTATTAAAAGTAGCAAAGGCTATATTGCCAATTAAGGAGACTCTTTTAAACCTTGAGATAAACTCGTAAAAAGTCCTGGATGACTCCCAAACCTTCTTATCTTTTTCAGGAATTCCTTCATAATCATTAGCATTAATAACTTTTTCATCAGGAGAAAAAATCCTTAAGGGATAAGCCGTTCTCTGATGACCATACCCCATATTAACCGCCACTATATGTGCCTTTTTATTTTTCATATTGTTCTTCTATTATAGCAGAATAATAAAGAAACCAGAATAGTAAAAAGCATAAATACAAAAACAGCCATAAACTACAGTACTCTAGAGTGTGGTAGTTTATGGAACTTTTTAAGAAAAGAAATCTACGATTTTGGTAATATATGTGATTAATAACCAGAGAGGAAAACTGATAAGCCAAGCTCCTAGAGGAAAAATGAGAATTAATATTGAAAATGCTAGGCCTAGAATCATGATCCAATATACAACAGGGATAACTAAAATATTGACTAAGGGTCCGATTAGAGAAATTCTGCCAAAGTTATAGAATAATATAGGCAAAGTGAAAATATAGGCAGAGAGTGTTGTTGCTAAAATAGTTGATTTGACCCACTTTTTAAAATAAGGAGCTAGAGTGATTATTCCAAGAACGGCTAAGAATGAAAGTTGAAAACCAATATCATAAAACAATAGCAATGGATTTATCAGAAGCATTATACCAGCTGTTAGTATTATTGCTCTCGTCCCAACCGATTTTCGGCCAAAAGCCTGGGCTAGAACAAACAAACCACCCATAATTCCCGCTCTAACCGAAGATGGCTGAAAACCAATCATAGCTATAAACAAAAATATTATACCAAGCGAAACATAAGGAGCTCGGCTCCTTGATAAACCCAAACCCAACAGTAAAGACATTAAAATAGTGGAAAGTATAAATATATGAAGTCCTGATATCGCTGTTATATGCCTTATCCCAGTAACATTTAGTTTCTCTTTCAACCCTAAAGACATTCTACCTTTATCGCCTAGCATCATTGCTCCTAAAATCTCGCTCTGTGGAGGTGAAAATATTCTATATATCCCCTGTCGCACTCTATCTTTAAACTTTAATAAGATGGATGTCGGACCTCTACCTTTTTCTAAGAGTTTAATTTTAGGATAATAGCTTACAGAAACAATTCCGTCTTTCAATAGATACTTTTTGTAATTAAAATCTTCAAATACGGTAGGCGTTTGCAGTTTGCCCGTAATTTCTAATTCATCTCCGTAGCCATATTCGGGATAACGTCCAACCGTTACCAAAATTCTGCCCGAGGACGGGCCTCGGGTCAATATTGTTAATTTAATATTATTTTCTCTAACATCTGGCTCTTTAATAATCTTGCCAGTTAAAACAATCTCTTCATCAGAATCATTATAATTTTTTAACTGGCTATTTTCTAAATCAGACAAAACGATATCGTATCTCCAGAAAATTATAATAATTAAAATTAAACAAAATCCTAAGAAAAATAATTTAGATTTATTCATCTAATATCGCAAGTGTCAAAGTATTGAGAAATTGATTTTTTAATATCTAAAAGATAGTTCTCTGGATACGGTTCTATGTTTTCAAATTCTGGATTAATTGTTTTTTCTGCTCTAAAGTTCTGAATATAGTATTTTATTTTGGGTCCTCCTATCCATTCAGCAATTTTCAAAAAATCTTCTTTTTTGTGAATTATGGGAACTATGGTTGTTCGAAACTCAAAATCAATTTCTGATTTTTTTAATAACTCTACACTTTTTTCTATATCTCTGATATCTGTATTATCAAAAAATACTCTTGAATATTTTTCTTTAGGCAATTTAACATCCATGGCTACATAATCAATTAATTTATCGTCTATTAATTGTTTGAGCATTTTTGGATTTGACCCATTGGTATCTAGTTTTGCTAAATAATTTAATTTTTTAATTTTTCCTATAAAATCGGGAAGGTCTTTATTGACAGTTGGTTCTCCCCCACAAATCACTATTCCATCTAAGAGTTCCTTTCTCTGTTCCAGAAAATCAAAGAATTCTTTTTCGGATATTCTTGGTTGATTCTTGATTTTTTCAGGTAATACTAATTCCGAAGAATAACACCAACCACATCTAAAATTACAACCAGCTAAAAAAACCGTGGCCGCTATTTTGCCCGGATAATCTATTAAAGTAGTTTTTTGTAAACCAGCTATAATCATAAAGAGTGCATAAGTCCGACTTATGCAAGCTCTTATGCAAGCTTGCATAAGTCCGACTTATGTTCTTTGTTATGTTCTTTGGCTGCCTTATTTTTTTATTTCTTCTTCTTTTTTTGATAATTTAAATTCTTTTCTTTCTTTGTATTCTTGTTTCTTTCCTGTATGCCATTGCTGAATAGGTCGGAGATAACCAACTATTCTTGAATAAACTTCACATGACTGATCAATGGTACATTTAGGGCATTTAAAATGCTCCCCTGCTAAATATCCATGAGTCGGACAAATAGAAAATGTTGGAGTCAAAGTAATATATGGTAAATGATAATTCTCAAATATCTTCTTAACAAGCATTTTAGCCGTTTGGGCATCTCGAATCTTTTCTCCTAAAAATATATGTAAAACGGTTCCCCCGCTATATTTAGATTGAATTTCATCTTGGAGATCTAATGCTTCGAAAACATCGTCGGTATGACCAACTGGTAATTGAGAAGAATTTGTGTAATAGGGAGCCTTTTTAGTTCCGGCAGTAATAATGTCCGGATAAAGCTTCCTATCGGCTTTGGCCTGCTTAAAAGCTGTTCCTTCTCCAGGAGTGGCTTCAAGATTATATAAACTACCCGTTTCTTTTTGATATTTAACCAACCTTGCCCTCATAAATCCTAAAACCTCTATAGCAAATTTCTTTCCTGCCTTAGTAGTCATATCTTCATTTAAAAAATTGAGGAGAGCTTCATTCATTCCCATTAAACCAATAGTTGAAAAGTGATTTCCTAAATGTGATCCTCTTATCTTTTTAACACCATCTAAATAAAATTTAGAATAAGGATAAAGACCTTTTTCCATAAAATTATATAGTGCCTTTCTTTTAATCTCTAGACTTTCTTTGGCTAGATCCATCATATTGGTTAATCTGTCAAAAAACTCTTTTTTGGTCTTAGAAAGATAACCAATTCTTGGAAGATTAACTGTGACTACGCCGATACTACCAGTAAGTGGTTGCGATCCAAACAACCCACCTCCCCTCATATATAGCTCTTTATTTGAAAGACGCAAACGACAACACATACTTCTGAAATCTTCTGGGTTCATATCTGATCCCAGGAAATTCTGGAAGTAATTAATTCCATATTTTGCCGTTGCTTCCCATAACGGCTCCAAACTAGGATTATCCCATTCAAAATCTTTGGTAATAGAAACCGTTGGGATGGGAAATGTAAATGGTCTTCCCTTGGCATCACCTTCCATTAAACATTCGTAAAAGGCCCTCAAAAGCATATTTACTTCTTCCTGAAATTCTCCATATGTTTCATTTTGTGGCTTACCACCAATAATAATTGGCTGTTTTCCTAAGAAACTTGGTATTTTAATATCCAGAGTAACATTTAAAAACGGTGTCTGGAACCCAACCCTAGTTGGCACCATACAATTATACAAAAACTCTTGCATCGCTTGTTTTACTTGAGGATAACTTAAGCCATCGTAACGAATAAACGGAGCCATCAAAGTATCGAAATTAGAAACAGCCTGTGCTCCATTAGATTCTCCCTGAAGTGTGTAAAACAAATTAACTAATTGACCAAGAGCAGTTCTTAAATGTTTTGGCGGACGAGACTCAAGTTTTCCCGGAACACCGCTAAAGCCCCTCTTCAAAAAGTCATAGAGATCCCAGCCACAACAATAAGTGCTAATACCATCTAAATCATGAATATGAATTCCTTCACTATAAGCTGCTTCTCTAATTTTTTTCGGATATATTTTGTTAAGCCAATATTTTTTAGAAACGTCCGCAATAGCATACTGGTTCAAGCCCTGCAGAGAAAAAGTCATATTAGCATTTTCATAAACCTGCCAATCGAGTTCTTTAACATATCTATCGATTCTTTCAGTTGATTCATCAATTGTTTCCACTGACTCTCTAATTCTTCTTCTTTGCTCTCTATATAAAATATATGATCTAGCCGTATCAACTAATCCTTCTAAAATTAAAACCTCCTCAACTATGTCTTGGATTTGTTCGACTTGGGGAGTTTCATTTTTTTTGAAGCGACGGTTTAAAATATCGACAACCCTATCTGAAACTTTTTTAGATATTACGCCATCGCCCTGGCCTGTTGAAGTAATTGCTTTATAAACAGCGTCGGCAATCTTAGATTGATTAAATTCAGCAAAACCGCCATCCCTTTTTTGGACTTTTTTTATCTTGCTTTTTATCTTTTGCTTGGGTTCAGACATAAATTTAGTAAAAAAAATAACGAATCAATTAATTCATTATATCCCATACAAAACCCAGGTCAAATCACCCAAACTGTGGATAACTAAAAGCCGGTGGCGATGACAGTCACTTTTATTTCGCCCTTGCTAAGTTTTTCGTCTTGAATAGCACCAAAGATGACGCGAGCATCGGAAGAAACCTCTTGAGTGATGACTTTAGCAGCTTCATCTATCTCTGTTAAGCTAATATCTTTTCCTCCGGAGACATTAAACAATATACCTTTGGCTCCCTTGCATGACAAGTCCAATAAGGGAGAGCTTAAGGCCCTTCTAGCGGCCTCTTGCGCCCTATCAGGACCTTTGGCCTTACCAATACCAAACAGAGCTGACCCAGAATCTTTCATAATTGCTTTAACATCAGCAAAGTCAATATTAATAATTCCGGGCAAAACAATTAAATCAGATATTCCCTGAACCGCTTGCCTTAATATTTCATCACAATACCAAAAAGCACTCATAACCGTTGTTTTCGGTTCTAAAACAGAAAGTAATTTATTATTAGAAATAGTAATAAGAGTGTCCACTTTCCCATTTAACTTTTTTAAACCAGCTTGAGCAATTTCTGTTCTATGAATTCCTTCAAAAGAAAAAGGCGTTGTAACAACAGCCAATGTTAATGCTCCTAATTTTTTAGCTATATCAGCAACAACTACTGATCCTCCTGTACCACATCCGCCTCCAAAGCCACAAGCGATAAAAACCATATCTGCTCCCCTTAATGCCTCCTCTATTTCATCTCTCTGTTCTTCAGCCGCTAACCTGCCCACTTCAGGGTTCATTCCTGTTCCCAATCCTTTGGTGATATTTCTTCCGATGCGAACTTTGGTATGACATTTTGCTTTTTGCAAATCTTGAGCATCTGCGTTTATAGCAATTAATTCTACCCCCCTTATATTACATTTCATCATTCTTGAAATGGCATTCCCCCCAGAGCCCCCTACTCCGATAACTTTGATTTTTGTATCTGGTTTTTTACTCATAATAATTAAGGGACAAAAGTTCTGAAGATGTTCTTGAGCCTACTAGTCAATCTGTCTTTTTTTATAGAAAGATGTTTGATATCGCTTTCTATGTCAAATCCTTCTAAAACTAAACCGCACAAGGTAGCTAAATTAGTTTCGGCATCAAATCCAACAAACTCTTTTGGCTTACCCACACGACAAGGAAGTTTTAATTCTTTCTTTGACAAATCTCTAATTCCAATTAATTTTGCTCCTCCACCTGTCAAAACAATTCCGGCAGGCAACATTCCTTGCTTAGAGATTTTTTTTAATTCCTTCCCAGCTAAATTGAAAATTTCCGAAACTCTGGCATCAATAATATCCGTTAGAAGTTTTATTGAAAACTCCAATTGATCCTCCCCATCCAATTTGATATTCTTTTCAGATTTTTTATCTTGTTTTTTAGTGACTTCTTTGCACCTTCCGTATTCTAGCTTTATTTTCTCTGCTGTGTCAATATCTGTCTTTAAACAAATGGCAATATCATTAGTAATATGTCCCGAACCAACTGGAAAAACAGCGGCGTGAGTTAAGCTCCCTTCTTCATAAACAGCCATACCCGTTGTCCCCGATCCAATATCTAAAACACAAACTCCCAGTTCTTTTTCTCTAGGAGTTAATACTGATTTGGCGCTAGCCAAAGGATCCGGAATTAAATCATTTACCTGAAGCCCAGCGTCTAAAATTGTATGACTTGAATTATTAATATAGGGCGCGAAACCACAAAGAAGTAATGTTTCCGCTTCTAATCTCACCCCTTCCATATCAACCACTTCTCTTACTCCGGTCTGACCATCAACAATAAACTCTTTAGGGAAAACCTGAATAATTTCTTTATTTGAATGTAAGGGAAGAGTTCTAGCCGCATTTATAACTCGATCAACATCTTCTTGAGAAATCTTTCTATCAGCTCTGGAAACAGAGACCAAGCCCCTTGAAGAAACAGATGATATATGACCTCCTCCGATATTAGCATAAACCTTATCTATTTTTATTCCACAATCTTGTTCAGCTTTTTCAATTAAAGAAGAAATTGTTTTTGAAACTTGAGAAACATTGATAACTACACCCTTTCTAATCCCCAAAGATGGCTCTTGATATTGAGCTAGAACTTCGAATCCTTCTCCGCTATTCTTGCGACAAGCCGAAAGCAACTTGACCGTATCAGAACCAATATCTAAAGCCGTTATTATGTGTGGTTTTGCCATTTTTGTTCTTTCCCCTGCATTATCTTAGAATGTTCATATCCTAAAACATGCAAGACTCCATGAATTAACACTTTTACTAATTCTTTTTTTGTTTTAATTACTGCTAGACAAATAACTATTTCGTTTAACCCTTCACCAAAAGATAATACATCTGTTACTTTGTCTTGGTGGCGATATTTTTTATTCAATTCACTCATTCTTTTTTCACCAACAAAAACAATAGATATATCCTCTCTTCTATTTTCGCCTTTTAAAACCTTTTTGGCAACCCCTGTTAAAAACTTTTCGTCAATCTTCCTCCTGGTCAAGTTATTTATTTCTACATTCATATACGGGTATATGGGTTTTATTATTTAATATTTTCTTCAGAGACTCAGAATGTTCTTCACTCGGTGTCGAACACCGCAGTGTTAGTCACCGAGTGTTGAACATTCGATTCTATGCCGAAATGTTCTACACCGAGTGACTGACATTGCGATGCCCGACACTCGGTGAAAAACATTTCTCGCTCATTTTTCGTTCGTGCTCTTGACAATTGTGTCTGATTTGATATACTTTAATTAGAGATAGTGCTGAGACGTAACCACTCGTCGGCGCCGCTATTGGGTGTTTGACTCAAAAGGTCTGAATGCTCACAGGCGGGAGACAGCACTATTTTTGTTTACCATTTTTTTAATATCTTTTTCAACACTTCCCTTTTTTATGACAGTCAAAAAGTGTTTGGGATTATCGTCAATACTTCTCACAACTACTTTTATTCTTACATCACTTATCACGCCTTCGAATATCCAATATTTCTTTTTTCTTCCAGTTTCTCTTTCTCTGGTAGTATAAACGGTTGCTGTTTCTAATAATACTTTTGCTCTTTCTAGAACAAATAGCCGACCAAGAATATCTGTTTTTGTTTTAATTTCATCGTGAGTAATGTGCTCCCATCCCTCTCTAGTAATATTAACAACCTCTCCATCAAACGCAGGGCATTTTGGTGGATTCTCACCCCACTCCTGAAAATAAAATTCTTTAGCTATATTTTTGGCATATTTTAAGGTTTGATTTAAAATCTTATCAAAGTTTCTATTCTTTTCAATCATTTTTATTCAACAGTTCTTTTACAATTTTGGAAACTAAACTGCCGTCGGCTTTGCCTTTTACTTTTGGCATTAGTGATCCCATGACTTTACCGATGTCTTGCATGGTTTCAGCTCCTGTCTCTTTCACAGCTTGAATAACCAAGTCCTTTACTTCTTCTTCAGATAATTGTTCGGGTAAATATTTTTGCAAAACTTCGAGCTCGGCTTTCTCCTTATCGGCTAAATCTTGGCGATTCCCTTTCTCATATTCTATAATTGCTTCTCTTCTTTTTTTAGCTTCAGAGAAAATTATATCTATTCTTTCTTCTTCGGTTAAACTTCTATCTTCTTTATAGTTTTTTTCTTTTTCTTTATTAATCATAACAGCTAAAAGCATCCGTAATGTAGAACGGGCGATTTCATCATTGCCTTTAATGGCTACATTAAGTTCCTCTTTAATTTTACCTTCTACCTCTTCTGGCATCTGATTTAGCTTTACCTAATTTTTCAAGCTTTTCGTATTCTTTTTTAAGTTCTTCTCTTCTTAAAGCTGATCTTTTCCCCATTTGTGGGCTTTTATCTTTTTCCCAGAAACGGGACCTTCTTGCTCTAAACAAAAGACCGCTTTGTTTCACTCTTCGCGAAAAGCGTCTAACTAGACTTTGAGATGTTTCTCTGCCTTCTTTTTTGATTTCTAATGACATAATTTTTTACCACTTAATAAATGCATGTGGATATGATCAATTACTTGACCAGCTTTCCGACCGACATTAATTTGTAAATTATATGATTCTATCCCTTTATCTTTAGCTACTTTTTGGGCAATTAGCATCATTTTTCCCATCAAATCCTTGTCTTCTGGTTCTAAGTGACTTATTGATTCTATGTGTTTTTTAGGGATTATTAGAAAATGAATTTCTGCCTTAGGATTTATGTCTTTAACAACGATAAAACTATCATTTTCATAAACATCGCTTTTAATTTCACAAAAAATACAATCCATATTATTTTAACCTCTTTTTGACGATTGCTACCACCTCATCTATTTTAACAACATCTTGTTTCCCTGTTTTCATGTTTCTAACAATAACCACTCCATCTAAGGCCTCTTTCTGACCTAAAATCAAAGTATATTTAGCTCCTAATTTATCGGCTCTATTCAATTGAGCTTTTAATGAATTTTTACCAAATGATTCAGCAACCCTAACTTTTGACTTTCTAAATTCTTCTAAAAGCCAGAGGCCCTTTCTTTTAGCCATACTTCCCAATTGAGCTAAAAAGATTTGTGTTTCTGGCTCTTTAGCTCCTTCAATGTCCTGAGCTTTCATTAAAGAAACGATTCTTTCAGTCCCAGCAGCTGCCCCACAAGCAGGTGTATCCCTGCCCCTCAATAGTTTAACTAGTTTATCATATCTTCCGCCTCCTGCCAAGGCGTTTTTACAACCTCCTTCAGATTCAGAGAATAATTCAAAAACTGTTTTGGTGTAATAATCAAGACCTCTCACTAAATAAGGATTAAGAGTATAGGGAAGTTCTATTTCGTCTAAAAATTCTAACACTTCTTTGAAGTGAGAATGACATTCATCACATAAATGATCTAATATTTGCGGAGCTTCGGTTTTTATCGGCTGACATTTTTCTTCTTTACAATCTAAAACTCTTAAAACATTTTCTTTAAATCTTCTTTTGCAATCTGGGCAAATAGAAGATTCTCTACTTTTTAAATAACTTGACAAAAGCTTCTTATAATAAGGACGACAGTTACTGTCTCCAACGCTATTAATTTCAATAATTAAATCTTTTAATTTAAGTTCCTTAAAAATATTGTAAAATATCTGAATAATTTGAGCATCTATTACCGAACTTGATTCTCCAAAAATTTCAAAACCAAATTGCCAAAATTGGCGATACCTACCTGCCTGAGGTCTTTCATAACGATAACAAGGTCCAAAATACCAAAGTTTTAATGGTTGAGGTAAGCTATGCATACCGTTTTCAATATACGATCTAACAATTCCGGCTGTCCACTCGGGTCTCAAACTTAAAGAATCATCTCCTTTAGTTTTTAAATTGTACATTTCTTTCTTAACAACATCTGTGGCTAAACCTATTCCCTTGGCAAAAAGCTCTGTTTCTTCAACAATAGGCGTATCTATTTTCCCAAAGCCATAAAATTCAGCTATATTAGAAACAACATCATAAATCTTCCTATAATACTTTTGATCCTCTGGCAATATATCATGCATGCCAGTTACACTTTGAAATTTATTTTTGTTTGCCATAATAGTTATTAATAAGCCGGAGCTCCAAATTTTGATATTGAATCAAACGGCCAAGCTCTTAAATATACTCTTCCAATTATGTATTCTTTAGATAAGGGCCCGAATCTTCTTGAATCAAAAGAATAAGGTCGATTATCGCCTAAAACAAAATACTCATTAAACTCTAAGATAATATGAACATCACCTGATGTTGTTAAATCGTCGGGTAAGTATTTTTCGTCTAATATGTCGTCTCCACCAATAGTAATTTCCCCATCTTTTATCTTTATTTCCTCCCCTGGAAGCCCAATAACTCTTTTGATAAACCTATTTGAAGGGTCTTGAGGATATCTAAAAACTATTACCTCCCCCCTTTCTGGTCCTCTAAATCTATAGGTAATCTCGTCTATAATTAAATAGTCGCCGTTGGCAAAATTAGGATCCATTGATTGACCTCTAACAAAAAACGGCTGAAATAAAAAGTATCTTATAGGAATTACTATAACAGCGGCAATAATAATTACTTTAATAACTTCCCATGCAAAACCCAAAAAACTACTAACCCGGCTAGTTTCTCTAGCATATTCCTCTGTATATTCTTCGTTATTTTCCCCATCTATGTTATACATATTAATATATTCTACCAAACTTCACAATTTTATGCAACAATGCTAGAATAATCTAATGACTATTATAATTGGATTGGGAAATCCAGGGAAAAGATATACCAACACCCCGCACAATATTGGCTTTGAAATTATTGATAAATTTGCCAAGGAAAATAACTTTCCTGAGTTTAAGTTATCTAAAAAATTTAATGCCTTAATTTCAGAAAGCAATAATATAATCCTCGCAAAACCGCAAACATTCATGAATGAGTCCGGTAAATCCGTAAAAAAAATCTGCGGAGGACGGGCCTCCGCCGATTTAATTGTGGTTCATGATGATATTGATTTGCCTTTGGGTAAAATTAGAATCTCTAAAGATAGGGGTTCTGCAGGACATAAAGGCGTTGAATCAATTATAAAAGAATTGGGAACAAAAAATTTCACAAGAATTAGAATAGGCGTTGAATCAAATAATGTTCTTCAAAAATTTAAAAAAGAGCAAAAGGAATTATTAAAACCAGCCATTTTAGAAGCCCTAGAGAATTTAAATAAAAAGCCTGACTGAAAATTAATCAGCCAGGCCAAGTAACCTAGTTTTCTTTGTCTTCTTTGTCTTCTTCGCCTGTCGAAACCTTTATTAATGCTTCTTCGACCGGACAAAGAGGCTCGTCATTTTCACACATAGTTTCTCCTTAATCTTAAAGAACTAAAGACTAATCTAATATACACTACTAGAAGTATATCATATTTATTATAAAAAGTCAAGAGTTATTATGAAATTAGTTATCGTTGAAAGTCCAACTAAAGGGAAAACCATCTCTAAATTTTTAGGCAAGGATTATAAGATCTTGTCCTCTTTTGGTCATATCCGAGATTTACCAATTAGCACATTGGGCGTTGATGTTGAAAATAATTTTAAGCCAAAATACGTTATTCCAGCCAAAGCCAGAAAAGTCATAAAAGAATTAAAAGCAGCAACTAAAAAAGTTGATGAAGTAATTTTAGCAACAGATGAAGATAGAGAAGGAGAAGCTATTGCTTGGCATCTTTCAGAAGCTCTTGGTTTAAAAAATCCTAAAAGAATTGTTTTCCATGAAATTACCAAAACAGCAATAAGTGAAGCTCTAAAGAACCCAAGAATAATCAATCAAGATGTCGTTGATGCTCAACAAGCCAGAAGAATTTTAGACAGAATTGTTGGCTATAAAATATCTCCTTTTCTTTGGAAAAAAGTGGCTCGTGGATTATCAGCTGGAAGAGTTCAATCGGTAGCTGTGAAATTAATCGTTGAGAAAGAAAGAGAAATTGAAAAATTTAAACCAGAGGAATATTGGACTATTGAAGCAGAACTGAAGAAACAAGAAACAAGAAACAATAATCAAACATTTACTGCTTTACTTAAAGAAGAGATTAAATTAGAAAAAGATGCTAACAAAATAATTAAAGATCTAGACAAAGCAGATTACATAGTTAAAAAGATTGAAAAAAAAGAAACTAGAAGAAATCCCTTTCCCCCATTTACCACTAGCACGCTTCAACAAGAAGCTTGGAAAAGATTTAAGTTTCCGGCTAGATTCACAATGCGAATTGCTCAACAGTTATATGAAAAAGGAAATATTACTTATCATAGAACCGATTCCGTAAATCTTTCTGGCATGTCTTTATCTATAGCTAAGAAATTTATTGAATCTAGCTATGGCCAAAAATATTCCAAACTAAGAAAGTATAAATCTAAAGGTAAAGCTCAAGAAGCCCATGAAGCTATTAGACCAACTTTCCCTGACAAAGAACCCGCCTCTTTATCCGCCAGCCGGCGGATGGACAAGAATCAGCAGGCATTATATGATATCATATGGAGGAGATTTATCGCCTGCCAAATGACTGAAGCATGTTTTGACTCAACTGCTATTGAAATAAGAGCTGGAGAATACATATTTAAAGCAAATGGACAAATTCTTAAATTTGATGGTTTTCTTAAGGTCTATCCAATGAAATTTAAAGAAGAAGAACTTCCCGACTTAGAAAAAAATGAAATTTTAAATTTAGTTAAACTTGTTCCTTCGCAACACTTTACTCAACCACCATCTAGATACACAGAAGCCAGTTTAATTAAAATATTAGAAGAGAATGACATTGGTCGACCTTCAACTTATGCTCCAATAATTTCAACTATCCAGGTCAGAAATTATATTGAAAAAAATGAACAAAAAAGATTTCAACCGACTGAAATCGGAATAGTCGTAAACGACATTCTCGTAGAACACTTTCCTAAAATAGTTGACATTGAATTCACAGCAAATATGGAAGAAGATTTAGACAAAATTGCCGAAGGAAAACAAAAATGGACTAAAGTTTCAGAAGCTTTTTATAGACCCTTTAATGAAAACCTTCAGGAAAAATATAAGGAGGTTAAGAAAAAAGAGGCCTCTATTGAAAAAACAGACAAAGAATGTCCTAAATGTGGCAAGTTTCTTGTTATTCGCATGGGAAGATTTGGCAAGTTTTATGCCTGTTCTGGTTTTCCTGAATGCAAACATACTCAAGCGTTAGAAAAGAAAAACTTAGGCATAAAATGCCCTAAGTGTGAAAACGGAGAATTAACTGAAAAAAGAACTAAAAGAAAAAAGATATTCTATGGATGTAATCAATTCCCCGATTGCGATTTCGCCTTATGGGACAAACCTACGGGCAAAAAATGTGAAAAATGTGATTCTCTATTAATTGAAACAAAAAAGAAGCAAATTAAATGCTCCAACAAAGACTGCACCTAGTTTGTGCCGTGGGTGGGAGTCGAACCCACATGAGATTGCTCTCACAGGTGTTTGAGACCTGCATGTATACCGGTTCCATCACCACGGCCGATAAATTATTTTACCATAAGTTTATGAATTAGCCAACCGGA
>JAHJSY010000008.1 GCA_018830125.1 Patescibacteria group bacterium | reverse complement strand
CGAGCTGGAAAATATCCGGCGAGGCAACCAATAAGAAACGAAAATGTCAAGCCGAAGAGAATAAGCCATGGACTCATTGAGGCCTCTAAATAAAGTCCGCCTGTTGTTTTTAAGACAAGCTCTGCTATTTTCGCTAGTCCTAATCCTAAAATAATTCCGCCAATCCCACCGAATAATCCAAAAAATCCCGACTCAATTAAAAAGATTGTTGTTATTGTTTTTCTTTTAGCTCCAACTGCTTTCATAATACCAATCTCTCTGATTCTTTCATGAACCGAAGTATACATAGTATTCATAATTCCTACAGCCCCCACAATAATAGAAATACTGGCAAAACCAAATATTGCTGCCTGAATTATGGCTAAAATATCTTCTACGATTGCCGTCGCTTTTTCACTAGTTAAAACTGAAAAAGTTGGTGAATCTATTCCCCTAACTCTCTTTCGGCTTTCATTTAATTCTTTTTCAATATTCTCAGCCACTGAATCAACATCATATCCTGGCTTCACTTTAGCCATAGCAAATTTAGCTCCGTCTCTCTCTCCAGTTAATGATTGAAAAACTGCCAAATCCATAGTCGCCGAAGAATCATCTTGCTGGTTTCCCAAAGATTGTAAAACTCCAGCCACTTCAAATTTTTTACCGTTGATTGTTACTTCATCGCCAGCTTTTATACCCGGAAAAATATTTTCAGGAATCGCCTTCCCAATAACAATTTCCTTTTTGCCCGGAATTGACCATCTTCCATCAGTTGTTTGCCAGCCCATATCATCTCTTAGAACGGTTAACCCTTTATCTAGAGAAATACCATTAATTAATATGGTCTTTACTTCCCCCTTAAAACGAACAGCCAGTGCTTTATAGTTCATCGGCACCACATCCTGCACTCCCTTGGCTTTTTCAATGGCATCTATGTCATTGTTACTTAATTCTAAGTCACCACCGAAAGCAGTGGCCAAATTATCTAATTCCCCGGGGAAGACCATAATAATGTCTTTGCCAATCATACTTAATTGCTGAAGTATTGCTCCCTTTATTCCTTCACTTAAAGATAACAATGAGATAATAAGAAAAACACCAATGACAACACCAATCATTGTTAGCCAACTTCTGATTTTACTTCTTCTTAAGCTCCTTATGGCAATTTTTATATATTCTTTTAATATTCCCATAATACATCTAATTTACCATTCTTAACTATTTGGCCATCTTTAATATTAATTGTATGTTCTGTATAATCGGCGATATTGGGATCGTGAGTAACAACAATAATCGTTTTCTTTTGATTTTTATGAAGATCAACTAAAATATCCATTATCTTTTTTCCTGTTGTTGAATCCAGATTACCGGTTGGTTCGTCAGCAACTATAATATCTGGATCATTAGCCAATGCTCTAGCAATAGCTATTCTTTGCCTTTCCCCTCCAGAAAGCTCAGATGGTTTATGATTTAATCTATCTTTCAAACCAAAAGATATTAGTAATTTCTCGGCTCTTTCTTTTCTTGTTTTCTCGTCAACTCCTTGAAAAACCATTGGAAGCGTTACATTTTCCGTAGCGGTAAGATTATGAAGTAAATTAAATTGTTGGAAAACAAAGCCTATTTTCTGACCACGCACCATGGAAAGTTCATCTTCAGACATTTTAGAAATATCACGACCATCAATATATGTTTTTCCTTTGCTTGGCAAATCTAAAGCTCCAATAATATGTAAAAGGGTTGATTTGCCAGAACCAGAAGGTCCCATTATGGCAACAAAAGAACCTTGCTTTATCTTTAAGCTAGCTCCTCTTAAAACAGTTAAATCAGTTTCGCCCAATTCATATGTCTTCCAAACATCTTCAACTTTTATTATCTCTTCTGTCTCTACCATAAATTATTTTTGTTTTTCGCCGATTATGACTTTTTCGCCTTCTGACAAGCCAGAAATAATTTCAATGTTGTCTTCTCCTTCTAAGCCAAGCTCTACATCTCTATAAACTAATTGCTTGCCAATATATACTTTAGCCATTTTGACGCCATCTCTTTTTTCTATTGCTTCTGTTGGTACAATCAAAACATTCTCTTTCTTGTTAATTTCAATAACAACATCAGCTGTCATTCCCGGCTTTATATTCTGCCCACTAATTTTAAAACTAATATTAACTTCGTAATAGACCACACCGTCAATTAGTTTTTCGGCTGGATCAATAGAAATAACTCTCCCGTCAAAAATATCATCAGAAAAGGCAGGCAACATGACTTTAACATAGTTATCTACTTGAACACCAACGATATCTTCTTCATATATATCTACTTCCACTTGAAACGGACCCGAAGGAAGAAAGACGACAACTGAATCCGTTGGTTGAACTGTTTCTCCTTTTCTTTTATTAATCTTTATAACCTGACCATCAATTGGACTTTTCAAAATAGCCTCACTAATCCTATTATTCAATAAAGAAACTTTAGATTGAGCTTGTTTTATCTTGGCTAAATATAGGTTGACAGCTTCTTGAGTAGGACTCGCTTTTTTCAAAGCAAGTTCGTCCTCTTTCTTTTGTAAGGCAATCTCAGCTGAAGCAACGCTTGCTGTAGCATCACTAATATTTGTTGAATTGGCAATCTTAGTTGTTGCTATTACTTGCTGAGCACCAACAATATCTTCGTGAGCTGTATTAACATAAGTCCTTTGGTTATCTATAATTGTTTTGTCGGCGGTAGTAACACTATACGATCCTGACTCTGTTGCATTCCTGACATCGGCCAAAGCTAGCCGTGAACTTGAAAGAGAGTCCTTTGTTTTAGATAAAGCTAATTCCATCTTATTCCGATCAAAATCTACTTTTGCCGTATCAATATATGTTTTTGACTGATTTAAATTATTTTGGATAGTACTAATACTATTTCTAATAGTAATACTTTCCTGATCGCCTCCACTGAAATACTTTCTTTCTAGGGTCTGCACCGTAATTAATGCATTATATATGTCTAAATAGGCACTATCTAATTCATCAAGGGCATCTTCATAGGCCTGATTTAAACCTTCTTCAGCTGAAGCTTCAACATTCTCTAATGTCTGCTTGCTGTTATTAAGAACTAATTGAGCATTAGCGACGTCTGTTTCAACAATCTTTATTTCTTCATCAGAAGAACCGGCCAATACTTGATCGTAATCAGCATTAGCAACATCTAAAGTTGCTTGAGCCTCGCTTAATTCAATATATAATTGACTAGTATCTAGCTTAGCCAATTGTTGCCCAGCCGTAACATTATCTCCAACTTTTACAAATATATCGCTAAGCTTACCAGCATTTTTAAAACCAAGATCGGTCTGCTCTGAAATCTTAACCATTCCTGTTTCCGAAACTTCTTTAACAACATCTCCGTAAGAGACCTCGACAAAAATATACTCTGATCCGTTACCCCTTCCAAAAATACTATAACCACCAACGACTACAACAATTATAATGATAATGGCTATCACAACTTTTTTGCTAAAAATCTTTTTCATTTTTTTCATAATTCTTTTATTATTTTAATGAATTTTTCGATATCTTTTAATTTGTTTTGTAAAACTTTATAAACAATATCAAAATCAAGCTTCTTATAATCGTGAGCAATTATATTTCGAAACCCAACCATTTTTATTAATTCTTGACTTAATTCCAAAGAAATAATATCGTTTTCATTCAAAATTTCAAAATTCTCCCCGTAATCACTGGGCTTTCTTAAATCTTTTAAAGAGATAACCCCCTCAGCCAAGCTAATAGTTTCTTGAATAACTAAATACAAATATCTTTCAACAGAACCTTTTATAAAGATATCTTTTTCTAATTCTTTCCTAGAATATTTTTTAAAATTTCCAAGAGTCGTTAAATATTTCTTAACGGAGCTTATCCGATCCTCAATAATTTTTAATTCTGTCATAATGATTTTGTTAAATTATTTATTTTTAAAGAATAATCGAAATCAAAAAATTCACTCAATATTCTGGGTTCTAATAAAATCTTATATGGCTTTTTTTCAAAAATAATTTTTCCGTCATATATAATATTATATTTCATTAAGGGTGATTTAATATCGTTTATAATAACCAAATCAACATCATCAGTTTTGAGAGCTCCACAAACTTCACTTATTAATTTTAATCTCAAATCAAATCTTTTTTTTGAATCTTTTCCATCTAAATAAACAGCGAAGTCATAATCGCTTAAGGGTCCTACTTTGCCATTAGCTCTTGAACCAAAAAGATAAACCAGCTTTATTTCTGAATAAAGCTTAAAAATCTCTATAAGCTTTTCTAAATCTTTCTTTAACATATTATTTTTATTATAACTTTTTTTCATTAAAAATCAATACATTTGACAAAAATAACTAAATAATTTATATTTAATATTATCTAAATTAGAAAATATTAGAACTTTTACAATTAAAGGAGAGAACTATGCGAACCGTATTAATAATGATTGCAACAAGAAATACCACAAAGCCAGGTAGTAATTGGGTTGATGTTTGGCCTCAAAAAACTCAATTGGAATTGAATGATAACGAATGGAAAGAAAGATTAACGAAAAAGCAAAGAGAAGGAGATGAAGAATTTGTCTCCCAAAAAATTTGTTGTCTTGATTTGAAAGAATATTTTGAACAGTATGGTAAACCGCCTTGTCCAGGAAAATGGAAAATTATAAAAGTGAGCTCATCTGAGTCATTTAAGCCCACATCACTGGAACCCAAAAAACCGCTTCTCTACAGAATTCTCAAAATAGAATAAAATCTATAAAGACTCAAAACATTCAAAGCGGTACCATGGACTAGTCCACGGTACCGCTTTTTTTATTATTTTAGATCAACTTTAGGGCTAGCATGAAGGAAATTCCGATAATGATTTTTAATGGATTAAAAGATATAATAAATACCTAGAATAAAAAGAATTAATGCTTCTAATAAAGTTATCCAAGTAATAGCCTTACTTGAGGCCAACCAAAGTTTCATGGTGAAAAAAGCTATAAGGAAAACGATAATCTCATCTAGCATATAGAATAAAAGAAATATCCCTATATACAATAAATACTGGAATGTGGATAGTCCCGATTGAGCTAAAATACCAGCAAAAGCTACTGGGATAACAGCCGAGCAAGGAAACTCTATAATAGCAAGAATTCCAGCGAATAGAAGAACGCCCCCTAACAAGAGAAGAGTGTTAGTTGAATTTTTAAGAGATTCTTGAAATTTTGAGGTGAATTTAGCAACTATTCCACTGCCATCAGTTACCTCGCAAGTTGGTCCATATTTTCTAAACTTTAAGAATTGTTTAAAGAAATATATTCCTCCGCCAATGCCTAAAAGCCCTATTAATATTTGCAACAACCTCATATAGGGAGTAAAAATAGAAAATATTTGGTACCAAATAACTATTAATAATCCATAAACAATAGCCGTTGTCAGAATAAAGATACCTCCAAAAAGCAATGTCTTCTTTCTTGACTTTATAGCCAAAACTAACCCCAAAATTAAAACCAAAGCTCCAAGAGAACAAACATTGAATCCATCTAATGCTCCTAAAATAACAGCTAGGATAGGCAACGAAAAATTTTTAACATTAATATTGCCAATTATAGGAACATTAATATTTCCTTCCAAGTCAACAATACTAAAATCTCCTTTTGATGATTCATCTTTTTTGCACTTTTCAATACATCTTTCAATATCTTCTCCAATTTTATCATTAAATCCGACGAAGTAATTTTCATTAGTAAAAGTAGCCGGAACCATTCCGTAATAATTAGCCGAAACATCATACTCCTTGTAATACTCCTTCAACAAATCAACATTAGCTTTTTCATTAACAGAATATCTGTTAATTATAATATTTGAATACTTTTCTTCTAATTCATCTAAGAATTTTTCCTCTTCCGCACAATGAGGACAAGTAGGACTGAAAAAGAAATCTATCTTTATCTCTTGAGCAGAAATATTAAAAGCAAAAAAAGAAAAAACAAAGACAGAAACAAAGAAAATTATCTTTTTATTAATCATAGTCCAATTATATCAGATTCTACGATTTTTACAAACATTATATTATTTAAAAACGGGGCAGATTTCTTTGAAGTCGCAGTGGTCGCAGAGACGAGTTGGATTGGGTGGAAAGTTCTCAGCTGTTTCAATAACTTTTATTTTATCTAAAATCCCCTTCTTTATATCCCCCGTTTTCACCTTAGAAACATCGTAATCTTTAACTTTTCCATCGTCAAGATAATAATAGGTTACTTGATCAACTTTTTTATCAAAATTTAATTCAGTTAATAATTTATAAAATTCTAATTGATTAATACCATTTTTTGATTTTCCTGTTTTAAAATCAACCACCCTTAGATTTCCATTTTCTAGCTCATCTATTCTATCAAACTTTCCTGAAATAGAAATCTTTTTATTAATCGGCTTAATCATTTTTTCATAATCTTCAAATGATTTCTTAATTGTTTTAACAGGGACATAAAATAAAGAAGGAGATTGTTCTTCTTCTATGGCAAGGAAGTTCTTAAGAAGCTTTAAAGAATCTAAATATGCCTGCCTTTCGTGATCTATATCTTTAAATCCACCGAATAATCCTAGGGGTGGCTGAAGAAACATATTAGTTTCTGCAAACCATGCCTGCTTTAAACATTCTTTCAAACCATCAAAGCTTCTCTTCTTTTTGGGAAGATAATAAAAAAGAGTAATTGCTCCATGAACAGCGTTCCCTTTTGTCTTATAATCTCTCGGCTTGATAAACTGCTTTTTAATCGGAGCCACATCTGGGTCTAAATAGTTAAAATGATATTGCTTTCTACATTTATTAAAAAGCTCTATCTTAGAATGAGAGTAAATTTTAGAAAAATCATGATTGCTCATTTCTCAAATCCTCCCTTTTTCTTAAAGATAAAATATGAATAAACTACGGGAGCTAAAGATCCAGCGATTATGATTATAATAAAGATCGGGAATGTGTATCCTTTTATAATTAAACTTAATAAAGATACCGTACCCATGATCATAAATACCTTGCCGGCAAATTTATGTGTTTCATTCCAAACAGTTTCTGAATGAATTGTCCAAGGAGTTCTAATGCCAACAAAATAATTCTTCTTAATTTTGGGCATAAAAGATCCTAAAACAATAAACAAAATAGATATGGCTGGCAAAATAAAGTAATTTATGTTCATACTAAAACCTTTCGCCACCGCAAGAGTATAGAAATACAATGCCAAAAAGAACAAGATTATAATAGTTTTAATCCAAAAATAATAAATAGCAAAATCTTTATATTTTTTTCTTAAAGGATCAATTAAGGGAATAAAGGTCATCAAAAGATAAACCCCTAAAGCCAACAAAGGAGTAAAAAACACGGCAAAACCTTTACTGCCCCAACCGTCTATTTCTCCTTGAGCATCCCAATGAGTTGGAATCTCATTTGGAAGACTAGGATGCAATTGAAGACCAACCACAAAAGCAATAATAATTAATATAATCGGCAACATCTCTTTTTTTGTAAAAATTTTCATATTGTTTGTTTCGTTTAATTTTAATTATTTATCCCCAACTTTACTCTTGACAAAATTTATAGATCTGCTAGCATGAAGTTAATCACGCCCCTCGAGAAATCGGGGGGACATTTTTTTATACTTTGATAATATTTTTAAGTTCAACTTTAAATATTCCCTTTTTCATATCCCAAATTTCCTTGCCAAGATGACCTTTTGTATAAATAACAATTACCTGTTTTTGTAAATTAATAAGCATTTTATAAAGTGGGGCATAATCACCATCACCAGTGAAAAAGATAAAGCTGTTAAAATTTTCTTTCAGCGACTGATGCACGTCGATACATGCCTCCATATCAAAATCACATTTACGACGACAGACTTTTCGATCTTCAATTTCTGCTATGAAAATATACTTAACAGGCTTAGTGATAATTTTGTATCCTATATTGTCCATTTTCTCTAAAAAGTTTTTTGACTTCTTGTTGCTATCTGTTCCAAAATAAAAACGCACATCAGAAATTTCTTTATATGATTTAAGATATTCAAAAAGCTTCTCGGGACTCACTTCTCCCTTCAGTGATTTTTTCCAACCATAAACATTAGCCCAGTCAACATAAACTGCACTTTTACCTTTTAAAATTAATCGTTTCTTTTGATCGTTCATCACAATTAAAACTCTACGGACCATTTGGGCTTGAATTTATTGTTAGTTAATCTTGCTTTTTTAATCTTCCCAATAATAAATGAATTGCAATGTTTTTTACGATTGCCGACAGTATAACCATTAAAGATATGGCCTGGGCTTAGCCGATCTTGCCCATAAATTAAATGTTCGCCCCCTTCTCCTGGATTAATAGTTAAACTATATGGTTCAACTTCTCTCCAGCCAGCTTTACTCTTTTCTGTTTTGGGATAATAAATCTCAACTGTCTCTATGCTTTGAGCAGCTTTAGCAATGATCTTTAATATTTCCCTATAATCCATATACACCATACTATTTCATCATACCAAAAAATCGTCCATTTGGCGATTTTCTTAGAAACTTTTTTAATAAGGGACAGCTGGGGATTTTGAGATTAGGGCTTTGTTATTATACCAATCTATGATTTGATCAATGCCAATGATATAACCCATGCTTTCAGCATGACCAGTTATGGTCCACGTTGGAATTCCTATAAGATTATATTTATTGTTTAAAGCCGAGCCACCAGAATTCCCAGAATCAATTTTAGCATCTGTTTTAATAACAAATTCACCCACTCTTCCACTAACGACTCCTTCTGTGAAGTTAAATGTTCCTGCTCCTATCGCTGGATAACCAGCAACTGCAATATAGTCTCCCGGATCTAGCTTATCAGAATAACCCATTTCTAAAAAGGGAAATTCCGAAGGAAGATTCTTAGGTGCATCTTCACACTCATAACAAACATCGTAAATACGCAAGACGGCGATGTCAAAATCAAAACCATCATAATCACTTGTTTGTGGAGAATAAGCAACTATATTAGCCATATATTTCATTCTTGGCTCTTCAGAAATATCTTCGGTAACAGCTACATAACATGTCGGCGAAGAAATAATAACACTCCAATCCTCGTTTGATATAACATGACGGTTAGTAATAATAACTCCCTCTGCATTAATAATTGTTCCTGAACCAATACTAATAAATTCACTACCGTAACCATAATCATCATCCGGACACCAAAGCTCTACAACAGCACTAATTTGTTCTTCGCTTAATAAAGACACCTTTCCATCTGGGAAAGGAACCTTGGCGTTTTTTTCTAACTCATTAATTTTGTTTTCCAGTTGCTTAATTCTTTTTTGAGTATCGCTATTTAATTCCTTATCGTCACCATCCTTAAGACTAAAACTGCGATCATCGCCACTAAATTTATCTAGTATATTACCAAGAATTCCTTGTTCATACAGAATAAAACCGGTAATCACCAACGACATCAAAAACAGAAAAGTCGCTAGTACTATTATAATAATCTTTGAAGATGTTTTCATGTTTGTTTATTATACCACAAATATAAAATAAAAGAGGGTTATCCATACTGATATGGATAACCCTTAAAATTTGTCGCGAATTCAAGAATCGAAAGACAAGAAATCAAAAGATTCAAGAACTCAAGACTACAAGGTTCAAGACTGCGGGACAAACCCAGAGACAGAACCGTAGTGGGCGCTCGGGTCGCCAATCCCGCCCGTGCCGAACTCGACCTCGCCGCCGCGGAAGACGAAGTACGGAGCGTGAGAAAAGCCATCGTCAGCATCAGGAGCATACTCATCACCAGCACAGTCGATCCAAAGATCATCGTAGTGTTGGAGCCGATTTTCATTGGTCAGAATCATTGTCCCAGTATCTTTGGAGTTTATGCCAAATTCTGAAACAACAAATTTTTTACGTACTCGACGAACCGAACATGTAATATGTGGTGTCGACTGCCCATGCATGCCAAACTGAGCTGGAACAATAAGAAGATCGCTTTCTGGTTGCTGTTCTACGATACGACACAGAGCTAAGGTTGCATGTTCGTATTGTCG
>JAHJSY010000029.1 GCA_018830125.1 Patescibacteria group bacterium | reverse complement strand
CACTCAAACGAGTTAAAGAATGTTGAATTCAACGATCTTAAGGAAGGCGACAAAGTTACATTTGAAGTAGCAGAAAGTCCTAAGGGACCTAATGCAACAAACATCAACAAAGTGTAATTTAAATCAAAACAAAAACAGGGGCTTGCCCCTGTTTTTGTTTTATCAAAATGAACTTGAGAAAAGCTAGTTTTTGGTATAAAATTAAAATATTAAACTATAATTATTGAAACAAAAGATGGACAATAACGGAGAAAAAACTTTATACTTATTTATCGATGAGTCGGGAAATTTCGACTTCAGTTGCAAGGGAACAAAATATTTTGTATTATCTTGCTTGAGTACCTTCCAACCAATAAAAGAACGAGAAAAATTATTAAACTTACGTTATCAACTTCTTGATGGTGGGATTGATCAAGAATTTTTTCATGCCACAGAAGACAGACAAGCTGTTAGGAATGAAGTATTTTCTATTTTAAATTCTTTTAGTAATGATATTGAGATTCACTCAGTTGTCGCCCAAAAGAATAAAGCAAATCCTTCTTTATATTACGAAGAATATTATAAAAAAGGTAGAATTATAAAACGAATCATAGGTGCTGATTTTTATCAAATAATATGTAGAACGTTATTAAAATATGTGTTTGAAAAGTCAGATTCTCAGGGTGCTGAAAAAGTAGTTGTGGTGCTTGGCTCAATATTTACACGAGAAAAACAATCAATTGTTTTAAAAACGTTAAAAAATTATTTGAAAGGACGTTTTGATAAGCCCTTTGAAATATATTTTCACCAAGCAAAAGCAGATTTAAATTGCCAATTAGCAGATTATTGTGGGTGGGCAATAACTATTAAGTGGGAACGAAACGAAAAACGTCCTTATGATTTAATTCGGGATAGAGTAAAAAGCGAATACGACATTTTCGAAAAAGGAAATGTTGTTTATTATTAATGCAAAAAAAATGACCCACCTGCCTATCCTTTCGGAAGAGCCCAGGGGCTCTTATCAGCAAGTGGGAACCTTTACTCTATTATAACAAAAATAAGAAAAAAGACAACAAGCTGTGAAAAAACAAAGGGTAGAACTCATTGTTTTTTTTGTTCTGCCTATTGACAGGGGGGTTGGGTTTTAGTATGCTGGGTATATAGACCTATACCTATGGTTGGGGTATAGATAAGTAATTTAATTAATTAACCCTACTATTATGAATATCAAAAAAGAAAAAGCACTTATTAATTTTAAAAAAGCCCAAAGCTTAATTTCTAAAATTAATAAAATGGTTGAAGAAGATAAATATTGCATTGATATTATGCAACAGAACTTGGCCGTTATTGGCCTTTTAAAGTCGGCTCATCAAATGTTAATGGAAAATCATTTGAATACTTGTTTCAAAAGTGCCTTGGAATCAAAAAGTGGAAAAAAAGAAGAAGCGATGGTAGAAGAGATTTTAAAAGTTACTAAATTATTTAATAAATAACTATTTATCGTGAAGCCTAAATATACTTTAATAATTTTCTTTATAATTTTTCTATCTTTTGCCGTTTATGGTTATTTTGAAGCCGTCCCAGGATTAGATAATTTATCAGAAAGTCATCCAACAATTAAAGCAATACCTGATTCTTTCGATTTCGGTGAGATTGAATATGGAAGAGTGGCTGAAAATACTTTTGTGATTAAGAATTCCGGAGAGGAAGTTTTAGAAATAACCAGACTATCTACTTCTTGTGCTTGCACGAGTGCAAGAATTGAAAAAGAAATTTTAAACCCAGGAGAAGAAGTTAATCTTTTTGTAAAGTATAATACGGGATTAATGACTGGAGATTATGCCAAAGGCAATCAGGAAAGAATAATTTATATTAAAACCAATGACCCCGTTAATCCTCAAATAGAGGTGACAATCAAAGCTTATGTTAAATAATTTATCTGCCTCATCAATGATTCCTTTGGTTGCTATAACTGGATTCCTAGATGGAATTCATCCTTGTGCTATCGCTATATTAATTTTCTTTGTTGCTTTCTTGTTAACAATGCAAAAAAAGGTTAAAAATATTTTTTTCTTAGGGGTGGTCTATATCTTCGTTATCTTTTTGACCTACCTTGGAATTGGAGTGGGTTTCTTTTCAGGAGTGATGCTTTTTGGAAGACATCACTTTTTCGCCGAGCTTGGCTCATGGCTTTTGATTATTATGGGAGTAATGCAATTAAAAGAATATTTTCTTCCTCAACTACCGTTTCATCTTAAGATGCCAACAATTCCGGGGGGAAAAGTAAAAGGATTATTAGAAAAGGCAACCTTGCCATCTATTATTGCAGCTGCCTTTTTGGTGGGACTTTGTTCTGTTCCTTGTTCGGGCGGAATTTACGCCGCTATTACCGCTCTTCTTGCCTCTCAAACTACTTTCTTTGGTGGTTTTCTTTACCTTTTGCTTTACAACTTTATGTTCGTAATGCCCCTTCTAATTTTACTAGTTTTTGCAGCTAATCCTCTTACTTTGGCTAAAATAGCTGGATTTCGTGAGAAGAATGAAAGATTGGGAAAATTAATAATGGGTCTTTTAATGCTTGCCATTGGATTATCAATTTTAATATTCTTTATATAGTATGCGAATAGCCTACTACGAATAGGCACATACGAATAAATGTTATGGTAAAAGAAAATAATAAAAATAAAAATATGGAAGAAAAAAAAGAAGATTGTCCTCTTTGTAATGTTTCTGAGGATACAATAAAAAATTTAGAAAACGCTGATTCTAGTAAGAAAGAGAAGTATTTTTTAAAAAAAGAAAAGAAAGAACAAGAACAGTCGCTTAAAATTCACAGAAAAAAAACTGGAAAAATAATTAAAACTTCCATTATTTCTTTAATTGTGTTGTTAATCATTGGGGGTGTTGCTTTGGGAATAAATAAGTCCTTAAAAAATAGGAACCTTGGCGATCCCAAGGTTGAAGTTGCTAATTTAGAATATGACGCTGGAACTGTTTTTATGGCCGATGGACTAGTTAGGCATACTTATGAAATTAAAAATACAGGAGTAGGAGATTTGAAGATTAAAAATATTTCAACATCATGCATGTGCACAACAGCTCGTTTTAGAGATGGAAATAAGATTGCTCCGGGAGAAACAGGATATTTAGAAGTTATTTTTGATCAAAATTTTCACGGGCCAGCAGGAATCGGAAGTGTTACCAGGGGGGTTTATCTTACCACTAATGATCCTGATAATAAAACAATAGAACTTATATTGATAGCGGAAGTAAAAAAATAAATTAATAATAAAAAACATGAAAAATTCATATCTTATTCCTGGTGCGATTATTCTCGCAGGAATTATCATCGCAGGAACATTCCTTTATGCAAAAACTCCTCAATCAGCTAATATATCAAAAAGCCTTGAGACAGATCAAAATAACTCTTCAGAAAAGCTTGATGGAAAAATAGATATTGCTGTTACGGATAAAGATCATATCAGGGGAAACCCAAATGCCTCAATTACTATTGTAGAATTTTCGGACTTTGAGTGTCCTTTCTGCGCTAGATTTCATCCTACGGTTGAAGAAATACTAAATAACTATCCCGATGATGTTCGTTGGGTTTATAAGCACTTCCCTTTAGATTCTATTCATCGAGAGGCTCGTCCTTCCGCTGAAGCTTCGGAGTGTGCAGGGGAACAAGGAAAGTTCTGGGAATTCGCCGATGGCTTATTTGAGAATCAAACAAGATTAGGGAAAGATCTCTATGGTGAATTAGCTCAAGAAATTGGTCTTAATATGGATCAGTTTGGAGAATGTATTTCTTCTAGAAAGTATAAAGATAAAGTTGAATCAGACTTACAAGAAGGAATAAAATTAGGCGTGACTGGAACACCAGGAAACTTCATAAATGGGGAGCCTGTATTTGGAGCTGTTCCATACGCTCAATTAGAGGAAGTCATTAAAAAAATATTAAACAAATAAAATTTATGTCTAAAATATATGCATTAATTATTATTGTTTTAGTAACTATTGCCTCGATATACTTTATAGTGACTAATTCTGATAAAAGTAATAATTCGGTAGAACAAAAAAAAGATGTTTCAACCAAACAAAAAGTAGTTGTTGAAGAAACTAAGTTCGAGGGCGAAGAGGGGGAGAAGATTAGTTTAGTAGAAGGAAAAATAGAAATTCAAGCCGAGCCCCTTGATGATGGTTTAGCTCGTTACTATAATGTTAATCTTTCTAACGGAGATATTATTTATTTCTTCGTAGTTAAAGATTCAAAGGGGATTTATCGGGCAGCGGCTAATGCGTGTCAGGTTTGTTTTGGTTCTAAAAAGGGGTTTAGACAAGAAGGAGACAATATGATTTGTAATACCTGTGGTAATGCTTATCCTTTAGAAAAAATTGCAACAGAAAAAGGTGGCTGTAATCCAGGACCAATAAATCCAGATTTAAAGGTTGAGAATGGTAAAATAACTATTACCGAAACAGAGCTAAAAGAAGTATCTGGTTTCTTTAACTAATGCTTAAAGTAATTAAAATTCAGATAAATGGACTTCACTGTGAAAGTTGCAAAACCTTAATCGAAACGGAAGTCGATTTGCTTGAGGGAGTTAAGAGCGTTAAGGTTAATTATTTGACAGGAGAATCCCACATAGAGTTTGATGATGAAAAAACCTCTCAAGAAGATATTTTTAGTAAAATTGAGAAATTAAATTATAAGATTGGGGAGAACAAGAAGACTCCCAAAAAACTTTCTAGGAATTTAATTATTGCTGGTATTCTATTAATTGTTTTTATTGCAGGATATCATTTGATTAAACAGTTCGGGTTGTTAGAGGTGCTTTCTAAATTAAACGAGCAGAATATAAGCTATTGGATGCTCTTTCTCATTGGCTTTTTAGTAAGTTTCCATTGTGTTGGAATGTGTGGTGGTTTGGTAGTTAGTTATAGTGTTAAAAATAAGGGAGGATATAGAAGTCATATTCAGTATAATTTAGGTAGATTAATTTCTTATTCAGTTATTGGTGGAATTCTTGGCGGAGTTGGTTCATTTTTTGCAATTAATCCCACCTTTACGGGAACTATTACTTTAATAGCCGGAACCTTTATGGTTTTGATGGGACTGTCTTTGTTAACAAATTTTGTCTGGCTTGAAAAAGTTAAATTAAGGACGCCAGCTTTTATTGCTCGTTTTCTTTATAATCAACGCTATGCAGGGAAGCCCAAGGGACCGTTCGTAATAGGAATTTTTAATGGGTTTATGCCCTGTGGTCCTTTGCAGGCAATGCAGATTTATGCTTTGGCCTCGGGAAGTATTATCACTGGAGCTTTGTCTATGGGAATCTACGCCCTGGGAACGGTGCCGTTAATGTTTGGACTGGGTAGTTTTATCTCATTGATAAGTCAGGACAGAATCAAGCAAGTAATGAAGTTTTCGGGAGCTTTGGTTATGGTTCTGGGACTATTTATGCTCAATCGAGGGTTAACTAATTTTGGTTATGGTTTTCGTGGTTTTGTTGCCGAAGAAACAACCATTCAAGTAAATGCCGATGAATATCAAATAGTAGAAATGGAATTATCATATAGAGGATATTCTCCAAATGTTATCTATATCAAAAAAGACATTCCGGTTCGTTGGATCATAAATGTGAAACAAATGTCTGGCTGTACGGATGAAATTGTTTTGAAGGAATATGATATAAGAAAAGTGTTAAAGTACGGAGAAAATATTATTGAGTTTATTCCTGATAAATTGGGCGAGATTAAATTTTCTTGCTGGATGGAAATGGTTTGGGGTAAATTTATAGTAACTAATTAAAAATATGGAAAAAGAAATTTTAAAAATACAAGGAATGCATTGTGCTTCTTGCTCAGTCATTATTGAGAATAAGCTTAAGAAAGAAGACGGTATTTCTAAGGTAAGTGTTAGCTACGCTTCCGAAAAAATGAGCATAGAGTTTAATGAGAAAGAAATTAGCCTTGTAGAGATTAAAGAAATTATTCATAGCTTAGGATATGAGACTAAAGAGGGTGATCACCACGAGAATAATATAAGGAAATTAAAAAGAAGATTTATTCTTTCTTTTGTTTTTGGCCTTCCTCTTATTTATATTGTCATGGGTGGAATGATTGGCTTGCCGGTTCCAGAGATTTTAGAGGAACATAATATTGGTATCCAGTTTGTTTTATCAACAATTGTAATTTTAGTTTCTTTTAACGTTTGGAAAGTAGGATTGATTAATTTGATAAAACTAACTCCCGGAATGGATAGCTTGATTTTTATTGGAACTGCTTCGGCTTATTTCTATAGCGTTGTTGTTTCTTTGCTCCAAGAATCCCCTCACTTGTATTATGAAAGTGCGGCTTTTATTCTGGTTTTTATTGCTCTGGGGAGATATTTAGAAGGAGTGACAAAAGGGAAGACAAGCCATGCTATTAAAAAACTAATCGGTCTTCAGCCTAAAACGGCTCTGGTTGTTAGGAATGATCAAGAAATAGAAATACCCATTTTTGAAGTAGAACTGGGTGATATTATTATAGTGAAGCCAGGAGGAAAAATTCCAGTTGATGGTATTGTTGTTGAGGGTTACTCTGGAGTTGATGAAAAAGCAATCACTGGAGAAAGTATTCCTGTTGAAAAGAAAGAGGGAGACGAAGTTATCGGAGCAACAATTAATAAAACAGGTGTTTTAAAAATTAAAGCTACCAAAATAGGCAAAGATACAATGTTGGCTCAAATTATTAAAACCGTGGAAGAGGCCATGGGCTCCAAAGCCCCAATTCAGTTATTGGCCGATAAGGTCTCTTTTTACTTTGTTCCAGCCGTTATTTTAATTGCTATTTTGTCTTTCTTTATTTGGCTTTTAGTCGGTCAATCTTTTGTCTTCGCTTTAACAATTTTTGTAACCGTTTTGATTGTTGCTTGTCCTTGTGCTTTGGGGTTAGCTACTCCAACGGCGGTGATGATGGGAACGGGATTAGCCGCCCAACGTGGAATCTTGATTAAAACCAGTAAAGCCCTAGAAATAGCTGAAAAAGTAGATATTATTGTTTTTGATAAGACAGGAACTTTAACTAAAGGAGAGCCAAAAGTGACTGATATTATTGGCGATGTTTTACAAATAGCTGGTTCTTTAGAGAAGAACTCAGATCATCCTTTGGCTCAGGCCATTGTTCAAAAAGCCAAAGAGGAGAAGATGGAACTAATTAATATTCAAAACTTTGAAGAAATTCCAGGCAAAGGCGTAAGGGGAAGAATAAAAAATAAAGAAGTGGCTATTGGAAATCGTAATTGGATTAAGACTGATCTTGGGCAAGATTTAGAAGATCACGGGAAAACAGTGATGATTGTTGCTGTAGACAATAAGCCGATTGGGGCAATTGCGGTGGCAGATACTTTGAAAGAATATTCAAAAGAAGCCGTTGAAACTTTGCATAAATTAGGGAAAAAGGTAGCTATTATTACTGGTGACAATAGGCGTGTGGGCGAGGCGATAGCTAAAGAACTTGGTATAGACGAGGTTTTAGCAGAGGTTTTACCTCAAGAGAAATCAGCTCAAATTAAAAAACTACAATCAGGAGGCAATATAGTTGCTATGGTTGGAGATGGAATTAATGATGCTCCAGCTTTAGCTCAAGCGGATTTAGGTATTGCCCTAGGTTCGGGAACTGATGTAGCAATAGAGACAGGAGATATGGTTTTAATTAAAGATGATTTGAGAGACGTGGTTACGGCTATAGATTTAAGTAGTTACACAATAAAAAAAATTAAACAAAATCTTTTTTGGGCTTTCTTTTATAACTCTGTTGGCATTCCAATAGCTGCTGGAATATTATTTCCTTTCCTTGGATTTTTACTTAATCCGATGATAGCCGCTGCCGCTATGGCTTTCTCATCCGTTAGCGTCGTCTCCAACTCTCTCCTAATGAAAAGATATAGATAAGCTAAATAAAAAAAACAACCCCGCTAAGCGAAGTTGTTTTTTGTTTTAGATTTATCTATCTTGTTGGTTTCTTTTTTCGCGCCAGCAATCTTTACAATGGATTGGCTTGTCTCCTGATGGTTCAAAAGGAAGTTCGGTAATTTCTTTTCCGCATTCGCCACATTTCCAGTTTCCTTGAATCATCGGTCTT
>JAHJSY010000028.1 GCA_018830125.1 Patescibacteria group bacterium | reverse complement strand
CATTTTTTACAAAACATATGTTTATTATTTATATTTAACTATTTTTTAAATAAGTTTCTTATTAATCCAACAAGATAAGCTAAACTAATTATTGAGATTACTGAAGCCAATGTTTTAGATAGCCCTGCTTCTATCAAAATAAGAGCTAATATAATAGCTGGAATAAAGGCAATAGCACCATTAATAAGCCACCTCCGCTCACGTTCGGAGAGATAAATTTTCCCGCTTGAAAATTTTCGATTTTTTTTCTCAATATTTTTTTGATTCATATATTTAATTATTTTTATTAAATCCTGTCATATTGTTATATTTTAAAATATGTGTTTTTCTATTGATTATCTTTTTTATTGTGAACTTTGTTCATGAATTAATGAATAATTGATTATATATCCAAGACTTTCCAAATCTCCCTGAACAACAGATGTGGGAATTCCGAACCAACAATTCTCGTCTTTTAAAAACGCTCCTCCTCCTGAATTGCCATGTTCTATCTTAGCAGAAGTTTTGATTAAAAGTCCATCAAATCCACTAATTACTCCTTCTGTTGCAGTAATAGTATTACCACCAATAGTTGGATACCCTAATATTACAACAGGATCTCCTAAATCTATATTTTTAGAATTGCAAAGATTATAGGCAATGGTAGCGGTATCTGTCGGTAAAAGTTCTGATGGTCCAAGTAAGGCAATATCTAAAGAGGGTATATTCTGTGATACCTCCGCTTCATACCATCTTGAAGGAGGATTTTTAATATCATCTGTAAGCCCAATTGAACAAAGAATCATTCCCTCAACCACATGTGAATTTGTAATTATGAATCGATTTAATCCAAAAATTGTTCCGCTTCCGCTAGTAAAGTTTGGATTATCTCTATCGCTGTCTGCACAAACCACCCGCACTATATACTTTGCAAAATTAGAAATAGAAACTGACGGAGTTATATCTTTGTCCTGATTGTCATTTAAAGCAACTTCTTTCTCAAGAAGTTCTTTATCAAAATAACTCTTGTAGCTCGGTTCTTTATTGGTCTTATAGACGGCTTCTAAAGCAAAAATAGTTTTTTTAAATGAATTTACATTGAGTCCGCCAGCTGCCTCACTAACTTCATTTGCTTTATCAATGATTTCTTGTATTTCTTCTTCTGACAAAAGAACTGCTGCACAATCAATCTCTTCATTTATTTGGTCTTGTTCATCTGATAATTCAGTTAAATTTTCTTTTTTTTCTAACTCGGGTAACTTTATCTCTGGTATTAGTGGAAATGAAAGCCCATACTTCTCTTGACAAGAAAACGAGCAGATATTATATTCGGCTTCCTCATTCACTCCCCCAAAAGCTGTTAGATCAAGTTTGCTTGGATATTTAGTATCACATTTCTCCAAGCAAGAAAAGTATTTTTTTTCTGTTTCCTTCCTTGTCGAAAAATTTTGCCAAGCAATAAAGATCCCTCCTATTACTAAAATTAGAATTGCTATTAGAATTATTTTTTTTGTTTTCATATATTTATCTCGTCTTATGCTTTTTTAATAATGTATTTTTTCAATAAATAAATTCTAATAATATTGCCCATTACCATACTTCCGATTAACAATAATCCAAATAATGTATAGTTATTATCCAAAGATTTCAGAATATTTTTTAAAAGAGACATATAATCAGAGATAAAAAAGTTCAATACAGTAAGTATTCCCAAACCTATTATTAAAAAAGACCATCCACTATATATTACTGGACTTACTTTTGGCATAACTGGTTTTCTGTGTATATTTATCAACCAAGGTAGTAAGAACAACCATAAATAAGAGCCATAAATAATTTGAAAATAACTCAATATAGACAATATGGTTCCTACTAAAAGACCAAACACCCAAGTATAATTTACTAAATATATAAAAGCAAATAAATTTGCAAAAAGTAAAAAACCAAAACGATAAGGTAAAAGCCCTTGTTCCCAAAAAGTAGTTAAATATCTATGGATAATTAATCCAATGAAAATTAAAAACAATATAATTATATTTACCATATTTATTTTGCCTTATGTTTTTTAATAGAATCCCATTTGTGTTCGCAATCCAAACAAAAATGTTTATCTTTATCAAAATCATTACTTTGTTTCCTGGCCGGTTCTCCCTCTGACTTCCATGACAAAAAATCTTCAGCGTCTTCCCTTTTCTTTATTCTATTTGAACCACATTTAGGACAAATCATGAATTTATTTTATTAAATCATCGACGCCGACCTTGAGGGCATCTGCTATTTTTGACAAAGTTTCTATGGTGGGATTCTTATTTACCCCAGATTCTATCTTAATTATCGTATTATAAGTAACATCGGCTATTTTAGATAGTCTATCTTGGGACACATTTAACTTCTTTCTATATTTTTTGATGTTTTTAGCAATAACAGAGTTATTCACAGTTTTGTTGTTTGACCTTATTGTAATATATTACTATAATTATAATAATAGGTCTGTATTTGCTTTATTTATTCCATTCTATCAGAAAAGATACGAATCGTAAACCAAAAAAAAATTCGCAAACGGGGTGCTCCCCGTTTGATATAAAAATTTTTCGGCTCGTCGGCGAGCAAGCCAACGTCGTCGGCAAGCAAGGCAAAAAGGAAGGGGGATAGGGGGAAGGAATTTTTGCCTGCTTGCTCCAGCCCTTCTGAAAGGGCTGGATACGGCTCTGAAAAAGGGCTCGTGTGCTAAGTTGAGTATTATGTTTAGAAGCCCTTTTTCAGAGCCGTTCAATGTCGTCCGGATTTTCTTGGAAAAAAGTTCGGATTTCGTTTAATACTCCCCGCCAGATAGAAAATTTAAAAAAATTCGTTTCGCCCGCTAAATTTCCCCCCTCAAATTTAGCGGGGTCGTCGACGAAATCGGGCAAATTTCCGATTATTTTCCACACTCGGCGTGGAAAAAATTTTATCCTCTAATATCATGGTTAAATACTTATTATACATTCGTAAATCAACTGACGACGAAGATCGTCAAATCCTTTCGTTGGAAGCCCAAAAAGCTGAACTGGAAGAATTTGCTTTAAAGGAAAGTTTGGAAATTATTAGGACATTTGAAGAATCTCAAACCGCCAAAGAACCAGGGCGTCCTATTTTCAACAAAATGCTTGAAGAAATTGAAAAAGGAGAAGCTCAAGGAATTTTAGCTTGGCATCCGGATAGATTAGCTCGTAATTCTATAGATGGAGGAAAAATAATCTATCTCGTAGATACTGGGAAGATTAAAAAGCTAAAATTCCCTAGCTTTTGGTTTGAGGATACTCCTCAGGGCAAATTCATGTTACAAATTGCTTTTGGGCAATCCAAGTACTATGTGGATAATCTTTCAGAGAATGTTAAGCGAGGAATCCGGCAAAAGCTAAGACGAGGAGAATGGCCTGGTTTGGCTCCCATTGGTTATCTTAATGAATTAAGATATCATACTTTAATTAAAGATCCCAAACGTTTCCGTTTGATTAGGGAATTATTTGAAATTTATGCTAGTGGGCAACATTCTCTGAAAGATTTGCAGAAGTTAATAACTTCTGCCGGTTTACTCACTCGTCGAGGACGTCCCCTATCAATTGCCGTTATTCAGCATACCTTGCAAAATCCAATCTATTATGGCGTTTTTAAATATTTTGGCGAATTACATCAGGGGACGCATAAGCCAATGATTTCAAAGAAACTTTTTGATCAAGTTCAAGAAGTTATGGCCAATAAGTCACGCCCCAGAAAACAAAAGATTGTTAAACAATATGCTTTCAGGGGATTATTTAAATGTGGCGAATGTGGATGCGCCATAACTTCTGAAACTCAAAAGGGACATATTTACTACCGCTGTAGTAAAAAGAGAACTCCTTGTTCTCAAAAATATATGCGAGAAGAAAATTTGGATACCCAAATTTCAAAAATTCTTCAAAAATTTTCTTTGAATTCAACTTGGGCTAATAAGATGATTGAGGAATTAGATAAAGAGAAGGAAGGAAAAGCCCAAGCTGAATTTTCTTTTGCTCAAGATATAAAATCACAAATTAAAATTTGTGATAATAAATTAGACAAACTTTTAGAGGCATATTTATCTGACTTAATCTCACAAGAGGAATACGCCCTTAAAAAAGGAAAAATCCTCAATCAAAAGATTGAGAATCAGGAAAAATTAAAGAGTTTTGAGCAAAAGGACAATCATTGGCTCGAACGAGCCAAAAACTTCATTTCGCAAGCAAATCAAGTTCAAACTATCGCCGGAAAGGGAACTCTTCAGGAAAAGCACCTTTTCCTCAAAAAAGTTGGCTCGAACCTTGTTTTAAAAAATTCTAAGATAAAATTTTTTCCACGCCAAGCGTGGAAAATAATCGGAAATTTGCCCGATTTCGTCGACGACCCCGCTAAATTTGAGGGGGGAAATTTAGCGGGCGAAACGAATTTTTTTAAATTTTCTATCTGGCGGGAGCGACCGGACTCGAACCGGCAACCTTTTCCGTGACAGGGAAACGATCTAACCAATTGATCTACGCCCCCAAATATTTTATTCTTCTGTACCGGTGGAGGGAATCGGACCCACGACACGCAGATTATGATCCTGCT
>JAHJSY010000027.1 GCA_018830125.1 Patescibacteria group bacterium | reverse complement strand
TTGATTTTTTGACTAAAATGGGGTAGATTGTATAGAATATGCGAGATACAGTAGAGCTTTTAGCTCCAGCGGGAGATTTTAAGTGTTTGGTAACAGCAATAAGCGCTGGTTGCGATGCTGTTTATTTTGGGTTGCAAGATTTTAATATGAGAGACAGAGCAAAAAACTTTAAGATTTCTGATCTAGCAGAGATAAAAAAGATATGTCAAAAAGATAAAGTAAAGATGTATTTAACTCTGAATACTATTATCTATGACGATGAGCTTAAAAAAGCTGAAGGAATAATTAAAAAAGCTAAGAATTATGTAGACGCTATTATCTGTTCTGATATTTCTGTTATGCTTTTATGTAAGAAATACAAGGTTCCCTTTCATGTCTCAACGCAATGTTCTATTTCAAATTCAGAGACAGCTCTGTTTTATAAGAAACTGGGAGCCAAAAGAATTGTTTTAGCTAGAGAATTAAACTTAAAGCAAATTAAGAAAATATCAAAGATAGTTCCAGTTGAGATTTTTGTTCATGGAGCAATGTGTGTTGCTGTTTCAGGAAGATGTTTTACTTCTCAATTCTTATTTAATCAATCGGCTAATAGAGGAAAATGCCTACAGCCCTGCCGAAGGCCTTATGAGGTAAAAGATAATCAAGGAAATTTGTTAAGAATTACCAATAATCATATTCTTTCGGCTAAAGATCTTTGTACTCTTCCATTCATAGAGAAACTTAAAAAAGCGGGAGTGATTAGTTTTAAAATTGAAGGAAGAAATAGAGAGCCAGAATATATTGATACGGTAATAAGGGCTTATCGCAAAGCAATTGATAAGAAATTGACTAAAGAAGAAATAAAGGAATTAATGGCTGAATTGAATAAGACCTATAATAAAGGATATTCTTCAGGATTCTTAATTAAGGCCCCAACTTCAGATGATTTTTCTGGTGTTGAGCATAGTAGCGGAACGCAATCAAAAAGATTTGTTGGGAAAATAACTCATTATTATAGTAATCTAGGAGTTGCCCTTATAACAATTAATGCCGGAAGTTTAAAAATAGGTGATAATTTATTAATATCTGGGAAAACAACTCCTCTTATTAGGCACAAGATAGAAAGCATGGAAATAGATAATAAAAAAGTGGAGAAAGCTGAAAAAGGTCAGGAAGTCGGGATTAAGCTTCCTTTATGTCGGACAGGGAATGAAGTTTATAAAATATGGAAGAAAAAAGGAAAAAAGTAATAGTAGCCATGTCGGGAGGAGTTGATTCTTCCGTGGCCGCAGCTCTTTTAAAGAAAGAGGGCTTTGATGTGGTTGGAGTATTTATGAGGTTTTGGGGAGATGGCAAATGTTGCACTCCCGAAAGTGAAAAAAGAGCTCGTTTAGTTTGTGAAAAACTAGGTATCCCCTTTTATGTTTTTAATTTCCAAAAGGAGTTTAAAAAGAAGGTTGTTGATTATTTCTCCAAACAAGAAAAGTCAGGATTAACAGCTAATCCTTGCGTAGTTTGTAATAAAGAGATTAAGTTTGGATTATTATTCAAGAAAGCATTATCTTTAGATGCCGACTATATTGCTACTGGTCACTATGCTATTTATAAAGATGGGAGATTATATAAGGGAAAAGATAAAGATAAAGATCAATCATACTTTTTATGGAAACTTAATCAAAAAGTATTAAAGCATGTTTTATTCCCAGTTGGAAATTATACTAAACCAGAAATAGTTAAATTAGCTAAAAAGTTTAAGTTACCTGTTTCGGGTATTAAAGAATCTCAAGATATTTGTTTCAAGGTTGAGTTTAATAAAAACCCGGGGGAGATTATTGATACGAATAAAAAGATTGTTGGCGAGCATCAAGGTTTGTGGTTCTATACCATAGGACAAAGAAAGGGAATCGGCCTAGCAGGAGGCCCTTATTATGTTTTAAGTAAAGATGTCAAAAAGAATATTTTAATTGTCACCAAAAAAGAAAAGGATTTGTATAAAAAAGAATTATTGGTTAAAAATGTTAA
>JAHJSY010000026.1 GCA_018830125.1 Patescibacteria group bacterium | reverse complement strand
TTTATTCCATCGTATCTAGACAAATTAGCAGAGGCCTCTGATGGAGCAATAATATAATAAGCAGGTAGCGCATATTTCGTGTTAGGCAAACTAATATCAATCAGTTTAGCTCCTTGATTTTGAAGCAATTTTAAAGATTCTTGAATTGTTTTTTTAGTTTCGAAATCTCCTTCAAAATATTCTTTTGGAATACCAATTCGTAAGTTTTTAAGATTTGCGGAGGTCCGACCTCCGCAACTTTGCGGAGGTCGGACCTCCGCTGAAGTTGAATCTTTAGAATCTAATCCAGAGATAGTTTCGAAAACAATTTGAGAATCTTCAACACTTTTCGTAAGAATTCCTATTTGATCAAAAGAAGATGCAAAAGCTGTTAAGCCGTAACGGGAAACTGCCCCATAAGTTGGTTTTAAACCGACAACTCCGCAAAAAGAAGCTGGTTGTCTTATTGAGCCACCAGTATCTGATCCAAGAGCAAAGCAACAAAAATCAGTCGTAACAGCTGCTGCTGATCCACCTGAACTTCCTCCTGGGACCCTTTCTAAATCATGTGGATTTTTAGTAACACCGAAAGCAGAGTTTTCAGTTGACGAACCCATAGCAAATTCATCCATATTTGTTTTACCTAGAATGATCACTCCTTCTTCTTTCAATTTCTCAATAACTGTTGCCGAATAAGGAGCGATATAGTTTTCTAATATCTTAGAACCACAAGTATTTTTTAATCCTTTAACGAGGATATTATCTTTAATCGCCGTTGGAATACCCGTCAAAGCAGTCATATTTCCAGAAAGAATTCTTTTATCTGCTTCTCGGGCTTGCCCTAAAGCTCCCTCTCTATCAACAGACAAAAAGGCATTGATTCTATCATCTTCCTTTTCGATTTTATCTAAATAGGCAATAGCTAATTCAAAAGCCGAGAAATCTTTATTCTTTAAACCTTTATGAGCTTCTTTTATATTTAACTTAGTTAAATCCATCAATTTAATATTGATTTTACCTTAGTATGTCTCTCTTCTATTTGTGGCATTAATTTAATTAAATCGTCAGCAATTTGTTGATCTTCTCCAATATCTTCACGAATAATATTCTTTTTAAAGAATTTTGCCATTGGATGATAGGTCGGTTCTACATCGGAAACATCTACTTTGTTTAGTAGATTAACATAGTCCAAAACAGAAGAAAGATCTTTTTGAAGTCCTACTTCTTCTGAAATACTAATGCCCAATCGAGCAAGTTTGGCAATATGACGAACATCTTCTTTTTTAATCATATTATCTCGGAGGAGCAAGTTGCTCTGTCTCTGTTAATGTTTCTGATAGTTGATCTATATTTTCCAAAACCAGTCCCGCTCCTCTAACAACCGCTGTCATCGGATCTTCAATAATTCTTACGGGGATTTTAACTTCTTCTTGTATTAAGATGTCTAAACCCTTTAATAAGCTTCCTCCTCCAGCTAGATGGATTCCTTTGGCCATGATATCGGCCAATAATTCTGGTGGAGTTTCTTCTACGGTAGTTTTAACTGCCATAACAATTTGCCTGACTGATTTCTGCAAAGCTTTTCTAATACCTTCATCAGTTACTAAAATTTCTTCGGGCAAACCAGTAACTAAATTTCTCCCCCTTAGAGGAAGTTCCCTTTTTTCTTTCAGAGGATAAGCTGAACCAATACCAATCTTTATTGTTTCAGCTGCCCTTTCGCCTATTAATAACCTATACTCTTCTTGAGCATATCTTATTATGTCTTCATTAAGTCGATCTCCAGCAACACGCAGACTTTTAGCTATGACAATACCACCAAGAGAAATAACGGCCACTTCAGTTGTTCCGCCTCCAATATCAATAATAAAGTTTCCGCCAGCTTCTTGAACTGGCAACCGAGCTCCAATGGCTGCTGCCATTGGTTCTTCAATTAAAAATACTTCTCTGGCTCCAGCGTTTTTAGTTGCGTCTTTAACCGCTTTTTTCTCAACTTCAGTAACGCCGTAAGGAATACCAACAATAACTCTTGGTCTTGGGCCTAAAATAAACTTTCTTTTATGAACCTTTTCGATAAAGTATTTAAGCATCTGTTCGGTAACTTCAAAATCAGAAACAACTCCTTCAACTAAAGGACGAGTGGCAATAATGTGAGCTGGAGTTCGGCCAACCATCTTTTTAGCTTCTTCGCCGATAGCCAAAACTTGACCTGTTTTTTGATTGATAGCAACCACAGAAGGCTCATTAATAACAATGCCTTTATCTTGAACATAAACAAGGGAATTTGCAGTTCCTAAATCTATAGCAATATTATGTGAAATATACGAAAAAAACTTATCAAACATACTAGTCTATTGTTATAATCTATATTAACAGAAACAAGACATATGAGCAAGAAGTCGTTGTTTATTTTCGTTTGAGTTTATACCAAGTAACTAGGATGGGGCCGGCAAGAAAGATTGAAGAATAAGTTCCAGCTCCGATTCCTAGTAATAATGCTAGGGCAAAGAATTTTAGAGTTTCTCCGCCTAAAAAGAATATAGCAAAAGCGACAAAAAGAGTTGTTAATGAAGTATTTATTTGTCTTGATAGTGTTTCATTCAAACTAATATTAATTGTTTCTTCAAATTCCTCGCCCCTTCTTAAAAGATTCTCCCTGATTCTATCAAAAACAACAACTGTATTATTGATTGAATATCCTAAAACAGCTAAAAGAGCGGTAATAATAGGTATAGAGATTTCTACACCATAATATTTTCCTAAAATTGCAAATACTCCCAATGGAATTAAGATGTCATGGAATAGAGCCAAAACGCTAGCTATCCCATATTGCCAAGAACGCAATGGTCTTTGAACCCTCCTAAAAGCCAAAGCAATATATATAATCATTGAAAGCAAAGCTACGACAACAACAATATTGGTTTTTTGTTTCAGTTCATTACCAATAACTGGACCTATTGATTCAAATCTTGTTTCGGTAATATATACTTTAATTGTTTCAAAAGCTATCCCCTCTTCAGATTGTATGTTTTCTTTTTGAGTAATCTTTCCTAATATGTTCTGATGAACTTCTTCGTCAATATGCTTCATTCTTAAAATGACTCCCTTTTCTCCTGTTGGCTGAATGACAATATTGCCTAAATCAAATTCTTCAAGTTCTGATAGAATCTGCTCATTAGATGGTCTTTCATCTCTATACTCTAGCTCTATTATTGTTCCACCAGTAAAATCAATACCCTGCTTTAACCCATAACCAAGCAAAACAATAATGCTTGCTATAATCAAAAGACCTGATAAACCAAAATATATTTTTCTGTATTTAGTAAATCTTATTACCATAACCATTTAACTTTTTCTAATTTAGTATGAATGAATAATCTTAATAAATTTCTAGTAATAAATATTGCCGAAAACATACTTACCAAAATACCGATACTTAATGTAAAAGCGAAACCCTTAATAAAGCTAGTTCCTAATCCAAACAGAATTAAAGCAACGATAAGAGTGGTAATGTTTCCATCTCTGATAGATGGCCAGCTTCTTCTAAACCCTTCTTCTAAAGAAACCGAAAAGCTTTGTTCTCGTTTCAATTCTTCCCTCATTCTTGAGAATATCAGAATATTAGCATCCACGGCCATACCAATAGATAGAATAAATCCGCCGATACCAGCTAAAGTTAAAGTGACTGGAATAAGCTTGAATAAAGCTAATATGATAGCGACATATACTATCAAAGATAACGAAGCCAATAATCCAGATAATCTATAAAATATTATTAAAAATATAACGACAGCGAGAAGTCCAATCAATCCTGCCTTTAAACTTTTTTCTAAAGATATACTTCCTAAAGTAGGACCAACTGTTTGTTGAGATATTAACCGAATAGGAACTGGCAAAGCTCCAGCATTAAGGTTTCTAGCAAGTTCTTTTGCTTCATCAATGGTAAAATCACCACTAATCTGAGCTTTTCCACCTTCAATTGGCTCATTAACATAGGGTGCAGAAATAACCGCTCCGTCTATATATATAGCCAATATTTTACCAACACTTTCTGTGGTAATTTGTTTAAATAGTTCTGACCCTTCTTCGTCAAACTGAATAGTAATTAATGGTGTGCCTGATTGTTGATCAAATACTAGTTCGGCTCTCTCAAGATACTGACCAGTTAAAGGAGTTGCTTTAAAATAAGGATCCTCAAAAGCTAATTGCCAATTCTCTATTTGTTGCATTTCTTCAAGAGTTAGATCTTGAAGCTCAGCTTGTTTGTCAGCAATTGCCTTTGTTTCTTCTTCTGTTTTTTGTTCTCTAAATTCTAGAAAGGGTGTCTTGCCAATCATTTTAATCGCTTCTGCCGAATCTTTTATCCCGGCTAATTCGACAACTAATCTATATTGATCTCCTGATTCTTGTGTTTGGACTATTGGTTCAGCTACTCCAAAAGTATTAACTCTTCTTTCAATAATATCTCTTAATCCTTCCATTGCCGATCCATAATTTTCTTTCTCTGTGCCCGATAAATCTGCTTCATATAAAAGATGTGTACCCCCTTGAAGATCTAAGCCAAGCTTAAAGGGAATCTCCCAAAAATGAGGAAATAAAAATCCGAGCTTCGTGTTAAGAAAATCGACACTTTGATTAACATACTTGGGATAACTCAAATTCCCAGCCATAAAAGCTAGAATAGCAATCCCTATTAATATAATATATACTTTCCTTTTCATGTATCTATATTTAAATAATATATCACATACTATTTTAACATGCAACACTTTTTGAATTTCTTGCCTGAACCGCAAGGACATGGGTCGTTTCTGCCCACTTTGCTTTTCGGAGTTGTGTCCGAGCTCTGGTCTCGGATTGGTTTTTGGTTTACTGTTATATCAGCTTTCATGATGGCTTTGGCTATTACGGCATCAATTGTATCAAGCAAGTGCCTGAACATTCCATGACCCTCTCTCTTGTATTCAATTAAAGGATCTTGTTGACCATAAGCTCTCAAACTAACAGAATCTCTCAAATGGCTCATATTCTCTAAGTGCTCTATCCAATAAGTATCCAAAACCTTAAGAGGAATAAATCTCTCAATTTGTTTGGCTTTGTCCTCCCCTATTTCTTGTTTTCTTCTTCCATAATCCTCTTTTGAAAATCCAGCTTTTTCTAATATCTCTAAAATCTGGGGATTTCCCATCATTTCCCTTCTCTTTTTATAGAAAACTTCTCTATGTTTATTCATAACATCATCGTATTCTAAGATATGCTCTCTAGCATCAAAATTCATTCCTTCTACTTTGGCTTGAGATGATTCAATAGCCCTTGAAACTAAGCCAGCTTCTATTGGTTGATTTTCGGGAATCTTCATGGTATCCATCAATCCCTTAATTTTATCTCCACCGAAAATACGCATTAAATCATCTTCTAAAGAAACAAAGAACTGAGAAGATCCTGGATCTCCTTGACGGCCAGCCCTTCCTCTTAGCTGATTATCAATTCTTCTAGCTTCATGTCTTTCAGTTCCAATAACATGAAGTCCGCCCAATTCAATAACCTTTTTTTGTTCTTCTTCGTTAACAGGATTACCACCTAAAATAATATCAACTCCCCTTCCAGCCATATTGGTAGCTATAGTAACTCCTCCTAGCTTTCCGGCTTGAGCAATAATTTCTCCTTCTCTTTCGTGTTGTTTAGCATTTAAAATATTATGAGGAATACCTTCTTTTTCTAAAAGCTTTCCCAAATATTCGTTCTTTTCAATAGAAACTGTCCCCACTAATACTGGTTGACCTTTTTTATGTCTCTCTTTAATTTCTTCGGCAACTGCCTTAAACTTACCATCCAAGGATTTATAAATTCTATCCTTCATCTCTTTTCTTATTAAGGGCTTATTGGTTGGAACAACGATAACGTCTAGTTGATAAACTTTATCAAATTCTTCGGCAGATGTTATGGCTGTTCCCGTCATTCCAGACAATTTATCATATAATCTAAAATAATTCTGATAAGTAACTGTCGCTAAAGTTCTTGATTCTTTTTGAACTTCAACTTCTTCTTTGGCTTCAACCGCCTGATGAATTCCTGAAGACCATCTTCTTCCGGGCATTAGACGACCGGTGAATTCATCAACAATAATAACTTGGTTTTCTTTAACAATATAGTTTTTATCTTTTTCAAAAAATATCTTCGCTTTCAAAGCCGACTCTAATTGATGAGTAACGGCAATATCATTTTCTTGCCAAGGGTCATTTTTTAAATAACCAACGATTCTATTTTGACCCTCTTCAGTAAAAGTTGCCGATTTCGTTTTTTCATCAATTTCATAATCCTTGCCTTTTTCTAATTTAGCAATTAATTTAGCAAACAAATAATATTTTTCAGTTGATTCTTCTCCGGGAGAAGAAATAATTAATGGAGTTCTTGATTCATCAATTAAAATAGAATCTACCTCATCAATAACAGCATAATTTTGTCCTCTTTGAACCTGATCGTCCACACTCAAAATCATATTATCTCTTAAATAATCAAAGCCAAATTCATTATTGGTTCCATAAGTAATATCAGCATTGTAGGCCTCTTTTCTAGAAACAGGTCTTAAGTATTTTTTCATAACCTTAAAGCCACCAAGCAAGTCCCTTTCTTTATCTTCTTCGTGATATTCTGAATCGTAAAGAAGAGCCTGTTCGTGAATAATACAACCTACAGATAATCCCAAGAGATCGTATATTTGTCCCATCCAAACAGCATCTCTTTCAGATAAATAATCGTTAACGGTAATCACATGAACTCCCTTACCAGTTAAGGCATTAAGATAAACAGCCAAAGTGGAAGACAGTGTCTTACCCTCCCCTGTTTTCATTTCAGCAATTTTTCCTTGATGTAAAATAATCCCACTTATTAACTGAACATCATAATGGATTTGATTAAGAGTTCTCTTGGAGGCCTCTCTAACTAAAGCAAACGCCTCTGGAAGAATATTCTCCAGAGCTTCGCCTTCTTTAATTCTTTTCTTAAACTCTTCTGTTTTGACTTTCAAATCACCATCTGAAAGATTAGTAAAATTAAAAGAATTAACTTTTTCAATTATTGCATCAAGACCTTTGAGATACTTCTCATTGGCATTCCCAAAAATCTTATTTAAAATAGACATAATTATTTTATGATTTGGATTTCGGTTTCTAGTTCTATCCCGAATTTGAATTTAATTTCTTTTTTTATTATTTCAATTAATTCTAAAACATCTGCAGATCCAGCGTTTCCTGTATTGATAATAAACCCAGCGTGTTTTTGAGATATTTCAGCTGAATTGACTTTTGTTCCCTTCAGGCCAGCTTTATCAATCAAAACAGACGATGGCTCGGCTCCCTCTTTATTGATAAAGATTGATCCAGCTGAGGGATATTCTAATGGTTGTCTTTCTCTTCTACTTTTTAAGTTCTCTTCTATGGTTTCTTTTATTTTTCTTTCATTTCCTTTCTCTAATTCTAAAATAACGGAAAGAATTATTAAGTTTTTGTCTTTCTTGAAAATACTCTGCTTTTCAGAAAACTGACATTGATTTTTAGATAAAGTTTTGATCTCTAAGCTCTCTTTATCTAAAACTTCTACTTCTTTTATGATATCAGAGATATTTACCCCAAATGCTCTGGCATTTCCATAGATGGCTCCACCAATAGTTCCGGGGATTCCGGCTGCCCACTCAAAACCTGATAATGATTCATTGTTAACATCATGGATTAATTTTCTTAAGCTTAGCCCCGCTTCTGCATAGACATTTGTATCTTGTATTATGTGTTTTGTATGATGTATTTTGATAACTAAGCCATCGTAACCACTATCTAAAGCTAAAACATTACTTCCTCCGCCTAGTATAAAAATAGGAAGGTTTTTTTTAAGAGCTTTTTTTATCGCCTCTATTAAGCTTTCTTTTGTTTTGGCGATATAAAAAAACTTGGCTAGCCCTCCAACCTTGAAAGTAGTATATTCTTTTAAACTAATATTTTCTTCAAAAATCATATAAACTGAATGAGCCAGGAGCGTAACCCCTAACTAAGTCTTGTTTGGGTGCAGCCTCCTGACTCAATATATATTGTATAACATACATAAAAATAAATCAATAACATAATCAAAAAAATAATCCAAAACAATTCAAAATAATCCAAAGACAGAAGATGCTTCTTAAAAAAGCTATAGCAACTTTAAGAAGCAATACAAGTATTGAATATAAATCTAAGATTTTAGATTTCGAACTTTTCTTTAAGCGATTCTTCTCTGCCTATATTGTCAGCAATTATCACTCTTACTTCTCTGTCCGAAAAATTTAAGAATGTTTTTAATAAATTTATTTCGTCCAAACAATCAAATGGATTTATCCATACGCTTTTCTGAAGCTCGTAAAAACCTAACTCTTTAATCTTGCCTCTAAAAACTTCTCTGCGAAATTTATTAGATTCTGAAATGTCAAAAATAACAACTCTCCATTTTTTATCCCATTTTTTAGGTCTTTTTATTTTTAATTCATCTATCTGTAACCAGTTGGCTTTTTTCTTCCCTTCTTTTGTTAGATACATATAAACCTGTCTCCCTTTTTGCTCTATGTTGATATAACCCTTTTTCTGAAAGTTATAAAAAACGTTGCTAATTTGCTTCTCTTTATACTTTCGCCATCTTTTGATTTCTTTTTTAATATTTCTAACAAAATATGGAGAGCTAGCTGAAAGATAAATTCCGCCTGAAATAAACAAATATTTTAAAATATCTTTTCCAATTTCCGATCTCGGCTTCCTAAAATAATATTTATACTTACTCATATTATTTTAATTATATCATAGCTTCTTAAAAAAGCTATAGCAATCTTAAGAAGCACCTCCCGAATCAACTCTTAATCTATTTCTAGAAATTCAAGAAAAAGTAAAAATCCTGCAGAACAGGACTTTTACCGACTTAGTAGGGTTTTAACACCCAACGCCCTTATGCTAGCAAATTTAAACTATTTTGTCAACCCCGTAGAAGAAATTCAGAAAGATTTTTTCAAAATCTAATTTACGAAGTATCTAGATTTTCTCTACGGGGTCAAGAGTTGGTTTATTTTTTCTAGAGTTTTAGATCCGACATAGCCGGTTCCTCTTGATATTCCAAAGGGAGCTAATATTTCAGGAGCATATTTTTCTTGAAAACGGATAACAGCAGATTTAGTTAAATTACCAAAGTAACTAGTAACTAATCCTTCTGGATATATTCCAACTCCTTGGTTCTTTAAAAATTCTTGCAAGCATCTAACACTATCGCTTTTTGATCCGACATTCATAGTTTGATTTATATTTTCACAAGATAATCTGACTGGAACAAGTGGAATAACTGGAGTGGATTGATCAGGATTTTGCATTATACCTAATTGAGCCATTAATTGGTTTAATAAGCTTTGTATTTCGGCTATTTTTCCCATTAATTCATTTTGAGACATTTTTGAAACTGGCTTGTCTAAGTATTTAGAAACAATTTTTTGATCATTCTCATCTTCAACAACAGATGCAGACCAGAAAAATGGAACTGACACCTCCGGACTTATGAAGCCCATGGTTTTTGTTTGCAATGAGGGAATAATAATTATTGATTCAATATCTGAAACTAAGACCTCTCCTCTTTGCTCATCATTTAATTTCATAGAGCCAATTAAATATCCTCCATCTTTTTTTCTAACAACATAAGGAACCTTAAAGACATTATCCGGATTGCCAATAAACTCTATTTTGATTGTTCCATTGCCTCCAACAAATTTAACCCAGTTTCCTCCCCAGTTCTTAGTAGATCCTGAAACACCCAAAGTACTTTTGGTATTAAGGGGTAAAAAATTTAAAGATGGGGTAACTTTCGTATTCTTTAGGTTTATATTCTTATAACAATATTTATCACTCAATGAACAATCATTGATTAAAGAAGCAATAGTCCAATCAGTAAATATTTCAGCAAAGTCTTGAGCAAAGCCATTACTTTTTAAAGCGTAATTTAAAGAATCTATTCCACTCCCCTTGTATTGCAAAGATTTAGATAAAATATCAATGCCATAATGATCAACTAAATATTGAGCAAAAAGATTCAAAGCCCCATAATCTTCACTTTTTCCCATCCATTCTACGATTGAATCAGAGGGTGTCTTAAGAAAGGTAACTTGTCTCCCCTTAAGATTACTTCTAGTATAGTTATTATCATAACCAAGTAATGTTGGAGCATATTCCGCCCTCATTTCATTGAGCCAAACTTCCTCTGTTGTCTTGCGAAGAATCTCTTTTTGATTGAATGAAATTAAATGAACAAATTCATGAGCCAAAAAACTTTTAGCTAAATAGTCATTAATATAATCTGAATTTAAATGAAGCATCTCTTTCTCATTAGAAAGAGGGTTTTCTAATTTTGAATATTGATTGCCAGCATTAAAATAACCCCCAGCACTATTTTTCATTGGGTGGATTAAGATAGTAATACTATAATCATTATCAATGCCAGGTCTTGGCTCAAATCCAAAAGTTTTAGTTAATATTGAATAAATATTATTATCAAATTCATTGCCTAAACTATTAAGAGAGCTTCTAGCTTCTGACTGCTGAGTTAAGGTCAAAGTATTCCACCAATTTTCATCAACATAAAAATATATTCTATGGCCCACCTCTTTTAATATTCCAGTAACTTCTTCTCGACCGATAACATCATAGGCAGGATCAACATTAAAAATACGTTTTTCTCCAACAGAAGCTGCGTTAGCACTGAAACTAACTCCTAAGAAAAATATTAATAATGAAAAAAAGATATATTTTCTCATGTCAGTATTTATTCTAACACAATAAATATTTTATACCAAATGGTTATAATATATTTTGTTTTCGGGGTCAGGGAATTTTCCTTGTTGAATAGCATCACGAATTTCTATTATTCCATCTTCAACTCTTTTCTCATTTTTAAAACCTAGTTCTTTCTCAATCTTGCTAAAATCTACTTTGTAACTTCTTTTATCTTCAATCCCTTCAATCGTTTTAATATTAACATCGGGAATAGATTTTTTGACTAACTCCCCTATTTCAGAAACAATATAGTTTTCCGTACTGGCTCCGACATTAAATGTTTGATTTCCAACTTTGGACAAAGACGAATCTAGAACAGACAAAATTGCTCTAGAAATATCTTTAACATGAATCAATGGTCTCCACTGATCTCCTCCAAAAATAAATAACTTTTTATCTATTACGGCTTTTTTAGTTAAAGTATTAACAACCAAATCAAATCTCATTCTAGGAGAAAGTCCATAAACCGTAGAAAATCTTAAAATAGTTGGGCTGAAATTACTATCCATTAATTTCATTAATTCTCTTTCAGCATATATTTTAGTTTCTCCGTAAAAATCAACTGGGAATAAGTTGGCCATTTCTGGGACATGTTCTTTGTTGTCTTGCTGGCCATAAGTGCTACAAGTTGACGCCTGAATAAATCTTTTTATTCCTAATGTTTTACATAAGCGAGCTAAATAAACAGTTCCCAAATAATTAATTTGGAGAGCGGTATCTTTTTTAGCTAAACAAGCTGGTTCTCCAACAATAGCCGCTAAATGGACAACAGCGTCAACATTAGAAAGTGCTTCAGACATTGTTACCATATTCAAAATATCACCTTCAATAAATTGAAAGTTTGGATTATCAAGAAGATTCTTAATAGGATCTATGCCAAAAAGTAGTTTATCAACAACCTTAACATTGTAACCTTTATTCAAAAGCATTCTTACTAAAACAGAGCCAATATATCCAGTGCCTCCCGTTACTAAAATATTCTTGGGTTTATAGCCATTAACAACATTGTCTTTAACTTTTGATGTTTTGTCTTTGCCCTTAATCAATTGCCAATATATTCTTTTGGAAAATCTTAAGCCAGTTACTAAAAAGAATATTAATATTGTATAGAGAAAAATAACTGACCGAGGAAATTCTATAAAAACAGGATGAGTTCTAGCAATATATATAATAATTCCTAAAAATAGGCCAGAAGTTATGACCCCTTTAATAATTTGAGGTAAATCAGTCAAGCTAACATAGGCCCAAGATTTCTTATAAAGATTAAACAAATAAAAAATAGCTGGTGTTGTTAAAACAGCCAGAATAGAAAAAACATAAAAATTATCCAGACGGGCTTCTGGAATACGCCCATCAAATCTTAAAGCAAACGCTAAAAAACTTGCTAGAATTATTAAACTAACATCAAGGACGAAGAATATAAAAGTTTTTGACTTGTTCAATGACATAATCCATTTCTTCTTTAGTTAGTGTCGGATATAACGGTAAAGTCAATGTTTCGGATGCAATCTTTTCGGTATTAGGCAATTTAACATTATAACCCAGAACCTCTTTGTAATAATGACTCTTATGAATAGGTGGAAAACTTATCCTTGTTCCGATTCCCTTTTCCGTTAAATGTTTCTTTAAAGCATCTCTTGATTTCGTTCTAATATGAAACTCTTGATAAACATGAAACATATCAGAAGAAAATTGGGGAATGAATATATCACCCACTCCAGATAAACCGTTTCTATAATAATCAGCTTTTTCTCTTCTAATCTTAATTAGCTCATCAACTTTACCTAATTGAGATATTCCTAAACCGGCAAGGCAATCAGGCATTCTCCAGCAGTAGCCCAAGCTAACATATTCTTTTTCTTTTCTTCCATGGTCGCCAATTAACCTTAATTTATCAGCTACCTCTTTAGAATTAGTTACAATACACCCTCCTTCTCCAGTTGTAAAGACTTTTGTTTGGCAAAAACTGAACATAGCCACGTCTCCAAAAGTTCCTACTTTTTCTTCGCCCAATTTAGCACCAAACGACTCAGCCGCATCTTCTATTAGATATATCCCTTTTTCTTTACATAGTCCTTGTAACTTTTTTATATCTCCACAAACTGCCCCGCCATAATGCACTGGCATAATGGCTTTAGTTCTATCGGTTATTTTGGACTTAACATCTTCTATCTCTAATCCATAAGTTATATCATCTATGTCGGCAAATACTGGTTTAGCCGAAACAAACAAAGGAGCGTTAGCGGTAGCTATAAAACTAAAAGAAGGAACGATTACTTCGTCTCCTTCGCCAATTTCTAAGGCAATCATGAGAGCGTGTAAAGCAGAGGTTCCTGAATTAAAAACAACAGCATG
>JAHJSY010000007.1 GCA_018830125.1 Patescibacteria group bacterium | reverse complement strand
GACAACTAATTTTATTTTTAGTAGTATCAAAATATAAAGATTCAATTTGGCAGGTATGCATATGAACGTTGAGGTGCCTGTTTGAATATTATTAAAAGGTCGAATAAACAATTTAAATAACTAAAAAATATGACATCACGCAAAAAATCAAAAGAAAATAGAGCGAAATCATACAAAAAGCCGGAAGTAAGACGGGTCAGGACTAATACCACCGCATAAAAGCGGCTAGAAATTCCCTTTTTAATTCTGCGCAGCAATCTTATATGAAAGAAAGAATGATAAAAAGAAATCCGTGTGCAAACTGGCGTTTGGAAGACAAAAACATAGCGAAAAATCTAAATAAATACGCGATATTTATTATCCTTAGAAATGAACTTTTTGAGTTAAATTTGATTGGTGCTGAAATATGGCTTCTTCTTGACGGGAACAGAACAAAGGATGATATTGTCGAGGATCTTTCTAAAAAGCATAAAGTTCCACGAGAAAAACTATATATTGATATAGAAAATTTTGTTTCTGAAATGTTGAAACTTGATCTCCTTATTTTTTGCTAATAAAAATTGAAAAAATATGAAATCAGAACCATTAATCCCATCCACCCCACTAACAATTGCGTGGAATTTTACATATTCATGTAATATGAATTGTGAGCATTGTTATTCTCGGACAGAGCAGGGCAAAGAACTTACACAAGGACAGCAATCTCGCATATTGAAAAAATTTATCAAAGCCAAAGTAATGAATATTAACTTCGGAGGAGGAGAATGCCTTATGCGTCCCAGTTTTTTTCCTATTGCGCAGTTAGCTAAAAAAAACGGCATCAGCATAGCGCTTAGTTCCAATGGTTGGTTGATTAACGATGCAATGGCTCAAAAGTTGGCATCATTGCCAATAGATGTTGTTAACATAAGTATCGATAGCGCCGATCCGTACAAACATAATAAATTCCGAAGCACTCCCGGAAGTTTTAAAAAAGCGATTACAGCGATAAATTTATTAAAGCAACAGGGGATTAGAATAAAAATGATGTCTGTTTTGTCAAGGCTTAACTATCAAGAAGTTGAAGAGTTAATTAAATTAGCAGAATCTTTAAATGTTGATGAAATAGAATTTAAAAATTATAAGCCAGCAGGAAAGGGGTTAGCAAATAGCAGTCAATATGATTTGGAACCGATTGAATGGAAAGAACTGTATACAAAAATCATAGATATGCAAAAAAGTGCATCGATTAGTATAAATTTAGGCGCAGAACCAATTCTTTGTCTTCTTGGGAGATCTATAAATAATGAGGACGATAAAGATTTAACTAGCGGAAGTCCCTGTGGAAAATTATCGCTTTGCGTAAAACCAAACGGAGACGTTACTCCCTGCGTTTATATGAATTTGGTGATAGGTAACATGCTTAAAGATGATTTGCCATATATGTGGAAAAATTCTGCTATTTTGAAACAATTACGTTGCAGAAAACCGGAAGGCAAGTGTAAACAGTGTCCACATTTTGAGCTGTGTTTGGGCGGTTGTTTTTCAAATACTTATAATATTTTGGGCCGTATGGATGGCCCGGACCCACATTGCTGGTGGCAATCAAAAAAAGATAAATGAAAAAGAATATAAAAGTGAAAAAATGGTATAATGATTTTTTTGATGATTACTATCTCAGAAGCTATAAAGATATTGTAAGCGAAGAGAGAACTCTGCAAGAAGTAGGCTTCATCGAAAAATCTTTAAAACTTTCTCAGAAGTCTCGTATTTTGGATTTGTGTTGCGGGCATGGAAGACACTTAATCGAATTAGCTAAAAGGGGATATATAATGACGGGACAGGATTTAGCTCGTAATTTTTTAAAAATTGCAACGGAAACAGCTAAAAAAAACGATGTTAAAGTAAAATTTATTTGTGGGGACATGAGACATATTCCCTTTCATGGGGAATTCGATGCTATTTTTAATATATTTACTTCTTTCGGATATTTAGAAAACGACGAAGAAGATTTCAAGGTAATCAAACAAGTAGCAAATTCTTTAAAAATTGGGGGTAAATTTCTTTTAGATATAAGAAATCGCGATTGGATATTAGCTAATTTCCAATATAAAGACTGGAGAATAATAGATGACTTAGTTATATTAGAGGAGCGCCATCTTGACTCATCATTTAAAAAAGTGATAACAAAAGTAACTTATATTGAAAAAGGAAAAATAGGAAAAATCACAGAACACTCAGCTCGTCTCTACGCTCTTTCCAATATACAATCGATGTTTAAAAAAGCAGGTTTAAGCATTCAAAAAGTTTACGGGGGGCTTGATTTCAAAAGGCATACCATCAAAAGTCAGCGTACTATCATAATAGCATCTAAGCGTTAGATATAAGCTACTTTATAATAGCTTAAAAAATAGACATGAGTTTCGTAATCAAATAACAAAAATGAGGTATAAACTGGAAAAAATAATTAGGGAAATTTTAATAGAATTGAAAAGCAGGAGCTATGTGGAAGGAGTTTTACTTTTTGGATCTTGCGCTCGAGATATAAAATTAAAGCATAATGATATAGACTTATACGTATTAGTAAACGAAGATTGGTATCAACGAAATTCAAGCTACCGCAACAGTATTTTAGTCGAGCTTTTCTTCAATCCATATCGACGCTATTTGGATT
>JAHJSY010000025.1 GCA_018830125.1 Patescibacteria group bacterium | reverse complement strand
CCAAAACATCTATTCTTTAAATTATCAAGAGCTAAATTTGAAGATTTGGTTAAAGATTATGTTGACCGATCAATTAGTTTAGTTAAAGATGCTTTAAAAAGTGCCAAGCTAGAGCCAAAAGACATAGAAGAGATTATTTTGGTGGGAGGACAAACCAGAATGCCGGCCATTCAGTTAGCAGTTAAAGAATTATTTAGCAAAGAGCCAAATAAATCCATTAATCCTGATGAAGTCGTTGCTATTGGAGCTGCTGTTCAGGGAGGAATTATGAGTGGAGATGCTAAAGAGGTTTTACTGCTTGATGCTACACCGTTATCTCTAGGAATAGAAACGCTAGGAAGTGTTAATACAGTATTAATTCCTAAAAATACTATCTATCCTACTAATAAAACACAGATATTCTCTACGGCTGCCGATAATCAACCATCTGTTGAAATTCATGTCTTACAGGGAGAAAGACCAATAGCTAATGACAATAAAACAATGGGCAAATTCATTTTAGATGGCATTCCACCATCTCCTCGCGGAATCCCCCAAGTTGAAGTTTCTTTTGACATAGACAGTAATGGTATTTTGAATGTTTCTGCCAAAGATAAAGCGAGTGGCAAAACTCAATCAATAAAAATAGAAGGATCTATTGGCATGTCAAACGAAGAAATTGAAAAGATGAAACGAGAAGCCGAAGCTCACGCTGACGAAGATAAAAAGAAAAGAGAATTAATAGAAGCTAGGAATCTTGCTGATAATTTGATTTATACTTGGGAAAAAACGAACCGAGATTCTGGTGATAAAATTAGCGAAGAATTGAAGAAAGAGATTCAAGATAAAATGGACGAGCTTAAAAAAACCAAAGACGGTGATAATGTGGAAGAAATAAAAACAAAAACAATAGAAGTTTCTCAAATCGTTCAAAAAGCCGGAGCCGAGATGTATAAACAACAAAAACCAGAAGAACCAAAAGAAGATAAAAAATAATGAAGGATTATTACGAAATATTAGGTATTTCTAAAAATGCTTCCCAAGACGAAGTTAAAAAAGCATTTCACAGATTAGCTCATAAGCATCATCCTAATAAGGGTGGTGATGAAAGCAAATTTAAAGAAATAAACGAGGCCTATCAGACGCTTTCCAATCAAGAGAAAAGAAAGCAATATGATATGTTTGGCAATGCTGATGGAGCTGGGAATTTTAACTGGGCTTGGGGCAAAGAAGGAACTCAAAATATAGAGTTTGATATGGAAGATTTAAACGATATGTTTGGCGATGTCTTTGGTTTTGGTTCAAGAGCGTCAAGAAAGAAAGATCTTAAGAGAGGAAAAGACATTAGGGTGGATATTGAAGTTTCCTTAGAAGAAGTTCTTAAAGATATTAATAAGAATATTTCTTTAAGAATGAATGTAAGGTGTTCTCGGTGCGAAGGCAAAGGAGCTGAGCCAGGAACAGCTTTGAATGAATGTTTTTCTTGTCGAGGAACGGGCGAGGTTCAGAAGGTTAAGAGAACATTTTTAGGATCATTTACTCAATGGAGTATTTGCCCCGAATGTGATGGGGAAGGCCAACGACCACAAAAGCCCTGCAACGTTTGTAAGGGAGAGGGACAAGTTAAGGGCGAGGAAGATATTAGTATAAATATTCCGGCTGGAGTTGATTCTCATCAAATGATAAAAATGGTTGGAAGAGGTGAAGCGGGCAAAAAAGGAGGACAATCAGGTGACTTGTATGTTAGAATTTTAGTAAAAGAACATGAATTATTTAAAAGAAGAGGCGATGATTTAATTACTTCAAGATTAATCACTTTTTCTCAATCAGTTTTGGGCGACAAAATAAAGCTAGTTGATCTTGAGGGATCAGAGTTTCTTCAGAAGATTCCGGCCAGAACAGAATCAGGAAAAATTATTAAGATAAATGGCAAAGGCATTCCCCATTTTTCAGGATACGGAAGAGGTGACCTATATATTGAATTAAAAATAGAGACACCTAAACACTTGACAAAAGAACAGAAGATGTTATTAAAAGAATTACAAAAACAGGGATTGTAATATGCCCCTATAACTCAATTGGTAGAGTAACGGCCTTTTAAGCCGGTTGTTCCAGGTTCAAGTCCTGGTGGGGGCACTAAGATTGTTCATTAACATTTGAAAGGGATAGAAAATGGAAAAAATAGATAGCATGAAAGATAAGCTCCTTATTTTATTAGCAATGTATCCAATAGGGATCTTACTAGGATTACTTTTTTATTCTTTGAGATTTCTTAACTGGATTCATCCTAGTTCGGGAATTAAAATTTTAAATCAAAAACGTTTTCCTAAAAAACAAGGGTGCATGTTAATAGTTGCAAATCATCCATCTTTGTTAGAGCCGGTTTTAATTCCTCTATTATTTTTCAAGGAACTTGTTTTTAAGCCGTTTGGTACTCCTTGGAGTGTTCCGGATAAGAAAAACTTTTTTGATCGTTGGTATTGGGCCTGGTCAAAAATAAGACTGGTTCCTATCAACAGGGAAAGTGATAGCGAAACACGTAGTGCTATCAAACGAATTCGAGAGATTCTTGGTGCAGGTGGCAGAGTTATCCTTCATCCAGAAGGTGGTAGAACGAGTAGCGGAAAGTTGTTTTATAAAAATGAAAATGGCCATAAATTAAGAGTGCTCAAGGAGGGAGTCAGCTTGATTGTTTCGAGCGAGACCTTAATTGTCCCCATTTGGATTGATGGAGCAGAAAAGGTTTTACCCAATAAGCCAGGTAAATTATATCATTGTTTCCCAGACTTTAGAAAACGCGTGATAATGAAAATTGGCAAACCATTTTGTATTAAAAAGATTAACAGAAAAGAAACAGCTCAAAAAATAGCTCTAGCCCTTTTAGAATTGGCAGATGAAGAGTAGCATAAAAACCTACTCTTCTTTTTTGGGCCCATAGTATAGTGGTAAAACACGTCCGTGGCACGGACGAATCGTGGGTTCGACTCCCACTGGGTCCACATCGTCGTCGGAGGTCCGCACCTCTAGGGAGAGGTCGGACCTCTACGCAACTCTTCGGTCGTTCCTTTACTTGAGGAGTGATTTTCAGCAAGTAAAAAGGTGGCTGACCCCACATTATACACAGTTCGGGTTTGAAACGCCTGAGTCTTTCTGGGACTTATATTCAATCTTCCACGTTAAACCTGGCTTTATACCAGAAATGGCTGGCAACAGATGGTTAAGAAGTTGTTCTGCTGTCATCCGAAACTTATTACCCTTTGCAGAAACCTTAACCCAACCATCCTTATCACGAAAGTATTTTTCAGTGAAGTTTTTTGTGCCGATTGATATTATATAGCTGTCATTTGTTAATTTCATATTTTAATATTATATCAAAAATCAGCGAAATTGAAAATCACGGGAAAAGGTGCGACCTCGAGGAGGAGTGAAGCGAAGCGGAACGACGGAAGAGGTCGTTCCTTGAGGAGTGATTTTCGTAAAATAAAACGCCTAATTCCCCGTTTAAAAGAGAACCGTCCCCTCTCTGCGCAACTTGAGGCTGTCATCGTTTTTGAGATTTATCTATTATTGGAGTATAATGAATTAAACAAACATGAATAAACCAGAAATTAAAAAACTTCTCGATTCCTTTGTTGAAAAACGAACTCGGACAATAGTTATTGTTGATTACGGTAATGTTGAAAAATGGAAGGAAAGCTTAGGATGGAAAGTAGGCATTAAAGAATTGTCTCAATTGGTCAAAAACTTCTCACAAGGAAAACAATTTTTGCGTAGATTTTATTATGGTTCTGATTATGGATCCAAAGAAAAATCGGAAATTATTTCCGAATGGTGTAGAGCAATCATGGAAAAAGCAAGAATGAACCGTTTTGAAATAATGGCTAAACGAGTGAAGTATATTTATAATTCAGCCAATAAATACGGTTTTGATAAGAAGTGCGATTTAGATGTAGAGATGTCTGTTGATTTAATTAAGGAAAGAGACAATTATGACACCATCGTTTTATTTTCAGGTGATGGTGATTTGATGTATGCTATAAAATATCTCAAAGAATTTTACAATAAAAGTTGCTTTGTATTTGGAGCTCGCGGGCATATTGGCAGAGAGGTTATTGATGCTAAACAAGAGGGGTTTGTTGAGGATATTTTATTTGCAGAAGATTTTGAATACCGTTTGAATAGAAATAGATTTAACTAAATCAAAAACCCGCCCGAGGGCGGATTTCGATCAAAATCGGGTAAACCTAAAGTTTACATGGTTATTCTATCAAATGTATACTATTTGTCAAGTGGAAAAATGAGGGGAGAAATGAGAAATGGAAGAAATGTGTATAAATGAGAAATGGGGCCAGGAGCGATTAAATTGGAGAAATGGTATAAATGGGGTCAGGAGCGATTAAATTGTAAAACGGTGGTGAGTTGCGTAGAGGTCCGACCTCTGCTAGCGAGCCGAGGTGCGGACCTCCGATGACGACGAGGTTTATGGTATGATGGGGGTAGTATAAAAATATTTAATATGATTAAACTTAAACAAGATAAAAGTGAAAACGGCGAGTTGGTGCACTATACGGTTGGAGCAATAATTAAGAAAGATAATAAGTATCTCTTAATTGATAGAGTAAAGCCACCTTTGGGCTTTGCTGGTAT
>JAHJSY010000024.1 GCA_018830125.1 Patescibacteria group bacterium | reverse complement strand
CATTTTTTGTTATCCACATGTTGTTTTTTGTTGCTTTTTTTATTATATGGTAAAATTAATTAATGCTAGGAAAATTTAGTAAATTATTTGGGATTAGGCCTAAGAAGTTTTTAGGCGTAGACATCGGATCTTCATCTGTGAGGCTAGTTGAGATTAGTAGAAAAGGAGAGCTGTATAATTTAGATAATTATGGAGATATAGGATTAGAACACTTTAACAGTAAGCCGTTCAGGTCTTTCAAAAAGAATAGTGTTGATTTATCTAAAAAAGAAATCGCTGAAAATATATTAAAAATTGTTAAAGAAGCAGAGATTGAGACAAAAGATGTTTGCTTTTCTATTCCTGACTTCGGAAGCTTTTTTACAAGTATTACCTTGCCGATTATGGATGAAGATGAAATTCCGCAAGCAGTTAAATATCAAGCTAGACCATATATTCCCCTTTCCTTGGAAGATGTTGTTTTGGACTGGTCGGTCATTGAAGGGGAGACATCTAAAACTGAATTAAAGATTTTAGTTGTTGCTATTCCCAACGATGTTATTAATCATTATCGAGGAGTAGCTGAACTCGCCATGTTGAATTTAAAGTTTTTAGAGCCAGAAGTTTTTTCTTTAGCTAGATCTATAACGAGAACTGGAGAAAACAAGGGGGTGGTTGGTCTAATAGAGATGGGAGCGACCAGTACAACTTGTAGTGTTTTAGAAAATGATATTGTCAAAATAAGTCATAGCTTCAGTATCGCTGGTAAAGAACTAACGGAAATCATATCTAGATCTCTAAATATAGACTATGCTGAGGCAGAAGAAGTAAAGAGAAGAGAGGGACTTCTTCCAAAGGATGAATTAAAAAACTCCAAAGGTACGAGAGAGCTTTTACTTCCATTAATAGGATCTATTTTAGAAGAAACTAAAAAAGCTTTTCGTAATTTTTATGTTCAGGAAGGTAAAGAAGTTAAAAAGGTTGTAATAGCTGGTGGACTTTCTATGATGCCTGGCCTTAAAGAGTTTTTAGCTGTTGAGATTAAAAAGCCGGTTGTTATCGCTGATCCGTTTTTAGGTATTCAAGCATCAGCAACTCTTACAAATACTTTAAAAAATATAGGACCTTATTATGGGGTGGCAATAGGTCTAGCCCTAAAGGGTCTAGAATAAAAATTTATGGCTATAGAAATAACAACAACACCAACAATAAAGAAAATTCCCCTTATAATCACAATGGGCGTAGTGATATGTGTTATCTTGGGTATTATTGTCGGTGGAAGTCACCTTTATTTTACTCTCACTTTGAAAAAAATAAGTGAAGAAATTAAGGAGAAAGAAGAATCGGCGATGTCTTTAACACAAGCTATTTTCCAAAAAGAAGCAGAAATAATCCCCATTAAAAACAAAATAGCTGACTTTGGAACATTGATTAATGAGCACAAAAGTCCTTTTGGTGTTTTCGAAATAATAGAAAGAAATACTTTACCAACTGTTTGGTTTTCCCAATTAGATTTTAGCTCTGCGGAAATGCAGGTTTCTTTATCGGGCAATACGGAAAGTTTTGAAACCCTTGAACAGCAAATAGCCGTTTTTAAAAAGGAGACAATGTTTCAAAGCATAAATTTATCTTCGGTTGCTATTTCTGAAGAAAGTGGTGTTGATTTCGGTATCCAATTTATTTTTCAACCAATAATTTTTGATCCAAAAATATAATACAACAACATGTTTAATCTTAAAAAATATATTCCAATCGGTTTAGCAGTAATTATTATTTTATTGGTCTTAGCAGGTTATTTCTTTGTTTTTCCAAAATACCAAGATTACGTGGTTAAGAAAAAAGAACTTGATATTAAGGATGTGGATATTACAGCCAAAGAAGAATATCTTCCCAAATTAGAAATAGTAGCCGAAAGATTATCAGAGTATGCTAATCAAATTTCTATTGTTGAATCGGCACTTCCGTTTGAACCGTCAATAGCAGCCCTTTCTAATTATTTTCAAAAAGTGATGTCTCAAAACGGATTAATTTTGGAAGGTCTTGATGTCTCACAACTTTTTATTAAAAGTGCTTCAGAGGAGTCATCTGGGAATATAAATAATATGCTATTTTCGGCTACAGCCACTGGTTCCTACGATTCTTTTAAAAGTCTTTTATTAGATATTTATTTAAATGCTAGAGTGATTGGAATAGAATCTTTTAGTCTTTCTTCTGCAGATGATTTATTGAATTATAGTATAAATTTAAAAACTCAATCATAT
>JAHJSY010000006.1 GCA_018830125.1 Patescibacteria group bacterium | reverse complement strand
ATTTCAAACAAACGATAAATAAATCTTTCTTTTGGGTTTTTTAAATCAGATGCTTTTCCGATTCTAAGATAATAATCTTGTTCTATTTCTTCAGTCATAATTTATGTATATTACAACAAATTAACTTAATTTTCAAGAAAAGCAAGTGTTCAAAGCTTAGCTTTGAACACTTGCTTTTCAAATAAAAAGCGATCCGGTGTTTTGGATCGCTTTTATTTTTTGTTTGGGTGGATTACTTCTGTGATTCCTCGAGCTCTTTTTTGATTTGTTTCTGTTTTTTTTCAAGCTCGGCGTTTGCCAATCTTACTTTCAAAACCTGAATCTCTTGTCGAAGTCTTTCGTTTTCTGCTTCAGCTTCTTTGATCCGCTGACTTTCTTTTAACTTGGTTGCTCTGCGAAACATTTCCTGGCGCTCCGCTTCAACTTCGGCATCAGTTTTGGTTATAGCTCGCTGGGGTTGGTTCACCGCCTGTTGGCTACCTTCTCGGGAGTTAATACTCAGTTCATTCCTCCCGAAGAGGAAATCCATAACTCCTGTTATGACTCCTCCCTTTCTGCCCGCATCCAGACTATAACTGGAATTGGGAGTTTGCCTGCGTATGGTTGTTTTGTCATAAACTTGATGATGACGACCATACCTGCTGTTACCATAGCTACGACCGTAACTGCTTCGGCCGTGAGAGGAACCTACGGTGACAAATCCGCCGAGATATTCTTTGGTTTCGCCTCTGCTTCTGCTGTAGGAATGACTGCCTCCGCCTCTGGATCGAGTTTGAGCCGAAGTTGTGCTACCGAAGATCAGTGTTGCCAGTACGATTGTTAGTGTAACGATGCGTTTCATGACTTGTTCCTTTCCAAGAAGTTTCATTTACCCAAACAAATTTTAAGATATACTAGTTACATTATATCATATAGAGATAATTTTGTCAATAGCGGTCCCACGGGGAATCGAACCCCGATTACAAGATTGAAAATCTTGTGTCCTAACCGTTAGACGATGGGACCAACTTAATGAAGATTATAGTTTAAAAGTTGAATAAAATCAAGTTTTTGTATAATATAACTAATATGATTATTTTAGCTATTGAAACAAGTTGTGATGATACAGCTATTGCTATTGTGGAAGTTAAGAATAAAAAGTTTAAAGTATTATCTAATATTGTTTCTTCTCAAATTGAGGCCCATCAAGAATATGGTGGAGTATTTCCATCATTGGCAAAAAGAGAACACGAAAAAAATCTGCCAGCCGTTCTTAAAAGGAGCTTGGATCCCTTGATAAGAGCCAATAAGCTTGTCGATGCAGTGGCGGTGACTGTTGGGCCTGGCTTAGATCCTTGTTTGTGGACAGGAGTTAATTTTGCCAAAGATTTAGCTCAAAAATGGAACCTGCCTATTATTCCGGTTAATCATATAGAAGCCCACATTCTCGTTAATTTCCAATTTCCAATTTCCAATTTCCAATTTCCGGCGATGGCTTTGATTGTTTCAGGTGGACACACTCAATTAATATTAATTAAAGATCCGCCAGCTGGCGGAGGGAAGTATAAGATACTTGGAGAAACAAGAGACGATGCTGCTGGAGAATGTTTTGATAAGGTAGCCAGAATACTCGGCCTTGGATATCCTGGAGGTCCTATTGTTGCTGCTGAGGCAGTAAAAGCTTGCGGAGGACGGGCCTCCGCAGCTTTGCCGAGGCCGATGATAAATACTAATGATTATGATTTTAGTTTTTCCGGGTTAAAAACAGCCGTTTTGTATAATTTTAAAAACCAACCAGTTAAAATTAGAAAGAGTAAAAAATATATATCGGAAATGTGCAAAGAAGTTCAGCAAGCAGTGATAGATGTTTTAATTAAGAAAACAACGAAAGCTTCTAGAGAGTATGGAGTTAAAACGATAATATTGGGTGGAGGAGTTACGGCTAATACAGAATTACGCAAACAATTTAAAAAGAGGTTTAAAAATGTTTTAATTCCACCCAAAAAACTTTCTACTGATAATGCTGTTATGATTGCCATAGCTGGATATTACAATATAGACAAGGCAACAAAGAAATACGGAAATATAAAGGCAAAGCCGAATCTAAGAATTAGAAATTAGAAATTATTTATGATAGTATTAATATATGGATAAATCCTATGATCCTAAAAATGTAGAAGAGCAAATTTATGCGTTTTGGACAGAAACGGGCTTTTTTAATCCAGATAAACTTCCCAAGGAACACAAAAAACCATACACGATTGTTATTCCACCCCCTAATGTTACCGGAGAGCTTCATATGGGTCATGCTTTGAATGCGACCATTCAAGATATCTTGATTCGTTGGAAAAGAATGCAGGGGTACAAGACATTGTGGTTGCCAGGAACCGATCATGCTGGAATTGCTACTCAAAATGTTGTTGAGAAAAAACTTAAAAAAGAAGGCAAAACTAGATTTGATTTAGGCAGAGATGAATTCATTGATGAAGTTTGGAAATGGAAAGAAGAAAAAGGAAGTGCTATTTTAAATCAGTTTAAAAAGATTGGTTGTTCTTGCGACTGGTCCAGGGCAAGATTTACTATGGATGAAAAATATGCCGATGTTGTTAAGGAAGCCTTTTTACATTATTATAAAAAAGGTTGGATTTATCAGGGAGAAAGAGTTGTTAATTGGTGTCCAAGGTGTGCCACAAGTTTATCCGATTTAGAATTAGAATATAAAGAAGAAGAAGGGAAGCTTTGGTATATTAAATATGGATCTATTATTGTAGCGACAACAAGACCAGAGACAATGCTTGGCGATACAGCGGTGGCAGTTAATCCGAAAGATAAGAGGTATAAAGATTTAGTTGGGAGAAAGGTTATTGTTCCTTTAATTGATAGGGAAGTTCCTGTTGTTTCGGACAGATTAATTGATTCTGAGTTTGGAACAGGAGCGGTAAAAGTAACTCCAGCCCATGATCAAACGGATTATGAAATAGGTCAAAAAAATGATCTCAAGAGCATTAAAATTATTGATGAAAAAGGAAGAATAACTAACTTAGCTCCTAAAAAGTATCAGGGGTTAAGAGTTAAGGAAGCTCGTGAGATGATCGTTGCTGATTTAGAAAAAGGTGGCTATTTGGAAAAAGTTGAGGACTATACCCATCAAATTCCTAAATGTTATCGATGTAATACGACGGTTGAGCTAATCCCCTCTTTACAGTGGTTTTTGAAGATGAGTGAATTAGCTAAGCTAGCCGAGAAGCCGATTAAAGAAGGAAAGATAAAAATTCATCCAAAGAACTTTGAAAAGCCATATTTAGATTGGCTTAAAAATATTAGGGATTGGTGTATATCTCGTCAAATATGGTGGGGACATAAGATTCCCATTGAGGGCGAGACAGATGTTTTAGATACTTGGTTTAGCTCCGCTTTATGGCCTTTTGCTACTTTAAGTAATCCAAAAGATCTAAAAACCTTTTATCCAACGAATACTTTATCAACCGCGAGAGATATAATAAATCTTTGGGTTGCTCGAATGATTTTTTCTGGATTAGAATTTATGAAAGATATCCCATTTAAAGATGTCTATATCCATGCTACAATTTTAACTAAGGATGGCAAAAGAATGTCAAAGTCGCTAGGAACAGGGATTGACCCTTTAAAACTTATTGACCAATTTGGTGCTGATGCAACGAGGTTTGGAATCGCTTATCAAATTATGGGCAACCAAGATATTAGATTCGCCGATGATAACATTGTTATGGGAAAGAAATTTTGCAATAAGATATGGAATGCGACAAGATATGTCTTGTCGCAACAAGTCCAATCCGCCAGCTGGCGGACCAAACCGAAACCGCGAACAGGTGCCGATAAAAAAATCCTAAAACAATTGGATAAGACGATAAAATCAGTTAATGACGATTTAGAAAAATTTAAATTTGGAAAAACAGCTCATACTTTATATGATTTTTTCTGGCATGATTTCTGCGATGTTTATATTGAAACGTCCAAAGAACAAGATGATGAAAAAACAAAAAGCATTTTGCTTTATGTTCTAGCTTCTTCTTTAAAACTTTTACATCCATTCATTCCATTTATTACAGAGGAGATATATCAAAAAATGCCTATCAAGGGCAAAAGAAAAAGTTTGATGATAGAGACCTGGCCTGTTTAATCCGAAATGTTCTACACCGAGTGACCAACATCTCAGGATGTTTGACACTCGGTGAAAAACATTTCTCAGCTCAGAATGTTAAACACCTGGTGTCTAACACTTTCGAAAAGTGTTAGACACCAGGTGTTGAACATTCGATTATAAAACATGATATACGTTATATTTATAATATTCGGTTTATTGCCAAGCATAGTTTGGCTCCTCTTTTATTTAAAAAAAGATTCTCATCCAGAATCAAAGAAAATGGTCGTGAAGATTTTTCTTTACGGAATGGTGTCAGGATTAATAGCTTTTGCTATTGGAATGTGGCTTTCTTGGAGTATAACATTTTTTGGTGGGAAATATATAGAAAGTATCCCCTTAGTATTTTTCTTTGTAAACCAATTCATAATAGTGGCTTTAGTAGAAGAATCATCAAAGTTTTTAATTGTTAAAGAAAAAGCAATTAATAATAAAGAGTTTGATGAGCCAGTTGATGCCATGGTCTATATGATTATTTCAGCCCTTGGCTTCGCTGCTTTAGAAAATGTTTTGGTATTGTTTTCAATAGGTCAAACAATGGTAGTAAAAGACGCTGCCATAATTAGCTCTTTCCGCTTCTTGGGAGCTACTTTCTTGCATGCTCTTGCCTCTGGAACGGTTGGTTATTTCTTGGCACTATCTATCTGTGATTCTAAAAATAGGTTAAAATTAATTATAAAGGGCTTAATAATAGCATCTATCTTGCATGGTATGTTTAATATAACAATAGGTATTATTGAAAAGGGCTTAGTAACTCAAAATATAATATTATTTACTATTTCGTTTGCGTTCTTAATAGTGCTTTTAGGTGGGACAGCTATTTTTATCTCTAGTAAATTTAAAAAGCTTAAAAAAATTAAAAGTATTTGCAATTTAACACGACACCAATATACGAATTAACACCAATGATACGAATATTCGTAATATTGGTGAATCATTAGTGTATTGGTGGCGAGTATATTATGACAGATTTTTTCGAAAAACTAAAAAAAGGCATGGATGTAAACGAACCAATAGAGGAATCAACAGAGGGTCCTGTTGAGGAAATTTCAATGGAGTTAACTTCGGTTCAATCGGTTAATGAAGAATCCGAGGAGCCCGAAGAAGTTCCTAAAAAGAAAAAACCCGAAAAGGTTAAAAAGAAAAAAGAAAAAAGGGCAGAAAAAGTAGAAGTTGAAGAGCAAGAAGAAAAACCAAGAGAGCTCAAAGAAGAAACCTCTGATTTGTTTGAGGATTTTGAAGGAGAGTTAACAGTTGATGTTTTTCAAAAAGATAAAGAGCTGATTGTTCAATCAGCTATTGCTGGCATAGAGCCAGAAGATTTAGACATTGCCATTGAAGATGACTTACTTATTATAAAAGGGAAGAGGGAGAGAAGATTTACCGAAGAAAAAGAAAACTACTTTTTTCAAGAATGTTATTGGGGGAGATTTAAGAGAGAAATTCTTTTGCCGGTAGAAGTTGATAGCTCAAGAATAAATGCCAAACTAGAAAAAGGCATTCTAACTATTAAAATACCAATAATTAAACGTGAGCATAAAACAAAAATCTCTGTAGAATAATTTATGTGCCGAGGGAGGGACTCGAACCCACACTCCTTGCGGAACTAGTTCCTAAAACTAGCGCGTCTACCATTTCGCCACCTCGGCATATATAGTATAATATCATTTTTAACCAAAAAATCAACCCCGATGTCCATCGGGGTTGAAAATGTTAGTAATGGAATCAAATTAGAAAAATGTTCCTCCTGTTTGTATGTCAAGCATTCCTCCCACTACTAGAATTATAGCCTTAGCTAAAAATCCTACTACAATAGCAACCAATGCATATACAATATAATTTCTCGCCTTAGCAACTTTCTCAGGATCCCCGGCTGCTGTTAAGAAGCCATAAGCAGCCATTATGATCACAAGCACGGCTGCAATCATCAAAAACGCAAAAAGGTAATTAACGGCACTATTAAGCGTGATATATACATCATTCTCATTCTGGGCTACTTCTCCTATTTGTCCCGTTGCTACTAATGGTAAGACTAAAAGAGTTAATAAGGTTAAACTTACAGTAAGTTTTTTCATTTTTTTGTTAATTTAAATTTCTTTAATTTAAATCGACCTTTATAATTTTTTAATTATTGTATGCCAATGGCGTTTTTTAATCCGTCAATTATGGCTAACGAAAGAAAGATGACAAGTATTCCAACCAATGTCCATATTATTGTATCTTTACCTTTCTTAATTTTCTCTGGGTCACCGTTTGAAGTCATAAAATAATAACCAGCAATAACAATCATTAAAGCTCCGATTGGAAGGGATAATCTGAATATGAAGTTGATGATGTTTCGGATAAGATCAATAATGGTATCCTCGCCTAAAGGGTTATCTATATTCTGTGCTTGAATAAGTAATGGAAATACAAAAACTGCACTTAATATAAATAAACTTATAACTTTATTCTTCATATTGTTATAATGCCAATGTCATGCGAATTGCATGCCAATGATGCGAATTATTCGTAGCATTTGCATATCATTCGTAGATTTGCATTATTTTATTATACATCAATTATCCTCTGGAGAAAACAATTCCATAATGGTATCTGCCAGTATCAAATTCTTTCTCAAAATTTAGTCCCTGATCTTTAGCTAGCCCAATAACATCTTCTTTTGAGATTCTTCCTTCGGCTGGACCTTGAGAGACCCTAGTCAACCAATCAATTATTACCAGTTTTCCACTGTTTTTTAATATTCTTAATGCTTCTAGTATTATAGCACTTTTGTTTTCAATCTGAAACAAGACGTTGGGGATAAGTACCATGTCAACAGATTCGGCTGGTAGGGTAGATCCCTTAGGATTTTCCAGATTTGTTTTTATAATCTTGATATTTTTTATATTCTCTAAGAGAATCCTGCCCTTTAAAGCAGACAGAGGTTCCCCTTGGATGTCTAATCCGTAAACTAATCCATCTTCTACTTCTCTGGCTAACGGAATTGTAAAACCACCCGATCCACAGCCAAAATCAGCAACTAGCATATCAGAGCGTAATTCTAATTTATCAAGTATATCTTCTGGGTTTAAAAAAGTATTCATTGTTTCTAGATGGAAGCGGCGGAGGCAACTTTGTCGCCTTCGGCTAACTTCATTATTCTTACTCCTTGCGTCGATCGGCTTATTTTAGCAATAGAAGAGATTTTAGTTCTAATTATTTGTCCCTGTTGAGAAATGACAATTAAATCTTCTTCATTATCGGTAATAACTTTAGAATAAACTATCCCTCCTGTTTTTGGTGTAACATTAGCCGTTTTAATTCCACTCCCTCCTCGGCCTTGTTTTCGGTATTCCTTAATATCTGTTTTCTTGCCGTAGCCATTTTCCATAACAACCAACAAGTATTGTTTTTCTTCAGTTTTCTTATTGACAATATCCATGCCAACAACTTCATCATCTTTCTTCAAGGAGATTCCCTTAACGCCTGAAGCCGGTCGACCCATTTCTCTAATGTCTTGTTCTTTGAACAATATGGATTGTCCCTTCTTAGTCACTAATATTATATCATTTTCTCCAGTAGTTTTCACGACCTTTTTCAACAGGTCGCCTTTTTTAAGGTTTATAGCAATTAATCCCGACTTCCTAACATTTTTGAATTCTTCCAATTTAGTTCTCTTAATGACGCCGTTTTTAGTAACCATGACTAAATCTTTTATACCTAATCCTTCATCGTCTTTGCCAAAGCTTAATATAGATAAGGCCTTCTCATCTGAAGATAATTCTAAAAAGTTTAAGAGACCTCTTCCTCGAGCAACTCTAGTTCCTTCTGGAATTTCATAAGCAACGGTTTGGAATACCTTTCCAGAATCGGTAAAGAAGAATAAAGAATCATGAGTTTGAGCTGATAAAAACTGCTCAACAATATCATCTTGTAATGTTTTCATGCCCATTATTCCTTTACCACCTCTTTTCTGCAGTTTATAAGTAGCTGGATTTATTCTTTTAATATATCCGCCTTGAGTTAAAGTAATGATTGTTTCTTCTTGGGGAATCAAATCTTCTTCGGCTATTTCGCCAACTTTCTGAACAAAAACCTTCGTTTTTCTTTCATCGCCGAATTTTTCTTTCATCTCTTTTAATTCATTCTTAACAATTATCTTTACTCTTTGAGGACTATCAAGTATGGAACTTAGCTCCTTAATCCTAGCTTTGATTTCTTTAAGTTCGTTTTCTATCTTTTCTCTTTCTAATTTGGCTAAAGCAGCTAATCTGGTTTCCAGAATAGCGTTGGCTTGAATCTCTGTTAGCTTGAACTCCTTCATTAAATTCGTAAGAGCAGTTTCCCTATCCTTAGATGCCCTAATCGTTTTAATAACAGCATCAATTTTTGAAAGACACTTGTGAAGACCTTCTAAGATATGAGCTCTTTCTTTGGCTTTTTGGAGTTCGTATTTAGTTCTTCTAACAACAACTTCCTTCCGATGGATTATGAAGTAATTTAATATTTCAATTAATGATAAGTTTCTTGGTTGAATTCCGTCAACCAAGGCAATCATATTTAAATGAAAGGTCTTTTGTAAATCAGTAAATTTATATAATCTATTTAATATTTTATTTGGATAAGCTCCACGATGAAGATCTAGGGCAATTCTCATACCATCTTTATCTGACTCGTCTCTAATATCTTTTATGCCCTCAATTTTCTTAAGTTGAACTAATTTAGCAAATTGTTCTACTAGGCTTGATTTTGAGACCTGATAGGGAATTTCCGTTATTATGATTTGGGATTTTCCGCCAGCTGGCGGATTATCTTCTTTTATTTCAGCTTTTCCTCTAATAACAACAGGACCTTTGCTTTGTTCGTAAGCTGTCATAATATCTTTCCGGCCATATATTGCTCCAGCGGTTGGAAAATCAGGTCCTTTGATAAACTGGGAAATATCTTGAATATTTGCTTTTGGGTTGTCAATTAGATGAATTAAACCATCGCAAACCTCAGTAAGATTGTGAGGAGGAATGCTAGTGGCCATTCCAACAGCAATTCCTAGCGTCCCGTTCAATAAAAGTTGAGGAAGAGGAGATGGCAAGACGACTGGCTCTTTTCTGCTTCCGTCATAATTAGGCCGGAAGTTAACTGTGTCCTTGCTAATACTCCTGAGCATTTCCTCACCAACTTTAGACATTCGGGCTTCCGAATATCTCATGGCTGCTGCTGGATCCCCATCAACTGAACCAAAATTTCCTTGACCGGAGATCAAGGGGTATCTTAGGGAAAAGTCCTGAGCCATTCTAACCATAGAGTCATAAACAGCTTGATCTCCATGAGGGTGATAACGACCAAGCACAGATCCAACAACCGTTGCTGATTTTCTAAACTTGGCACTTGAGGTAAGCCCTTCTTCGTGCATAGCAAACAAAATACGACGATGAACTGGTTTTAGTCCATCGCGAACATCGGGTAAGGCACGAGAAATAATAACCGACATCGCATAATCAATATACGATTCTTTCATTTCCTCGGTTATTTCTTTCTTCTTAACAGTCCCTATTTTGTTTATAATTTCTTCATTACTCATTGAATTCAGGGATATTTAAATCTTCAATAATTTCTGATGAATTAAAGTTTTGCATATTTATATATAAAGTATAAATCCAAGCTGATGCTAAAATCAATCCGATAATAATTGTTACTGCCCAGACAATAATCTTTCTATCACGCATTGGCCTATTTCGTAATTTGTCTATAAACTTCATGTTATCTGCATAAGTCCGACTTATGGCAAATTCTGCCATAAGTCGGACTTATGCACTTATGCAATTTTTTAGGGTTCTAACTGTATTATTTTTACTTCTTCAGTTGATATGTCTTTCTTTTTAATTGATAGCTTAGGCATTATTTCCACTTTCTTTATATTCAGCGCCTTAAAGAAATTATCTATTCCGTCTATCTTATGTTTTAATCCAGGAAGGTGATAATGCATTGGAATTATTATTCTTGGTTCTATTTGAGCCATTATCTTCACTGCTTCGTTGGCGTCAATTGTATATGTTCCCCCAATAGGAATCATTAATATATCAATATTACCTATCTTGTCTAGTTGTTCAGAGCTAAGCTCTTTTTGGCCCAAGTCTCCCAAATGACATATTCTCATATCTTCTGTCTCAATGGTATAAATAGTATTTCCGCCCCTTTCTTTTCCTTGAGAGTCATCGTGAAAGGCCGGAATGCCTTGGACAAAGGTTGACTTTACATCATATTCACCCGGACTGTCTATTAACAAATATTCGCCAGAAACAGCTTTAATATTATTATGGTCTTCATGATCATGGGTAACCAATAAAATATCGGCCTGAAGTTTTGGAATCTTCAAACCAGTATCTTTATCAAATGGATCAATAACAATTGAAATTTGCCCATTTTTATTTGGAGTTGTAAGTATCTGGAAACAAGATTGTCCCTTCCAATTTATAATCATATGATATTTATTTTAAACATTTCTTTACTTTCTTATCTATTTCTTGTTTTATGTCGCTCCAACTAACTTTTTCAAGCATTATCGGTGATGGTTGTTTTTCAGCTTCATCAAAGTAAGTTAAGCTTTTGAGGATATGTAAATGATTATATTCTATATCTTTATATTTCTTGTCAAATAATTTCAAAAGATTATCCAATAAAATTTTTTGAAGAATAAAATAGAGATCAATAAAATCTTTTTTGCTGCCTCTTGAGGAAATGGCATTAATTTTCATACAGGCGATATCTCTTAAGTCGGCTAATCTTATCTTATTATATTTTTCAAAAGGAAACAAGTTTTTATATGGATATTCAAAGAAACTTAACTTTACTCCGTTTAAATTACAATTCAAAGTATCTTCT
>JAHJSY010000023.1 GCA_018830125.1 Patescibacteria group bacterium | reverse complement strand
AGTATATCTGACTATTGACAGGTTTGTTGGGTAAGGATATTATTTATGTGAGAGGGTTTTAAAACAAGTAGGTCGAACTTGTTTGACTCTCTTTAATCATAGCAATTAAATATATGTTGAATTATAAATTAAACTTTAATTTTGAAGACGAAGACGAAGATATAGACGGCGGTGACGAAAGTAGCGACGAATGATAAATGTTTTAAAACCCGGCATAACTTTTATGCCGGGTTCGGTTTTTTATGAATAACAATAATTTTGAATTAATAGCACCCGTAATAAAGAGAAAATTTCTTTTTGTTTCTTATGATGCGTTGATTAGCGATGTTGCTTGGCAAGTAGTTAAGGAAGGTCACTATGTTAAATATTATATTAAGAATCCGTTAAATAAAGATAGTGCCGACGGATTAGTACCGAAAGTTGATAATTGGGAAGAAGAAATTAACTGGGCTGATATTATTATTTTTGATGACGTTCTGGGAATGGGAAAATGGGCTGAAAAATTAAGAAAGCAAGGGAAACTCGTTGTCGGTGGTACAGCATACACAGATCAATTAGAAGATGATCGTTCTTTCGGTCAGGAAGAATTAAAAAAGTATGGGATTTCTATCATTCCCTATCGAGATTTTAATAATTTCAATGAGGCGATTGATTATGTTCGTAAAAATCCTTGCCGATACGTAATCAAGCCCAGCGGTGAAGCTCAAAACACTAAACGTTTTCTTTTCGTTGGTCAAGAAGATGACGGGAAAGATGTCATCCAAGTTTTAACTGCCTATCAAAGAGTTTGGTCGGAAAAAATCAAAGTTTTTCAACTTCAAAAAAGAATAATCGGAGTTGAAGTGGCTATAGGAGCATTTTTTAATGGAACTGATTTTGTTCAGCCGATTAATATTAATTTTGAACATAAGAAACTTTTTCCTGGTAATATTGGTCCAGCAACTGGCGAAATGGGAACAAGCATGTTTTGGATCGGTCCAAATCGTTTGTTTAACGCTACATTAAAAAAAATGGAGCATAAATTACGAGAGGAACATTATGTTGGATATATGGATATAAATTGTATGGTAAACAATAATGGTATTTATCCATTAGAATTTACCGCTAGGTTCGGGTATCCAACAATTCACATTCAACAAGAAGGAATTTTGATGCCAACTAGCGAATTTCTTTATGAATTAGCCGCAGGAGAATTAAAAAAGTTTAAGACCAAATCGGGTTTCCAGATTGGTGTTCGTTTGGTTGTTCCACCATTTCCTTATGGTGGCGAAGTGGAGAGTGCTTTGGCTGACTCAAAAGACGTAGTTATCCTATTTAAAAAACCAAAACTAGACGGTGTCCATATTGAAGATGTAAAATTAATAAATGATGAATGGGTTGTGGCTTGTCGTAAGGGGGTGGTTTTTGTTATAGTGGGAACTGGTCAAACAATGAAGCAAGCACAGTACCAGGCATATAGTAGAATAAATAATATAATGATCCCCAATATGTTTTATAGAGATGATATTGGTGATAGGTGGTTTGAAGACAGTGACAAACTTCATAACTGGGGATATTTAAGAGAGTTATAAATATTAATACTTGGCAAGGACGAAAGTGAGAGCTTTGCCATGTTTTGTGGCACGGCCAGTTCGGCCGATACGATGAACATAATCTTCAAATGTGTTGGGGAGGTCGTAATTAATAACATGAGTTACGTCTTCAATATGAATACCTCTGGCGGCAACATCAGTTGCCACAAGAACGCGAGATTCCCCCCTTTTAAATTTTCTAAGTGCTTGCTGTCGTTGTCCATGACTTTTATTGCCATGGATAGATTCTGCCGACAAACCGTTTGTTGATATTTGACGAGCCAATCTCTCAACGCTGTGTTTCATTGAGCCAAAGATAAGAACACGTTTAGACTCAGGAGCCGAAAGAAGAGCAAAAAGAACATCGAATTTATTATTTTGCTTGTAATGAACAACATCTTGTTCAATACTATTAGCAACATCTTTTTTCTTTACCGATATTGTTACAGGATCAATAAGAAAATCGTTAACAAGCTGTTGGGCATCTTTAGACATAGTAGCCGAAAAAAGAAGAGTTTTTCTATTTGTTGGAATTGTAGAAAGAATAGATCTCATATCACGGATAAATCCCATATCAAGCATTCGGTCGGCTTCATCAAGAACAACAGTTGCTACATTATTAGGTTTGAATTGGTTACGTCTAAGTAGGTCAAGAACACGACCTGGAGTACCAATAATAAATTGGCTTCTATTACGAAGAGCTCTGATCTGTGGGCGAATATTCATTCCGCCGACACAGAGAGCCGAAAAAATCTTAGTGCCTTCTGAAAGTCCACGTAATTCCTCGCCTATTTGTAAGGCAAGTTCACGCGTTGGTGTGAGTATAAGAGTTTGTTTTCCATGATTCTTAAGAGTGCCTTCAATAAGAGGGATAAGAAAGGCGGCTGTTTTTCCTGTTCCAGTTTCGGCAATACCGATAACATCATGTCCAGCCATTATTTCTGGGATAATCTGATCTTGAATAGGTGTTGGGGACTTTAATCCTCTTGAGGCGATAGTATGCATTAGTCGTTCATTTAAGCCAAAAGTATCAAAGCGATTCTTTGGAGTATATATTTCTTCAACAGCATCAACAGGATTAGTATTAATAAACTGAGACGGATCAAAAGTAGACATCTTTCGTGTCTTACTATTGCGTCCATTATTGCTATTATATCTCTGTGATCTCTGTGGACGACCACTATTAAATTTACCACGGCTTCGACCGCGTCGATTTCGATTTGGTGTATACATGTGTTTTATTTGCAATATCAGTATCAGTAGAATATCATATTCTCACATATAAGTCAATGGTTTGATTTCGGGTGGTTTTTTGGTAGTATATAAATATGACTCAAGATGAAGCTTTAGATATATTGAAGATGGGGAGAAATGTTTACTTAACTGGCCCGGCTGGAAGCGGGAAGACTTTTTTGTTAAATAAATATATTGATTACTTAAGAAAAAAGAATAAAAAGGTTGGCGTTACTGCTTCTACTGGAATTGCCGCTACTCATATGGGAGGGGTTACTATTCATTCTTGGTCTGGCATGGGAATTAAAGATAGTATGACAGAAGGAGATTTAAATAAAATTCTGAAAAGAAGTTATCTTAGAAAAAGATTTAAAAATACAGAAGTCCTTATTATAGATGAAATATCAATGATCAATTCTTTTCAGTTTGATTTGCTTGATCGTATTTGTCAGGCCTTCAAGAAAAAAGCTAGGCCTTTTGGGGGTATGCAAATAGTTTGCTCTGGTGACTTTTTTCAATTACCGCCAATTGGAAGAAGTAGGGAAGTTAGATTTGTTACCGAATCTGGTATTTGGAATAACATGGATATGAATATTTGTTATCTCGAAGAACAGCATCGTCAAGAAGAAGGCGAGTTGTTTGCATTGTTAAGTCTTATTAGAAATAAAAAAGTTTCAGAGGCTCGCCAGTTATTGGCTGACAATAATTACGAAAGAGAGATTTCTTTTGCTGTTTCTCCTAAACTTTATACTCACAATATGGATGTAGATATTATTAATAATTCAGAATTGGCTAAAGTGGAGGGAGAAAAGATTGTTTACTATATGGAGTGTCGAGGGAATAAAAATATTGCCGAAGCACTTAAAAGGGGTTGCCTAGCTCCCGAAGAATTGGCTTTAAAAATAGGAGCTAAGGTGATGTTTGTTAAAAATAATTTTGAGGCGGGTTATGTTAATGGCACATTGGGTAAAGTGGCTGGTTTTAGCTATGATAATTCACCCATTGTTGAAATTAATGACGGAAGTCATATTAAGGTTAAGCCGGCGATTTGGACAGTGGAGGAAGACGAGATTGTAAAAGCTGAAATTAGTCAGCTTCCGCTTCGTTTAGCTTGGGCAATAACAGTTCATAAAAGTCAGGGGATGAATCTTGATTCGGCCGAGATAGATCTTTCTAAATGTTTTGTTGAGGGCATGGGCTATGTTGCTCTTTCTCGTTTGCGTTCGTTTGCCGGATTGAAACTTTTAGGCCTGAATGATTTGGCGTTTATGGTTAATCAAAAGGTTTCAGAGTTAGATGAGAAATTAAAAGAGATGTCTGAACAGGTAGCTGAAGATTTGAAAGAAACAAGTTCCTTGCAAAAAATAGAAGTTCAAAAACAATTTCTAAATTCTCTATCAAAAACAGATATGGTTAAAGAAAAGAAAAAGAAGCCAACATCTAGCTACAAAATAACTAGATTATATATTTCTCAGAAGTTGCCAATTGAAAAAATAGCTCAGATCCAAGAGCTAAAAGAAGAAACTATTATAGCTCATTTAGAGAGGTTGGTTTCTATGGATAAAAATCTTGATTTAGAATATTTAAAACCGGAATATTTTCATCAAATTAAAAATGCCTTTGCTCAAACGGGGGATACAAGGTTATCTCCTGTTAAAGATATATTAGGCGAAGAATTTTCCTACCGCGAAATCCGTCTTGCTAGATTATTTATATAAAAAGGATGTTTTCCCCAATTATCGCTTGACAATGGTTTATTGTTACGTTATATTAAGGGTGTGCTTGTGGGCGAAAGCCCCGTTCAGCCAAGGAATTCCTAAGCTGAAGGCAAGCACAACAAAAATACCGCTTTCGGCGGTGTTTTTGTTTTATTCGTCATCAATACCATCGGTGTATTTTTTCTGGCCCTTTTTTAATTTAGAGTATGACATAACGCTCCAAAAAGTAATATTACCATCGCCAACTCTTCTTAATACCACTCGAATTTTAATTTTTTCCTTTCCGACTATAGCAATAAATCCAAAATATTCAACTTCCTTTGTTTTTCTAAGACCATCTTTTCCTTTCTTGCCTATACCCAATAGATTTTTTCTATATTCTTGCAGAGTTCCCGAGTTTCTTATAATACCGATAGCTAGTGGCAAGAGCCTAAATTTAAGAATCTGTTCGCTCTTATTTCTTTCTCTTCTTGCACTAAATTGAAGGTGATGGAAACCGTCGGAGCTAAAAGTGATATTACTTTTAAAAAATGGGTTATAGTTCTCCCTTTGAGAATCATATAGCTTTTTCGCTTCAGCTTTTATGAAGTCGAATTTTTTGGTTTCTATATTCATATTTAATATATTACCATGTCATTCCAAAAGATCAAAAAATTCCAAATGTGCAAAGATAAAGTGTGCAAAGCTAAGCTTTTCATACTTAAGATTAAGAGGGCTTTTGCCAAAACAGGGGATGCAAAATTAGGCCATGTTAGAAAAATTTTAAGAGAAACTTCTCCTACCGTGAAATCCGCCTTGCTAGATTATTCTTAATCTGATAAAATTATTTATATGAATAAGATAATTAATCCATTATTAATAGTAATATCAATATTAATACTCATCGGTTTAGGGGTTTATTTCCTCTTTGTTTATAATTCTAGCGATTCTGATGACTCTGAAAAAATAATTGTTGAAGATAATAATATTGATGATCCAGTAAAAAATATGACAGCAGTAATGAAAACCAATTTCGGCGAAATTGAATTAGAACTTTTTGGAGAAGATGCTCCTAAAACAGTTGCTAATTTTGTAAAACTTTCGGAAGAAGGTTTTTATGATGGAACAAAATTCCATAGAGTAATTAAAGGATTTATGATTCAGGGAGGAGATCCATTAACCCAAGGCGATTCTTTAAAAGATAGATGGGGAACAGGTGGTCCAGGATACACTTTTGAAGATGAAATTCATAGTAATAATAAGAACATTATAGGCACTATCTCTATGGCTAATGCTGGACCAAATACTAACGGGAGCCAGTTCTTTATTAACACAGAAAATAATAATTTTCTTGATACTAAGCATACTGTTTTTGGTAAAGTGGTGAAGGGAATGGATATCATTACAAAAATAGAGAATACTTCCACTGAAGGTCCTGATCGTCCAGTTGAAGACGTAATCATAGAAAGCATAAAAATAATAAATTAATAATATAAAAATATGGAAAATAAACATTTTTATGAACATAAGAAAAAGCTTTTAAGTCTCTTAATCGCTGTTTTAATTGTGTTCTTTATTGTTTTGGCTGTTTCTACAGCAGTGGATGTGGTTAATAAAATTAAGCAAGGAAAATATATTGGACAAGATATTGAATTAAGAAACTCTATAGTAATTTCTGAAACGGGAGAAATTTATGCCAAGCCAGATTTAGGTGTCGTTAGCTTCTCGGTTGTTAATGATGCTGAAACGGTTTCCGATGCTATGAATAAAAATACAGAGAAGATGAACAGTATAATCAAAGCTATAAAAGAACAGGGCGTTGAAGATAAAGATTTAAAAACCACTGGTTTTAATATCTATCCCCTTTATGAATATACAGAAAGAGGTTATGGAGAAAGAATCTTGAAAGGATATGAAGTTTCACAACAAGTTCAAGTTAAAATAAGAAATTTAGATAAAACAGGGACTATTATTGAAAAAGCAACTTCGGCTGGTGCCACTAATATGGGCGGATTGAATTTCGTTATTGATAACGAAGACGATTTAAAAAAACAAGCTAGAGAGCAAGCTATTGAAAAAGCTAAAACAAAAGCCCAAGAATTAGCTAACCAACTTGGAGTTAAGTTGGGAAGAATAATTAATTTCAATGAAAATTCTTATAACCCATATTATGAGTCAGCAGTTTCTATGGATTCCGGTATGGGCAAGGGTGGAGCAACACCAGATATTCAAACAGGAGAGAATAAAATATCATCATCGGTTATCATCACCTATGAGATATATTAATGCTCAATCAAAAGATTTCTAAAATATTAAAAGATATAGAAGAACTTCTTAATATAAAAGGGGATAGTGCTTTTAGAATTCGGGCCTATAGTCGCGCAGGGAAAGTATTAGATGATCTCAAAAAAGATGTTAAGGAAATATATGAAGAAGATGGTTTAAAAGGACTGAAGAAGTTAGAAGGAATAGGAGATAGAACAGCTAAAAAGATTGAAGAGTATATTAAAAAGGGAAAGATTAAGTATTACGATGAGCTTAAAGAAGAGACAGCTATCCGCCAGATTATTACTCACTTTTTTGAAACGAAAGGCGTCAGTTTAGAAGAGTTAAAAAAGAATGCCAAAAAAAGAAAAATAGTTTATTCACGTTATACAAAGCCAGCTAAGCAACTTTTAGAATTAGCCGGCTCTATTGAAAAAGCCAAGAAAGCAATTGATAAAGTTGCTGATTGGGCTAATTCAAGGAAATTAGATTATACTATAGAAACAGTCTTTAAAAAGTGGCTGGAACTAGATCGCCTGAAACCAAAAGAAATAGTTAAGAAGCCATTTTTCAGAAATATGCCAATGATTTGGTCGGAAACAAAAAAGAAGTGGTATGTTATTGATAATTTTGGAGAATGGCTTGAGTTTGCTGGTAAAGAAAAAGAAATAGAATGGAAAATACAAAAATAGCTTATTTAGGAAAAGGAAGATTTGGAGAAGCAGTTCTTGAAGAGCTTGGCTCCCTGAATTTAGTTGTTCTTAATGATCATAATGAAATAAAAATAACTAGGCCTGGTCTAGTTATTGTTGCCTCTTATGGAAAAATAATTCCTAAAGATGTTTTGAATATTCCTAAATACGGGGTTATTAATATTCATCCTTCTTTGTTGCCAAAATATAGAGGAGCTTCTCCAATACAAACAGCTATTTTAAATAGTGACAAAATGACAGGAATTAGTATAATGCTAATGGATGAGAAAATGGATCACGGAGCAATAATTTCCAATATCCAATATCCAATTTCCCAAAACTATACTTATAAGGAATTGGAGAAGCAATTGGCCGTTAAAGGAGCTCAGCTCCTAATAGAAATATTGCCTAAATGGATTGACGGAAAAATTAAGGCAAAAGAACAAGATCATAAAGAAGCGAGTTATACAAAAGTTTTTAAAAGAGAGGATGGTGAAATTGATTGGAAGAAGACACCAGAAGAAATTGATTCTCAAGTTAGGGCTTTTAATCCTTGGCCAGGAACCTATACTATTTGGAGAAACAAAAGAATAAAGATATTAGAAACAGAAGTAATCAAAGATAAATTAATAATTAAGAAAATACAGCCAGAAGGTAAAAAACCAATGGCTATGGAGGATTTCTTAAGAGGACATCATGGCTTTAACCCCTTACTCTGAGCTAAGGAAAGGCTCAAGAATTATATATAACAGCCAACCTTATGAAATAGTGGAGGCCTCAGCTATGTTTAAAGCCAGAGGCTCTTCAGTTTTGCAAGCTAGATTGAAAAACTTAATTACGGGAAATATTATTCCTCAAACATTTAGAGGTTCTGATAGTTTTGAAGAAGCTGAACTTTCAAAACTAAAAGCTAAGTTTGTATATTCCCACAAAGACAAATATGTTTTCTCTGAATCAGACAATTCTTCTAAAAGATTTGAATTATCAAAAGATCAGATAGGAGATATAGCTAAGTTTTTAAAATCAAATCAAGAAGTGGAAGCCCTAATATTTAATGAAGAAATAATCAATATATCTTTACCAGTTAAGATTAGCTTGAAAGTTAGTCAGGCTCCTCCAGGAACAAAAGGAGACCGAGCTCAAAGTGGGAATAAATTGGTAACTCTAGAAACAGGAGCCGAAATCAACGCCCCCCTATTTATTCAGCAAGATGATATTATAGAGATAAACACCGAAAAGTCAGAATATGTCCGCCGAATAGAAAAGAAATAAGGGAATGTTTGCTGAGAAAAAACTACAGCACTATAGAGTGCTGTAGTTTTTAGAATTATGTTATAATTAAATAATATAATTAAATAAATGGTTAGATGGGAAATAAAGTTTAAATAAAATTAAAATAACATATCAAAATAATATGAAAAAATATTCAACAATTTCAAGCACAGAGAAAGCCAATTTATTACAAGAGTTTTGTGAAGCAATTTCTGTTTTAAATGGTCCAGAAGAAATAATGGATTTTATAACTGATTTACTAACAAAACAGGAAACTGTGATGATAGCTAGAAGAATTAAGGTTGCAAAAATGTTAATTAACGGAAAAGATTATCAAGAAATTCAAAACTTACTAAAGACAAGCCCGACTACAATATCTAAAATAAATCAATGGCTATTAGAATCGGGACAGGGTTTTAGATTAATTGCGAAAAGAACCAAGAGGAAAGAATCTAAAAAGACACAATCAGAATATAGTGAATTTAAAAAGCTCAAAAAACGTTATCCAATTATGTTTTGGCCACAACTTTTGATTGAAGATATAGTCAAAACAATGAACGAAAAACAGAAAGAAAGAGTTAAAAAATCTTTAAAAAAATTAGATCGCAAATCTCAAATATATCAACAAATAAATAAAGCTCTAAAATAAAGTTCTATAAACTACAGCACTATAGAGTATTGTAGTTTTTGGAATTTTTATCATGACATGGTT
>JAHJSY010000022.1 GCA_018830125.1 Patescibacteria group bacterium | reverse complement strand
TTAGATTTGCTACTACAACCAATGATATTTTCGAAAAAGAAAACAAACACTATATCACAATATTTATGTTAGCCGATTATGATGGGGGAGAAGTAAAAGTAATGGAACCAGATAAATGTGAAAAATGGGATTGGTTTGAGTGGGACGAATTAAAACTACCAAGTCCTTTGTTTGTTCCCCAACAAAATTTATTAAAACAAAAGTATAATCCATTTAAATAATTATGAAAATAATAAAAAAGAAAATTTGGCCGGAGTATTTTAACAATATTAAATCCGGCAAGAAAAAGTTTGAGTTAAGATTGGCTGATTTTGATATTGAAGGAGGAGACAAACTTCTTTTACAAGAATGGAACCCAGAAACAAAAGAATACACTGGAAGAGAAATGGAGGTAGAGGCAAAGTATGTTTTAAAGTTTGATTTAGATAAATTTGGTCAAAAAGAAGATATTGAAAAACACGGTTTATTTATTATCCAATTTTGAGATAGACGCTTTAAACTTGTAATAAACCACCAATCTGTGATAAATTAAAATCATAAGCAGGTAGGATTTCAAGCCAGTTAAAGGTCCTCCACTTAATATACTATACTTTAATTGCATTAATTGTTTCAAAATGATACAATTAAGCAATATAAATGATACAATTAAAATATGATTAAAACTAAGAAAAAATTAAATAAAAGACAATTAGAAGTTTTAGAATTTATAAAAAATAATCCCGATTCTAATAATTCCACTATTAATGATTTTATAAACGATAGCTACGAAGAAACCTCAAGGGTGACTATTGTTCGTGATCTTAATTTTTTATTAAAAGAAAAGTTAATTATCAAAAACGGAGAAGGTAGGAACATAACTTATAAGGAATTATTAGAGAATACTCTTTTGTTTTTTCTTGACGTAGATAAATATTTTAAGAAAGATTCAGATAAAAGAGATGTTGCTTATAAAAAATTTAATTTTGATGTTTTTAATCATCTAGATAATATTTTCTCCAAAAGGGAAATAGAAGAACTTGAAAAGTTGAATAACAATTATCAAAGAAATCATAAAAAGCTATCTAAAACTATTTTAAAGAAAGAGCTTGAAAGATTAACTATTGAGCTAAGTTGGAAATCGTCAAAAATTGAGGGGAACACCTACTCTCTTATTGATACAGAAATTCTAATAAAGGAAAACAAAGAGGCTAAAGGGCATAAGAAAGAAGAGGCTATAATGATTTTGAATCATAAAAAAACATTGGATTATATCTTAGATAACTTAAAAAGATTTAAAAAACTTGATATTAAAGATATAGAAGATGTTCATAAGATAATTGTTAAAGATCTGGACGTTGCCGTGGGGATAAGAAAGGGATTAGTTGGGATAACAGGAACAGTTTATAGGCCATTAGACAATCAACATCAAATTAAAGAAGGGCTGGAAAGAATGGTGAAAGAATTGAATAATGTTAAAGATAATTTTTCTAAAGCTCTGCTTGTAATTCTTCTTCTTTCTTATCTTCAACCATTTGAAGATGGTAACAAAAGAACCGCCAGGATGATGGCTAACGCCGTTTTATTAGCTAACAATATTTGCCCACTTTCTTTTAGAAGCATAGATGAAGCTGATTACAAAAAAGCAGTTGTTTTGTTTTATGAACAAAACGGTGCTAGATTTTTTAAAGAACTCTTTGTTGAGCAGTTTAGATTTTCAGTTAAAAACTATTTTTTAAGTAAATAGCTCCAGGATTGTAATTCTCTTAAGATTTGGTTCCAACTGAATCTCACGAGGTCCACACTTGGAAAATCACGGGAAAAAGCTTGGTTTTGAGGAGTGATTTTCACAAAATGACTAAAACCCCGTTTAAAAGTGATGCGTCCCCTTTCTCCTCTTTCTCCTTTCTATGCAATGTTTCTGATGATCAAAGTATGCGTGATAAACCCCAACAATCTTAATGTGTGAATATCTAAAATGCTAACATTAAAAGTTTGACTTTTTGACATGGTTATTGTAATATTAACTTATAAGTATATAAAATAAAAGATATGACTAATCAATATTTTAAATTGATAAAAGATCTAAGAATTAAAAAGAAACTAAAGCAAGAAGAAGTCGCGGAAAAATTGGAAATTTCTCGTTCTTCCTATATTGCTTTTGAACAAGGAAAAACAGAGCTTAACTTTTCTCAAATGGTAAAGCTATCTGATATTTTTGGTATTTCTTTAGAAGAGGTTGAGAGTGGATTACAGCCAGATTATGAAAAGTATAAAGAAATGATCTTGGCTTATATCAGAAATGGCTCGTCTAAAGATGGCAAAATCTTAAAAACAAAACTTGCTAAAATGTTATATTTGGCAGATTTTTCTTGGTTTTACAATCATTTAGAAAGCATGAGTGGAATGCAGTATCGCAGAATTAAATATGGACCAGTGCCAGATATATATTTTAGGGCGATAGACGAACTAGAAGAAACAGGAAAAATAACAGTTGATCATAAAAACGATTTACTTTTAATCTCAGAAAATAGAGGGTCAAAAAATAAACCATTAGAAAAATTATCTAAAAAAGAAATAGAATTAATCGCAAAGATTTCAGAAAAATGGAAGAACAAGAAAACTAACGAAATTGTTGATTTTACTCATAATCAATTGCCTTATAAAATTTGCTCTCCTGACGAAATAATTCCTTATGAGTTAATAACTCAAGAAGATCCAGAATATGTTTACTAAATATGCGGTGGCGACAGAACATTTTGCCGAACGTCATTTTATTAAAAACTTCAAGAAAAAATACAAAACTGCTTGGGATATAACATGGCGAGCAATGATCGAAGAATTTAAACGCACAGATGCTTTATTTAATACTTCAATTGTCGAAACCATAATAGATGTTGATAATATTAAAATAGTTAAAACTGAGTTTCGTATTGCGGGATCAAAAAAATCTAGAAAAAGTTCAGGCAATAGATGTATTGTTGCTGTTCATCGGGACATAAGAATGGTTTATGTCCTTTTGGTTTATCATAAAAATGATTTAGGTGGTAGTAATGAAACAGCGAGATGGAAGCAGATAATCAAAGAAAATTATGATCAATATAGAGACTTGTTTTAATGATAATAAAATTATGGATGAAAAGTTAAACAAAAATTTTGAGGTGGAATATGATAAGCTTAATCTTGAGCAAAAAGAAGCCGTTGATTCAATAGAAGGGCCAGTTATGGTTATTGCTGGCCCAGGAACGGGTAAAACCCATTTGCTTTCAATGCGAATTGCTAATATTTTGAATAAGACCGATACGCCCCCTGAGGGGATTTTGGCGTTAACATTTACTGAATCCGGAGTTGCTTCTATGCGTAAAAATTTGATTAGGATTATTGGCTCCGATGCTTATAGTGTTAACATTGCTACATTCCATGGTTTTTCCAATGATATTATTAAGAATTATCCTGATGAATTTCCAGATATCATGGGTTCTAATAATATAACAGATATTGACCAAATAAATATTATAAGAGGCATTGTTGATAGCTTAAGTCTTGAGATGCTAAAACCTTTTGGAGATAACTATTTCTACGTTCGTTCTATTATTAGCTCTATAGACGAGCTTAAAAGACAGGGCCTATTGCCTAAACAATTTAAAGAATTAGCCGAAAGAGAGGAAAAGGATTTTTTAAATATAGAAGATCTTTATTATGAAAAAGGTGCCTACGAAGGAAAAATGAAGGGCAAATATATAAAGGAGAAAAAATATATTGATCGTAACAAAGAGCTTGCTCAAATATACGACAAGTATCAAGAAAAACTTCAAGAATTGCATTTCTATGATTATGGTGACATGATAATGCAGGTAATGATAGCTCTGGAGAAGAACAAAGAACTTCTTTTAATGTTGCAAGAGCAATATTTATATATCTTAGTTGATGAGCATCAAGACACTAATTCTGCTCAAAATAGAATATTAGAACTTTTAGCAAATTATTATAAAAAACCAAACCTATTCATAGTTGGTGATGAGAAGCAGGCGATATTTCGTTTTCAAGGAGCTTCAAGGGAGAATTTCCTATACTTTAAAAATCTCTATGAGAATGTGAAGGTTATAAATTTAAAATCTAATTATCGTTCTACACAAACAATTTTAAATGTAGCTGATAATATTATTTCTTCGGAAATGGGCCTTTCGGCAAGGGCGGGACATAAAGAAGCTTTAATATCTATTTCGGCTTTCTCCAACCTAGAAGCTGAACAATATTTTTTAGCAAAAAATATATTACAGAATATTGAAGAGCTAAAAAAGGAAAAAAGATCTCCGGGGGAAATAGCTGTTTTATATAGAGAGAATAGAGATGTTGTTCCAATAGCTAGAATGTTTGAAAAATTAGGCGTTCCTTTTGTTATTGAATCAGATCAAGACATAATGAACGACGAAGATATCAAAAAACTTCTTATAATCTTAAAAGCAGTTCAAAACTTTGGGTCAGGACAAGAGCTTATAGAAATGCTTCATATAGATATTTTCGATATACCCCCAATTGATGTTTATAAGATAAGCAGTATTAGTAATAAGAGGATTAATCCGTATGATGTGATAAAGTCATCAGAAATAATGAAGAAAGAGGGGATTGAATCAATAGATAAGCTTAAAAAAATATACGAAGATCTTTCAAGATGGAAAAGATTTTCTTTAAACGAAGACACAGTTAGGTCTTTTGAGGACATTGTTCGTGATTCAGGATTTCTTTCCTCTCTTATCTCTAGTCAATCTGCTGTAGAAAAAATAAAAAAACTCCATACACTTTTCGGCCAAGTTAAAGCTCTTGTAGAAAATCATAAAAATTACACTCTTGATGATTTTTTCTCTTATTTAGACGTGTTGAAAGAACACAATGTATCTATTAAAAATGAATCAGTTTTTGCTCCAGACAAGGTCCGCCTTATGACCGCCCATAAATCTAAGGGTTTGGAATTTGACTATGTCTATATTTTTAATGCCGTTGATAAACGTTGGGGTTCTAGAAGAAACATAAATCTTATCAAGCTTCCGATAGAAAAGAATTTTGCTATTGATGATAGCGATGAACGTAATCTATTCTATGTGGCATTAACCAGGGCAAGAAAAAAGGTGTTTATTACATATTCAAACTATAATCAAAATGGTCGCGATCAATTGCCCAGCAAATTTTTGCAGGATATTAAAGAGGATTATATTGAACTTTCTGATGTGAAGAAGAAAGAAGAAGAATTTAATGCCAAAAAAGAAATTGAGTTTGCTCCTGTTATTAATACGCATTCAACCATTAAAGAAAAAGGACTTTTAAATGAACTTTTTTATAAGTATGGCTTATCGGCCACTGCTCTAAATAATTATCTTGAATGTCCTTGGAAATATTTTTATAGAAATTTAATTCGTATTCCAGGATCGCCAAATAAACATCTTATGTTTGGAACAGCAATCCATGGTGCCTTAAATCTTTATTTTGATAGATTGGCAAAAGGAGATGATTTAAAAGAAAAGTATCTCGTTGGTAAATTTGTAGAATCGTTAAATAATCAACCTATCCAAGAAAAAGAATACCAGGAGATTCTTAATAAAGGAAAAAGAGTTTTAGAGGGATATTATAAAAAATATCACAAAGAATGGAAGAATAATATGCTTTCTGAATTTAATATAAGAGGGATAGAGCTTGCCAAAAACATAGTAATTAACGGAAAAATTGATAAAATAGAAATAATAGATTCTTCAAATAACGTTAACGTAGTTGATTACAAAACAGGTAAGCCAAAAACTAGGAACGATATAGAGGGAAAAACGAAGAGTGGTAGCGGTGGCTATAAACGGCAACTTGTTTTTTATAATCTATTATTGAATAATTATCAAAAGAATAAGTTCAAAATGATCTCTGGAGAAATAGATTTTATAGAACCAGACACTAAGGGAAATTATAAAAAAGAAAAGTTTGAAATTGAAAGAGGGGAAGTAAAAGAGCTTGAAGAGCAGATAAACAAAGTGGCCAAAGAAATAATTAACTTAGACTTTTGGGACAAATCATGCGATGATCCCAAATGCGAATATTGCCATATGCGAAAAACAATGAATAAAAAGTGATAGACATCGGATGTCTAACACTTTTTAGAAATCTCGGAAAGTTGAAGATAGGACTGCCAGCTACTGACAAATTCTGTGGGTTTGCTATACTGTCGGTATAGTACATTTTAGAGAGATCAGAGGTCCAAGGAAAATATGACTTTGACCAATCCTAGGAACGGAAAAAGCCTAGAGCCGGGCGCTCATTAAACTGCCCAACACCTGGCCTCCTGATCACTCACCCTAAAGCCGTAAATGTTTACAAACATTTACGGCTTTTTTCTTCGCCATCAAGAGGTCGGACCTCTACGCAATTCTTGGATCGTTTCTTGAGAAACGATTTTCGGTAAGTAGAAAAGGTGCCTGACCCCATTATTTATTCATATATTTCCTGTGCCTCTTCTTGGCTCCCAAAACTCCCACAATCCAAATCAGAAGTGATAGAAGTGATAGACGCCGAGCGTCTATCACTTTCGTCGTCGGAGGTCGTCGTCGGAGGTCCGCACCTCGAGGAGGAGCTTGCGACGGAAGAGAGGTCGGACCTCTACGCAACTCTTCTTCGTTCCTTGAGGAGGAGCGAAGAAGTGAGCAAAGCTTAGCTTTGCTCACCTTGAACATTTCGTCATGGTGTCGAGAGGCCCGACCTCTAATCTCTTTTATATAATTAATTCATTTTGGAGAGGTCGAGCCTCTTTTTAGCTTGATTTTTAAGTAAAAAGAGAGTAAATTAGATATAAAGACAATAAAAATTTAATTTGTAAAATATGTCAGAAGAACAAAAGAAATTATTGGAAAAACAATTGTGGGGCGTGGCAAATGTACTTCGTGGAAAAATGAATGCGGACGAGTATAAAAACTATATTCTGGCTTTTATATTCTATAAATATCTTTCTGAAAAATTAGAGTATTATGTTGATGAAAAACTTCTTGCCAAGGATGAATTTAAATTTTCAGAAATAAAAGAAAATACCGATAATGGTAAAAAATATTTAGATCATATAAAATCCGGATGCGTTGAGCATCTTGGATTTTTTTTAAAACCAACAGAACTTTTTTCATATATCGTTAAAAAGGGAAAGGGAGAAATAAAAAACCAAAACAATTTTATTTTAGAAGACCTTAAAAATATTCTTAATACCATTGAACAAACCTCAATGGGCACCGAAAGTGAAGACAATTTTAAAGGATTATTCGATGATGTTGATTTAACTTCAACAAAACTTGGTTCTCGAGAAAATCAGAAAAACGAAGTTATAATAGAAGTTCTTAAACATTTAAGCGGTATAGATTTTAAACTTGAAGATACGAAAAGCGATCTTCTTGGTGATGCCTATGAATATCTAATTGGCGAATTTGCAGCAGGAGCTGGTAAAAAAGGAGGTGATTTTTACACCCCGTCTCAAGTGTCACGACTTCTTGCTCAAATTGTGTCTCAAGATAAGAAACGAGTTCGGTCGGTTTATGATCCCACTTGTGGTTCCGGATCATTATTACTTCGTATCGGTGATTTTACGGAGGTGGCAGAATATTATGGGCAAGAGCTTATTGAAATGCTTAAGGATGTCGGAAGTGTTTTTACCTTGGATCATGTTAAAGATGTAATTTATTATGAGAAAGAAAATGATGACATGACGAAGGTAATAGCGATGTTTGATCGCGGAGGAGATATTTCGGAATTAAGTAATATTCTTGAATTAACAAATGATGCATGGAATTATTTTCCTCA
>JAHJSY010000001.1 GCA_018830125.1 Patescibacteria group bacterium | reverse complement strand
ATGAAACGAATAAAGATCTTTCATTATAAACTCTCTGGTTCTTAAAAGACCTGACTTAACCCGAAGCTCTTTTCTAAATTTGGTCTGAATCTGAAACAAATACAACGGCAAATCTTTATACGAAAGAATAATCTTTTTTACCAGAGGGGATATAATTTCTTCGTGAGTCGGCGCTAAGGCATATTCTTTATCACCGCCTTTTAATTTAAATAAGGCATCAAAGCTTGACCACCTACCTGTTTTCTGCCAATTCTCCTTGGGTGTTAAGGCTGGCATTAAAAATTCCTGACCATCTATGTTGGTCATTTCTTCTCGGATAATATTTTCTATTTTCTTAAGAACCTTAAAACCTAAGGGCAAAAAGGAATACAGACCGGCCGCTGTTTGATCAATAAAACCAGCTCTTGTTAATAAAATATGAGATACTGCTTCGGCATCTTTAGGTGCTTCCTTAAACGCTTTATAGAAAAGTTTTGATTGATACATATGCTTAACTTAAAATAGCCCGATTATGTCTTTAGCTGTGATCCAGATCATCAAGATTACCAACAAGATAAAAAACACCGTGCTAATCCTTTGAACGATTTTATCGTCTAACGGTTTGCCCTTTATTTTCTCAATAAGAAGAAATACAAACCATCCTCCATCTAAAGCCGGTATGGGTAAAGAATTGAGCAAAGCAAGAGAAATAGCAATTATGGCCACTAATTGCAAGAAATAACTAACCCCTAAAGAACCAATACCGTTAAACAATTCGAATATCCCAACAGCTCCCTTTATTTCAACGCCCTCAGGAACTCCCTTGCCCCGAAACAAGCTACTAAGAACCTTTCCCCAACCCTTAACAATTGAAACTGTTAAGTTCCCTGTTGCTTTTACTCCATCGATAGGTGCCTTATACCAAACAGTTTTCTTTAAAGCCGTTCTAAATAAAGCAACACCCATTGGACCCTGGTCATTAGGAAAATCCTCTCTAAGAGTTAAAGAAACATCAAAAACTTTTTGACCTCTTTGCATCGTTAAAACAATTTCTTTACCTTTGTTTACAGCTGACATGTTTTGAACCTCCACCACTTTATCAACGCTAACACCATTAATGCTCTTTATTATGTCTCCTATTTCTAATCCAGCAGTGAAGGCTGGTGAGTCATTAGAAACTTCAATAATTTGAACTCGAGGATTTTTAAAATTACCAATTTCATAATCTTCTACCACCGATGGAGCACCTATGAGCAAAACAACGCTTAATAAAACAGCTGCTACAACCCAGAAAACAGCAACTCCGCCTAAAATAATAATAGACTTTTGCCAAAATGGCTTGGTGGTAAAACTCCTTGGATCTTCTATTCTCTCTTCATGACCATATATTTTAACAAAACCACCGAGAGGCAAAAGATTCCAGGAATAAATTGTCTCTCCTATTTTTTTACCAAATAACCTTGGTGGATAACCAATCCCGAATTCATCAACCCTAACACCAAATTTTTTGGCAAACAAAAAATGTCCTAATTCATGTAGAACAATAAGCAATATAAGAGATACTATGGCGATAAAAATTGTCATATTATTCTAAAATTTCTTTTTCTTTTTTTTCGCCTATTTCCTCAACCTTTTTATTATATTCGTCAACTACTTTTTGAAGCTCGTCTTTAGCTCTAAACTTGTCGTCTTCTCTAATTTCACCTGTTTTGGTTTCGTTTTGGACTTGTTCCCATGCCTCCCCCCTCCAATGCCTTATTGTTTTCCTCGCCTCTTCTTGTTTTTCAGATAAAACCCTGACTAAGGTTCTTCTGTATTCATCACTCAAGGGCGGTAAAAATATTCTTATAATATCTTTATCAACAACTGGAGATGTTCCTAAGCTTGAATTAGAAATGGCTTTTTCAATGCCTTCAATATATGATTTATCCCATGGTTGAATAATAATTTGTTTGGGTTCCGGAGATGATATTGATGCCAATTGTTTTAAGGGAAACTTTTGACCAAAACAATCAACAACTATATCTTCGACTAAAGAAACTGAAGATCGACCAGTTCTAACCTTAGAAAGCTCTCTTTCCAAGAAGGCAATAACTTTGTCCATCTCTGGTTTAATTTTCTTAATAATTTCTTTGTATTCCATAATATTTTATTTTGTATTTATTTCATCATAACAAAAATAAATCATAAGAGCAAATAAAATTAGAATTTTAGGAGGAGGATTTCTAAGGCTAGTTTGGGGTTTGTGTTAGTTGTTGAAAGTAACTGTTGAGTTGATTGAATTTGTTTTAAGATTTCTTTTGTCTTGCTTGTATTATCGGAAATAAGTTGAGTGCGAAAACAACGAAGCCAAGTGTTCAATATTTCTTTAATGTCTGCCGTTGAATCTTTAGCGGTTATCTTTTTAGCATATTGAAACTTATAGGCCAGGTCTGATTCTTTTAATTTGACTAGGTCTGAAACAATTTCTTCCGAATCATCAATTTTAAAACCTTTTAATGGGAAGAATCTAATCTTTTGAACTCGAGACAAGATAGTTGGAAGTAAAGTTGAAGGATATTCTGTTACTAAAATCAATAATGTTTTATCCGTCGGCTCCTCCAGAAATTTTAAGAAACAATTTTGAGCTTCGCGAGTCATCAAATGAGCTTGACTTATAACCGCTACCTTATGTTCGGCTGAATAGGGCTTGAAAGAAAGTTTCTGAATAAGCTCTCTTACCTGAGCAATAGATGGTGATTCAATTGAGATAAAATCTGCCCGATTGTTTAAACCAACAAGATGTTCAGCAAATTTAACCGCCAGTTCTTTCTTGCCTAGCTTTTCCTGTCCGTAGAATAAAAGAGCATGGGGTAGTTTCCCAAGCCCAGCTGCTTTTGTCAAAAATTGCCATTGTTTATTGTGGTCCATATTAATAAAATGCTATTTCTTTTTGGTCATTATACTTTTTTTATAAGCATCTAGGTTTTCTAAAACAATACCTGTGCCTTTAGCAACACATAACAACGGATCTTCAGCGATAAAACAAGGAACGCCAGTTGATTGAGCAATAAGCTCGTCTATATTTTTAACTAAAGCTCCACCCCCAGAAACAATCATTCCTTTATCCATAATATCAGCTGATAATTCTGGCGGTGTTTCTCTTAAAACCATCTTAACAGTTTGAACAATGTCGGCTAAACGGTCAGAGATTGCTTCGCAAACCTCATTAGACTTAATTCTAATATTTTGAGGCAAACCAGAGATTAAATCCCTTCCTCTTATCTCTATTTCTCTTTCTTCTTTTTCAGGAATAGCTGTTCCTATCTTAATCTTTATTTCTTCCGCTGTTTGTTCACCAATGGCCAAGTTGTATTTCTTCTTAACATAATCAGCTATGGCCTGATCCATTTTATCTCCAGCAACTCTCAATGAATCACAGGTGACTATTCCGCCTAAAGAAATAACAGCTACTTCTGAAGTTCCTCCACCGATATCAACAATCATATGACCAGAACAAGAATTAATCGGGATACCTGCTCCAATGGCCGCCAAAAGAGGTTCTTTAGCGACATATACTCCTTTAGCGCCAGCCGCCATTCCCGCTTCAATAACTGCTCTTTTTTCTGTTGAAGTAATTCCAGCTGGAACACCAATCAACAATTCTGGTTTTAATATTCTAATTCTTGGACCAGCGTTTTTAACAAAATATCTAATCATTGCTTCAGTAACTCTGTAATCGGCAATCACTCCATCTCTTAATGGTCTATATATTCTAATTGTATCTGGTGTCCGACCAGTCATCTCTTTGGCTTCTTTTCCAACAGCTAATATTTTATTCTCGGCTAAACTAACAGCGACAACCGATGGCTCACTCAAAACAACCCCTTTTTGAGGAGTAAAAACAATAGAATTACAAGTTCCTAGATCTATGCCTATTTTTCTATTAAACATATATTTCATCTTTTTATTCTTCTTTTCATATCGGCTCCTAATTTTTGAAGACGCTCCTCAATTCTTTCATAGCCCCTATCAACTTGATAAATATTATTGATTGTTGTTGTTCCCTTAGCAATAAGTCCAGCAATAATCATGGCTGCTCCAGCTCTCAAGTCTGAGCTAAGAATCTCTGTTCCTTGAAGTTTGCTTGAGCCATAAACAATAGCTCTATGAGGATCACACTGTATAATATCAGCTCCCATTTTATTTAATTCATTTAGATACATCAATCTTCCTTCAAATAAAGGATCGTGAATCATTGTTGGTCCTCTAGTTTGAGTAGCTAAAACGCCTAGTTCTGGTTGAAGATCTGAATGTATCCCAGGATAAGGTAAGCTTTGAATTTTGTCAATTCTAAGATTTTTGGAAGGTAAAACTTCGATTGTTTTCGGATCTAAAACTTTAAACTTGGCTCCAAAATCATTCAACCTTTTTAAAAATAAGTCCAAATATTCTAACTCAGCATTTTTAATTGTAACATGACCCCCAGTAGCCAGAGTAGCAACAATAAATGTTCCCGCTTCTATGGGATCATTAACGATACTATGCTTGAATCCTTTTAATTTCTTTTTACCAATAATTTCTATTTCTCTGATGCCTGTATGCTTAATCTCAGCTCCCATTTTTTCAAGAACCCTAATTAAATCCTGAACCTGGTAATCCTCATCAGCTATCTTAATAATTGTCTTCTTGGAATTAACAGCTGAAAATAGTAGTATATTTTCAGTAGCTGTTACACTAACTTCCCTTAAAACAATCTCGTGAGATTTTTCCAAAGCTCCATTTCTTTTAAAGCTATATAGCTTTCCTTCCTCAATTTTAACTCCAGCTTGTCTAAAAGCGTCTAAGTGAGTGTCTATTGGCCTTGAACCAATAACACACCCTCCTGGAGCAGGAGTTTCCACCCGACTAAATCTTCCTAATAAGCTCCCCAACAATAAAATAGACCCTCTGAAACATTTAATTAGATCTGAAGGTATTTTTGATGGTTTAACATTAGAACAATTTATTTCAATCTTTCTTTTACTTACCCAAGAAATCTTAGCTCCCAATCCTTCTAGAATTTTAATCATCTTAAAAACATCCTCAATTAAAGGCAAATTGTCAATGACGCAAGTCTCTTTAGTCAAAAGAGAAGCTGCTAATATAGGAAAGGCAGCATTCTTCGCCCCCCTTATTTCAACTTCTCCTTTTAGAGGAATTCCTCCTTGTATAACAAATTTCTCTTCCATATGTATAATGATAAACCAATCACCAACAAAAATCAAGAAGCAAGAATGTCAATCGCTCGGTGTCGAACATCTGATTAAAAAGAATCCAAAATGGACATAAACTTTCACGCTCTAGAGTATGAAAGTTTATGGAATTTTATTGATAGATAAATCAAGTAACCAAAAAGTCGCCAATAAATAGCGACTCTGGGAGTTTCTAGCTTGAAACAGAATCCCGAATTACCACCTTGCCGCTAGTATAACAAATTGAGTCATATTGTCAATAGCCTGCTGTGGAAAACTAAACTACTGTGGAGGTGAGGGGAATCGAACCCCCAGATCCTCAGGTGGTAATCCGGGATCTGCACCAAGCCACCCCCACAGCATTTCTATTATAACACTTCAAAACACTAAACAAAAATCAAGGATTAAAAAAGTACCGATCTTAAAGTAGGCCAAGTTTTCTGTAGAGTTAATTTTCTCATTTTCTTTCTCCTTCAAAATATAGGTTTCAACGAACATTTTTGGTTCAACTAACTGCTATAAGTATAGCATACTATTTTATTCCTGTCAAATTATTTTGCTGTAATTATAATGGACGTTCATCTATTTTTATGGGCGAGAAAACCTCGCCCCTACACCTGCGTTAACGCTAGAAGTTTGGGAAGAAATATGATAAGATTATAATATAATATAATTTTATGACACGAAGAAGTAGAAGTATAATATTTGGAATTCTCTTTCTTTCCTTTCTAGTTATCGCTCCCCTAACTGTTTTTTATTCATTGGGGTGGCGTTTTGATTGGGAAACTAAAGAAATTGTTCAAACTGGAATATTCTATTTTAAAACATGGCCCAGGGGTTCTCAAATATATATTGATGGCGAGTTAAAAAACAAAACTGATGTCTTTTTCGGCTCAGCTCTTATTGATAATTTAATGCCCAAAACATATAAAGTAATAATCCAGAAAGAGAACTATCATCCTTGGGAAAAAACATTAGAAATAAAAAAGAGGGAGGTAGCTGAAGCTAATAATATTATTTTAGTTCCTAAAGACCCGAACTTCAATGTCTCGGCTGAAAATGTGGAAGAATTCTTTCTTTCTCCAGATAATAATAAAATAATTGTTAAAGAAGAAAATCCGCCAGCTGGCGGAAATAAATGGAGCTTAAAGCTCTATGAATTAAAAAACGATGTTAAAAGTCATATAGTAAATGAAATTGACTTTTCAATTAAAGGCGTCGAGTTGTTTGATCTACGATTTTCTGACGATTCAAAAAGAATCTTATTACAATTAGGGCTAAAAGAAGACATTAAATATTATTCTTTAGAAATAGATAAATCGCCCATCGTCATAAATAATCTTGATTTTCTTGATTCCCCTGAAAAAATATACTTCCACCCGAAAAGTGACCGAAAATTGTTTGTATCACAAATCATAGAAGAGAAGAAAAGAATAATAATGATACTAAGTGAAGTCAATATAGACAAGGAGGAAATATCTCCCCCTATCTTTAAAAATATTGTAACCTATTTAGTCACAAATGATAACATCTATCATCTTAATAGTTCGGGACTTCTTTTAAGGTCTGATCTTTCGGGGGATAGAATAGAAACATTAAATGTAATAGCTTTCCCATATAAAGAGGAAACTGATTATGAAATTATTACCTCCTATTCAAATATATTTTTAAGAGAAAACAATGAATTATATTATCTTGACGAAGACGCAAAATCATTTAAAAAACTCTCCGATTCAGTGAAGGGTTATAAGTTTTCTCCTGATAGTAAAAAACTCGTTTATTATAATAATAACGAGCTAATGGTTCTTTTTCTAGAAAAACAATATGATCAACCAACAAAAGAAAAAGGCGAAAAACTATTTATAACAAGATTTTCAGAAAACATAAATGATGTTTTCTGGTATACGGATCATCATTTAATATTTGACTTAGAAGATAAAATAAAAGTTACCGAGTTAGACGACAGAGATAAAATAAATATAGTTGACTTGGTAAATTTTAAACATAATGAAATCTTTTTCAGCAATAAAAAACTATATCTACTATCCGAAAAAACCCTCTACTCTTCTGATGAGTTAACCCATTGAACCTGAGTTTTGAAATCATCCCATTTCATTTCTCCTTGAGCTCCTATATCGCAAACTGACTTATACTGACAATAACGACATTCCCAATTATTAGGATAACTCTCTAAACGCTTAGGCACAATATTTGTGTCTATTTGATTTTTTAAAAACTTTAGATCAGCCAAAAGCTTCTTAGCCTGATCAGGATCATAATCAAAGATAAATTCCTTTAGTTGTAAATTATCTTTATTAACATAAAGAAGAATCCCTTTGGGAATCCTAAAATAATAAAGATAAAGTTGAATTTGCCAAATGTTTTCTGGTTTCGGTTCAGTTAAAGATTTAAATATCATACTGTTCATGCTTTTAATATCTAAAACATATAACTGATTCCCGTCACTAATAACCGCATCAGCTCTCCCAGAGATTAACTCTTGGGGAGGTATTTTTACTTCGGAGGCAACAACATGAATATCTCTGGTGCTAGTTAGAGCACTCATAATAAGCTGATGCATATGATCTCCATGATCAAACAACCTTAACATATGAGGCTCTAATTCTTTTTCAGGAACATTTTTGAACTTAAAGAAAAGATGACGAGGACATTTCCCCGTCTGGCTAACATAGAAATGATTCTGAACTTTACTTCTATTTTTGCCCTTTTCTTTATCTAGATAATATTTATCAATAATCTCATGTAACATAAATTATCTTTTTGCCCATTGAGGAGCCTTACGAGCTCTTTTGAGACCGAATTTCTTTCTTTCGCGCTTTCGAGGATCTCTAGTTAAATAACCGATTCTTCTTAATTTCTTTCTAAATTCAGGATTAAGTTTTACTAAAGCCCTAGATATTCCATGACGAACAGCTTCGGCTTGAGCATGGAAACCCCCTCCATTCAATTTGACTGAAATTTTAAACTTACCGACAGCATTCATTTTTTCTAAAGCTGATTCAATAATCTGCTGAAGCTCTAAATCAGGAAAATATTCTTTATAATCTTTATCATTAACTAAAATAGTTTTGTCGCCCTGAGTATAAAGACGAACATTAGCCACAGCTGTTTTTCTTTTACCAATCGCTTCGAAATAGCGATCTGTTTTAAGATCATCAAAATTAAATTCTTTTTCTTCTGTTGCTTCTGTTATTTCTGTTACTTCTTCAATTGTTTTTTTTCCTTCTACCATATTATTCAAATTTCAAACGTTTAATTTGGACATCACGTAATTTATTTTTTGGAAGCATCCCATAAACAGCTCTTCTAACAACTTCTCCTGGGTCTCTCTTAAAAATCTTCTTATAAGGGGTTTTTTTTAATCCACCCATATAACTCGTGTGATGATAGTATATTTTATCATCAAACTTTTTACCAGTAACGATAATTTTATCGACGTTTTTAATAATTACAATATCTCCCCCATCTTTATTGGGCATGAAATCAAGCTTGCTTTTACCGCGCAATAATCCGGCTATCTCAACAGCCAATCTTCCCAAGACCTTATTAGCAGCATTAATTTTATGTATTTCTCTAATCATACTAATTCAATAATAGCCATCTTGGCACTGTCTGATTTTCTTGGCCCTTTTTTAATTATCCTTGTATAGCCCCCTTTTCTTTCTTTATATCTCGGACCAATTTCAGTAACTAACTTCTTAACCATAGTCTCTGAAAAATATTTAGCTAAAATTCTTCTTGAGGCTAAACTATCTTCTCTAGATCTAGTTATCATCTTTTCAGCAAACATTGAAAGCTCTTTTGCCTTAGCTTCTGTCGTTGTAATTTTACTATGTAAAAACAAAGATCTTGATAAAGAAACTAACAGAGCCTTTCTTTGACTCTTGGTTCTCCCAAATTTTCTTCCTTGTTTAAGCTTTTTCATGTATGCGAATAGCCTACTACGAATAGGCACATGCGAATTTACTTCTTTATTTTCTTAACTTGTTTTTTTATTTCTTTTTTATCCTCTGGTTTAAATTCATCAACCAGTAAAGAGAAATGCTTTACCAAAATATCTGATGCTTGATAAAATGCTTCTTCTGGGCTGACTATTCCGTCTGTCTCAATATTCAAAGTTAATCTATCAAAATCAGTTCTTTCTCCTACTCTCATATTTTCCACCTTGTAATTCACTCTCTTAACTGGGGTAAATATAGCATCGATTGGAATAATTCCAATTTCTAATTTGCTTTGTTGTTTTCTTCTTTCAACAGGTTCATAACCAACACCCTTTTCAATCTGAATTTCCATTTCTAATTCTGTCTTACTGCTAGTCAAAGTAGCAATATGAAGATCTTTATTAATCAATTCCAACTGAGAAGGAACTTTGAAATCAGAACCTTTTACCTTTTTTTCTCCTTTTATTTTTAAAGTCGCTTTCTGTGACTCATCTGAATAATTTTTAAATCTTAAATTCTTTAAGTTCATTATGATAGTAACCACATCTTCCAAAACCCCTGCTATCGTTGAGAATTCATGCTGAACTCCTTTTATTTTTACTTGAGTAATAGCTGATCCTTCTAACGAGGAAAGCAAAACTCTTCTTAGAGAATTACCAATAGTTATACCATAACCAGGATAAAGGCTCTCAATTTCAAATTGAGCCTGATTATTCTCTTTATTAACGATCTTGGGAGCTTTTGGCAATAAAATCATAATTTTTATTTAATTTATTTTATTATTTACTATAAAATTCGAAAATTGATGAAATTTCAGCTGGCGGAGTCATTTCTTCTAAGTTTGGCTCACCAATTATTTCTGCTTCTAATTTATCAGCATCTAATTTAATCCACGAAGGAGCTTTATGCTTTTTCAAAAGCGTTGAAAGATTTTGAAAACTTATCTTTTTGCGTGCTTCCGCCTGTAAGCTTATCTTGTCTCCTTTTTTAAGCTGGCAAGATGGTATATTAACTTTTCTTCCGTTAAGTAGGAAAAATCCATGACTGATAATTTGTCTTGCTTTCGGTCTTGAAACGGCAAAGCCTATTTGAAAAACTACATTATCAAAACGACCTTCTAATCTTCTCAAAAGAGCATCTCCGGCATTTTCAACTTTAGATCCTTTTTCAAGAATATCTTTTACATAATTTCTAAATTGTTTTTCGCTTAAATTATACCAATTTTTCAATTTTTGTTTTTCTTTTAATTCTTTGCCATACTCAGAAACATTACCTCTTCTTTTCTTGGATTTTTGCCCTGGAGAATAAGGCCTTTTAATCATGGCGCATTTAGGCGATAAACAACGTTCACCTTTCAAAAAAAGCTTTATACTTAATCTTCTGCAAATTTTACATTTCTTATCTTTCATCATAATATTATACCCTTCTTACCTTACGCGGACGACAACCATTGTGAGGAACCGGCGTAACATCCTCCACTGATATAATCTCTAAACCATGACCAGCTAAAGATCTAATAGCTGAATCCCTTCCAGAACCAATTCCCTTAACAAGTATAGCTACTCTTTCTATTCTTAATTTTTTGGCTGTTAAAGAAACTCCTTCAGCCACCTTTGAAGCAGCAAAGGGAGTAGCCTTTTTAGCCCCCTTAAATCCAATTGACCCAGCACTAGCAGCAGTTAATTTATTTCCCTTCTCGTCTGTTAAAGTAATTATCGTATTATTATATGAAGATGAAATATAAATACGACCCTCTCTTGTTCCAGATACGGCTTTGGTTTTTACATCTTTGACGCCAGCTTCAACCTTTTCTCTTTCCTTTATCAACTCTTCTTCAGTTTTTTGAATAATACGTTTTTTACCCATAATTATTATTTAGGACCAGGAGCTGCCTTTCTTCCAGAACCAACAGTTTTTCTAATATTACCACGAACAGTTCTATTGTTGGTTTTGGTTCTTTGACCTCTTACTGGCAATTTTTTACTATGACGACTTCCCCTCCAAGAACCGACATCCTTTAATCTTCTAATGTTAATCATCAAATCTTTTCTAAGGTCGCCTTCAATTCTATATTTCTTCTCAATAATTTCTTTGAGCTTATTAAGATCCTCTGGCGTCAATTCAGAAGCTTTGGTTTTAGGATTAATTCCAGATTCTTTCAAAACCTTTTTACTCAAAGAAGAACCTATCCCGAAAATATAGGTTAAGGCAATATCTATTTTTTTATCTTGTGGAATGTTTACTCCGACTATTCTTGGCATAAGTTTATCCTTGGCGCTGTTTATGTCTTGGATTCTTTTTACAAATGACATAAACTCGTCCCTTTCTTCGGACGATTTTACAATCTCTGCAAATTTTCTTAACCGATGATCTTACTTTCATAATACACGATACCAATATACGGATATTAGTGACATTGGTGAATTATTAGTGTATTGGTGTCAGGTTTTACCTTCCTCTATACACTATCCTACCTCGGGTTTCATCATAAGGACTCATTTCAACTGTTACATTGTCTCCTGGTAAAATCTTAATGCGAAACATTCTCATTTTGCCGGCAAGATGAGCAATAACAACTTTCCCATCTTCCAATTCTATTTTGAAATGAGTACTCGGTAAGGCCTCCAGAACAGTGCCCTGTTTTCTTAATATATTTTTATTTTGATTATCCATTTATGATTAATAAGTTTAACAAAATCTAATAATTTAGTCAAGTCCCAACAACACTTCTACTTTACTCATGTCCTCTGGGATTGTTTTCTTTAGTGATAAACCCGTATTTAACTCAATTCTATCTATTTCTGGCAAACTATTTAAGAATATTTCTGTCTCCTTGAATGATTTACCTATAATGGCCTTCTTTAAAGTTTCCAAATCAATATCCGCATGGCTTTTAGCGCTAACCTCTAATCGAATAATCATTTGTCCGGTTTCTAAATCTACTTCTTCTAAAACATACTCTATTTCCAAAGTTCCTTCTTTGATTACGTGATCCTGCTTAATATTCAAATTAATGTTCGCCAAAACAAAATCATCTATATCCGATTTTCTAAAAGCCAGGCCAGTTGATTTTATTCCCGCTTCAAGATTAAACGAATCAACCTTAGCCCCAACCAATTGAGAACTTTTAATATTTGAAATGTCATTAATTATTGTTTCGCTTGGTAGCATAAAATCTTCTTCTAAAGATTTTGTCAATTGATCTGCGTTTTCTGATTTTAGCTTTTCTGCTAGGATATTTTCAGCATTGTCTAAATCGTCTTGAGTAACCTGGCCAACTTTTCCCTCATATCCTCCCATCATCGGAGAGAATGATTTAGCATAGATAGTGGTATACAAAGCTGTTCCGGCTAAAGCTGGTAAGGCAAAAGTGGTTGCTGAAATATTATATTCTGGACCCGCCTCGGCTGCTATAACTTCAACTTCTTTTTCGCCAGGAATAAGCTTGCCTCCTTCATAATGATATCCTGGGATAGTTATTTTCCTTGTTGACCAAAATAGTTTTCCGTCTGCCGAAACAAAACGCGAAACAACTAACGACCGAGAAGACGAAGAATAGGCATTATAGACCGTGATTGTTCCTTCGGCTTTTGATTCTTTGATTGCTGTCCCAGTAGAACTAAACTCTTGAGATCCAGTTTTTTCACTATTAACAATTTGACCAGGAATAATATTATTTTCTAAATCAACTTCTGCGGTATTTAAATCAATAATGACTGTTTCTGTGAAAGCTACGTCTCTCATTACCGGCCAAACTTTAATTTCAACATCATTAGGCAAAAAGAAAACTACGATTAAAGCTAAAACTGCGATAGTTACTACGCCGATCAATGCTTTTGGAAAACGGGAGTGCCTTTTCTCCTTAACAACCGCCACTGGCTCCAAAGTGACCGAGTCACTTTTTTCGGTTAAAAGTGACTCGGTCACTTCCTCCTTTGGTGGTATAATATCAAAGAATTTCTTTTGCATAGTATGACATCAATAGAGTTGGAGTATATGATGAATTCTCCAACTTTCTTGATAAATTTTTAATATTTTTTAAATCTTTTGGATAAATAACCTTATCACCTGATTCTGACAGGGCCTCTGCTATATGCATTATTTTAGAAACTTTAATCCCTAAACTATCAAGCGTTGATTTAATATTGATAAGATCGTTTTGAGGAATAAAGGTTGCTAAAACTTTGAGGTTTAAATTTTGCCCCTCGAAACCAAAAAGATTGGAAACCAAGTAACCATTAATATCTGTCTCTAAAATCTTAAAATTTGTGTATCTAATATCTTCGGGCAAAATACCAAAATCCCTAACAAACTCATTCCCGATCTTGCTCTTAACCATCCTAAGAGCTTTTTTTAAAATCTCTACTTCTTCTTTCTTGGATATTTTTGAACGGTTATTACGATTAAAATTGCATGAAATAACCCTTGCTTTCAACACACTTGAGGGTAAGCCAAGTAAAACAGGAATATTCTGCCAAGTATATTTATTTCTTTCTTGCTTATTAGAAAAAAATATGTAGTTATTATATGATCCTTCAATCGCTTTTAAGATTTTCTCTTTCAAATCATTCTCACCGTATCTTTCCAAAGCATTTCCTAAAAGAACTAGCTTATTTTTATCTTTTCTCAAAATCAAACTCTTTATTGAATCATCTTCAACATCCAAAACCAGAAAGGGTTTCTCCCTTTTTCCCCAAAAAAAATCTCTCATTAATATATTATATCATTTATAAGAGATAAAACAAAACATTTTAAAGACTTGACAGGGTTTCTGGTTATGCTATACTTAAAGTAGCGAACATTGCCTTAGTGACCACCGTTCGTAACTGGCGGTCTGAGCTAAGGATTCTCCTGCCTGGAGCAGGAGCTCTTGCTCGCTTTTTTAGTATAAAAGTTTTATCACATCATCTGCCCCTATTATAATATCTGGCTTTCTTTTTCCTCTAAATACTTCTAATGCCACCTTGTGAGCAATACTTTTCTTACCTATTTCAGCAAACATTATTTCAGGTGCCTGTTTATTTTTCTTTTTGAAGAGACGTTGTAAAACATCTTTAATTATTGCTTGGTGTCCTGGGTATTCATTATCGATTATAATTCCTTCTATTCTTTCATTTTTTAGTAACAAAAATATTAAGCTAGCAAAAATTTTATAAATAAATGTCTTTTTAGGATAATCATGTATGCGCATTATTTTAATTAGTTTTTGTTTTTCTACAGCACTAATTTTTAAACTCTTAACTCTGCCATTGGCTAAAGCAACAATGGTTAATTTATTTGTGTCTTCAACTTTACCCGATTGGTCAATTTGATAAGCCATTTATATCTTAATACTTTTTTATTTTCTATCCAAAACCAGAAAGGGCTTTCCCCCTTTTTTCCAAAATAATTCTCTCATTAGTATATTATACCCCGTAGAAGAAATTTAACAAAGGTTTTCTTGTTAAAAAACCTACTTCAAAAAATTTTGCAAATTTTTAGAATTTTATCCCTTGCATCATCTACTGCTTTTAATGCTTGTTTTACTTCTTCCCATGAATATTTTTCAATATCTCCAGGATAACGAGTTGCACATGATTATTTTTCATATAAAACTTGCCCTTTTTCTAAGATTAAATTAATAAAAAAATCTCCCATTTTTATCCTTTCTTCTATTTCTTGTGGAGTATAAACTATAACATCTGTTGGATGAGGAAATTTACTTAAGAATTTTTCTGCCTGAGTTGTTCTAAAACGTTTAGGTAGTTTAGAATTTTTAATAACCAAAATATCTACATCACTTGATGCATTTGGTTTCCCCCAAGCATGACTACCAAAAAGAATAATTTTTTCTGGCTTATATTTTTTTAAATTTTTAACAATTTGTTTAGTGTCTGTCATATTTTAATTATATAAAATTATATTGGCTAGTCAACTCAATATTACTAAAACAAGAAAGGGTTTCTCCCTTTTTCCCCAAAAAAAATCTCTCATTAATATATTATACCCCATAGAAGAAGTTTTACCAAGCTTAATATTTTTTGGAGTTTAAGATTTTATTAAAATCCTCTGAAAATCCTAATTTCTTTGTCCATTTATTTAAATAGTCCATATCCAGTTTTTTTCCAGAAACATGTAAAACTGATTCGATATCTTCTAAGTGACGAGTTGACTGACTCTGTTGATACCAATCCAATTTACTTAAAATTAAATCTTCAGCGGAAGAGAAATAAATTTTTTTATTGGCAATACTTTTAACTACCTTTCTTTTAATTCTGCTTGAGTCAAAAGGATCATTTTTCTTCAAAATCCAAAAATCTACCTTGATACCCGAATCCCCATGAATAAAATTAAACTCTCCTTCGCTTTCCAAAGCTTCCTTTATCATACCTTTGTCGATATAACTTGCTTCACCGAGCATTAACAGGGCTTTTGTTAAATTATCAACATTCCCATAATCCAACTCAACTATTATATCAACATCCGCTGTAAATCTAGGTCTTCCCCAAATTAAAACAGCCATCCCGCCAGTAATAATATATGGGATATTTAATTCATGAAGAATGTCTGTGACTTCAATTAATACTTGCCCTGGATCTTTTTCTTCCATAAAACATCGTTATTTGTTAAAGATTTTGCTAATCTCCACATTCCAGAACCAAGCTCTATTTTCCTACTTGCAGACATTTTTCTAAATATCTCATCCTGCATCTCTTGAACTATTTCTACATTTTTTTTAATTTTCGAATCTTTTTTCATAATATTTATACATTTTCACAGAAATGTTCAACACTCGGTGACTAACACTGCGGTGTTCGACACCGAGTGATTAACATTTCTTTAGCATTATTCTAAAATTGCACGGATGCGACGTATGCCGGCTCCGGGGGATTTTTGTTTGGTAATTTTGAAATGGCCTAATTCTGAAGTTCTTTTAACATGAGGACCACCACAAATTTCTTTTGAGAAAGAATTGATAGTGTAAACCTTAACTACATCTCCGTATTTCTCTCCAAAAACACCAACTGCCCCATCGCTTCTTGCCTGATCCAGAGGCATCTCTTCAAACTTTACTTCCAAATCATCTTTTATCCTCTCATTAACTAAATCTTCAATCCGCTTAACTTCTTCCTCGGTCAGCTTAGCATCATGATTAAAATCAAACCTTATTCTTTCAGCCGTAATATTGCTTCCCTTCTGTGAAACATCTTTATCTAAAACCTCTCTTAAAGCCGATAAAAGTAGGTGGGTGGCTGTATGATATTTTGTTGTTTGCTCTGAAGTATCAGCCAATCCTCCTTTAAATTTCTGCTCCATTCCTTTCCGAGAAAGCTCCTGATGTTTCTCAAAAGCATTTTTAAAAGCATTTTCATCAACGTCTATCCCCTTTTCTTCAGCTAATTCCTGCGTAAGCTCAAAAGGGAATCCATAACTTTGATAAAGATTAAAAGCATCGTCCCCTGTTATTTTATCTAATTTTTCAAATTGCTTAAGACCATTTTCTAAAGTTTTTCCAAACTTTTCTTGTTCTTCCCTAATAACATCTAAAATGTTATTATTTTCTAATTCAGGATATATATCTTTATACTCATTAATAACCACCTTAGCGACATCGATTAAATCGACTGATTTCCCAAATCTGATAGCTCTTCTTAAAATTCTTCTTAAAATATATCCTTTTTCTGTATTGCTTGGAATAATTCCATCAGCAATTAGAAAACAAGCTCCTCTAATATGGTCGGCTATTATTCTTGAAGTTTTTATATCTTTGGATTCAATCTTTTCGATAACCGATTTAAACAAGTCTGTTTCATAAGCAGAGTCAACACCATTAAGTAGAGAAAGCAATCTCTCAAAGCCAATACCCGTATCTATATTGGTTTGAGCTAATTTTTCAAAGCTTCCATTAACTTTTTTATTATACTCCATGAAAACTAAGTTCCATATTTCAACACCATTATAGTAGATTTCCGATGAAGGCCCACAAGGTCCCGTTTGAGCAGTTGGCCCCCAAAAGTTATCTTCCATTCCCATTTCCTGAATCTTATCTTCTGAAATACCATTTTCTAACCATATTCTTTTTGCTTCTTCATCTTTGGGAATATCTTTATCTCCCTTAAATATCGTTATATGTAATTCCTCTTTATCCAAACCAAGCTCGTCAACAAAAAAACCAAGAGCAAACTTAATAGCTCCTTCTTTAAAATATTCTCCTTTATCATTAACGCCAATAGACCAATTTCCAAGCATCTCAAAAAAAGTATGATGAGTATCATCTCCAACTTCATCAATATCAACAGCCCTAAAGCACTTCTGGGCTGAAGCCAAATGCAAGGAGCCAAGTTCCTTAAGAGCATCATGGTCTCCAGAAAGATAAGGCACAAACTGTTGCATTCCAGCTGTTGTTAATAAAACAGTGCTATCTTTCGGGATCAAAGAACTAGAAGGCACAATTTTATGCCCTCTTTCTTCAAAATACTTTAAAAACTTATTCCGTAATTCTTTTGAATTCATCTGGTTTTAGGGAAGCACCGCCGACGAGGAGGCCATCAAAGTTAGCTTGATTTAAATAACCATCGGCATTGTCAGCGTTAGCACTTCCGCCATATATTATCTTAATATTTTTAGAAGTCATTTTTTGAATTACTTCTTTCATTCTCTCGGCTTCTTCTATATCACAAGCGTTACCTGTTCCAATAGCCCAAATTGGCTCATAGGCAATAACTATCTTAGAATAATCAATTCCATCTAAACCATCTCTTATTTCTTTTTCTAAGATTTCTTCCGTTTTATTATTCTCTCTTTCTTCTTCTGTTTCTCCAACACAAACTATTGGAATGAGCCCAGCTTCTATAACAGTTTTAACTTTCTTATTTATATCTTCATCTGTTTCATTAAAATACTTTCTTCTTTCTGAATGGCCAATTATAATATATTTACATCCCAAATCTTTAAGCATGGTCACAGAAATTTCTCCAGTATAAGGCCCCTTCTCTCTATAAAAACAATCTTGAGCCCCAAGATTTTCATAAGGAGCCAAACTTTTTAAATATATAAACGGAGGGCAAATAACAGCTCCTGTCTTTTTTACCGCACCAAAAAGCTCTTCAGCTTCTTGCCAAGTCCCCGGATTCATCTTCCAATTAGCAACAATTAATTTTTCCATATTATCTTCATTGTAAACAATCTATAGCAAAAAGTAAATGTTAAGGATGTTAATAGCATTGACAAGATTTTGATACTATACTAGTATATAGCTATCGTAAATGGTTACTTTGACAACTTTTTTTAAGGAGTACGAACATGAAAAAGAACTTTAGGGTGTGGTTAATTGTAGTGGCTTCACTAACAACGGCAATTGTGTTTTTTGTAGCGGCAGGAGTTTTTTTCTCCCGTCCTCTTGAAAGCGGAGAGCCAATTCCCCCTTATGTCCGCATTATTTCATGCGTTCTGCTTTGTATGGCAGGATTTGCAACAATGTGGATTTTCTACACCAGTATATACGGTGCAGGAAAAGGGAAAATATTGAATGTTTCCGATTTACGACCAGAGATATCTCATTTGAGAGGCCAGGCGTTCAGCACAGACGGCAGAGCAATTGCTACAATCGAATACGCTACCGGAGAGATAAGGTCTGTAATGCTCTCCAAATCGATTGAAGAGCCCCTCCCGGAATGTGTGATACCCGCTACTGGGGAAATTCTTGTTTCGGCAGACTATTACAAAAAGAAAGAAACGAAACCAGTTCAAGCCAAACCACACGGCAGATCACCAAAAGATGCCGACGGCAAAAAAACAACAGAGCCAGAAAGAAAAACAGAAGAAGGATCAACAAAGTAACTATAATAAGGACCAGGTTTCCCTCGGGAAATCTGGCCTCTTTTTTTTATTTCGTTAAAACTTTGATGCCTTTTGGGGTTACGGCTATAGTATGTTCAAAGTGAGCTGATAGGGAGCCATCTTTTGTTTGAAAACCATAACCATCTTTGGTTTTTTTTAAATTCCAGTCCCCTATTGTTATCATCGGTTCAATACAGAAAACCATTCCTTCTGTTATCTTGGGCCCTGATTTTCTTTTTCCATAATTATTTATTTGTGGTTCTTCATGAAGCTCTTTGCCAATTCCATGTCCACAAAGCTCTTTAACTGTTCCGTAGCCCTGATCATCTACATATCTTTGAATAGTATTACCAATATCACCGAAAGTAAGGCCTGGCCTTATTTTTTTAATCCCTCTTTTCAAGGCCTTCTTACAAGCTCTGATTAATCTTAAGGCCTCTGGAGAAACTTCTCCAATAGGAATAGTAACCGCCATATCAGAGTGATATCCCTTATATAATATACCAATGTCTATAGAAAATATATCTCCTTCTTTTAATTCTCTATCTGAAGGAGCGCAATGAACTAGCTCTTCATTAATAGAAGCACAAATAGTGCCGGGGAAACCAGTGCTATTAAAATTCTTAAAAGATGGCTTGGCTCTATACTTAAAAACAAGGTCTTCAGCGGCCTTGTCTAAATACTTCGTAGTAACACCTGGCTTAGATTTTTCTATGATCTCTTTCATAATCCCAGCCAAAATCTTACCTCCTTCAGCCATTATTTTAATTTCTTCTTCCGTCTTAATCTTGATCATCAATTTCTGATAAAATTCTATTGAGTTCTTTTTTTAATTCTTCTAATGTTCCTGTATTAATAATTGTATAATCGGCCATGGCGATAGGACCTCCTTTCTCTATGTTTTCTATTTCTGCATAATCTCGAGACTTGGATTCTTCTTTGGTTGTGGCTCGCCAACGATTCTTAGAATCGTTCTCTATGGCTCTGTCCTCTAATCTTTCGTATCTTACCTTCGGCGGAGCATAAATGGCAATGACATACATATTATCTCCATACTTCTCTTTCAACACCTTATACTCGCTCCAGCTGTATAGTCCATCTCCAACCACGTTCCCTTCTTCTAGCAGCTTGTCAAACTTGGGAATGTTTAGAGTAGCGAAAGCAGCCATTCCATGCTCAGCTCTAATTCTTTCTCTTATTTTTTTTTCATTAGCTTCGCTCACGTCCCCTTCTTCAGCTGCTTTATCTAAAGTGATTTGGCCGAATCTTACAAACTCAAAACCCTTTTTAACTAATTCATCGGAAACCGCACTTTTCCCCGATCCAGTCATTCCAACGATAAATACTATTTTATTAAACATGTTTTAAAATGTCTTTATAAACGCCCTCTATTGATTGCTCTCCATTGACCTTAATCAACCTATCAGACTTTCTATAATAATTAATTATTGGCTGAACCTCTTTTTTAAACCAATCCAACCTTTTCTTAACTGACGAAATGCTATCATCACTTCTAGTCATTAATTGACCTCCACAATCTGGACACTTTTTCATTTTCCTAAACTCGCCGATAAAAGGAAGAATGTTTTTACATTTCTTACAAATTCTTCTTTTAGTCAAACGCCAAGTTGCTTCTTTATCAGAGATATCAACTAAGATCACTTTTGGATCCCATCCGTACCAATCAAGAGCATCATCTATTAAATAGGCCTCTAAAATCTTTCTTGGGTTGCCATCCATAATAAAACCATTTAGGTTCTTCTTGTTCTTTAGTTTCTCCACCTCGTCAAGCCAAAGCTTAAGAATTACCGCTGTTGGAGCCAACTTTCCACCAGTTAAAACCTTATCAAGGTTTTTACCAGTATAATCATTCTTTCTCGTTCTTGCTCTTAGCAAATCGCCACTTCCAATGTAATCTAACTTAAACTTTTTTTGTAATAATTCCGCCTGCGTTCCTTTCCCAGAACCAGACTTACCAAGAAGAATAATAACTTTTATAGCCATATATTTTAATTGTTTTTTATTTTTATCAAATTATTTTAATATTTTTATCTATATTATCACGCCAAGAACCCAAAAGCAAACAAAATATGAAGGTTGGACCTTCATATTTTATTCTTATTTTCAAATTCTTTAAGCAAACTCAAATCTTTTGAGCTCCAACGTTTTGCCCATTTCATTTTATGGGGTTTACAAAGTTTGCAACTATGTTTTTTCTTTTTATACTTTTTTCGCATATTTATAGTATACCAAATTAAAAAAATAAAAAGAAATTAAAAATAAAATAATATATATCGCGATCGCAATATAAATGTTATCTCATCATATTACACTAAACGTCACGATCGTAGCTTTTTATGTAAAGTATCAAATATGAAGGTTGGACCTTCATATTTTGATAATTCCACATACTATCGTACTATATAGTGTAATAGTTTATGTCCGTTTTTGAATATTGAATTTCTGGATATCGAATGTTCAACACTCGGTGACTAACACTGCGGTGTTCGACACCGAGTGAAGAACATTCTAAGTCTCAAAATAAAAATCGTTAAAATGGTGATTCAGAAATACGTTTCGGAAAGCTTCCTCAGAAGCTTGAGAATGAAACTGGCAAATTTCCGCAGAAATTTGAACAGCTGTTATTTCAGAATTACTATTTTAATGATTTTTAAATACTAAAAAGTGTCGTAGTCACGCATCTCTAGTTGAGAATTGACTTGTTTCATTGTTTCTAAGACAACCGAAACGACAATTAGAACAGAGGTTCCTCCAATAAGAAATCCAAAGACATTTTGAACGCCAGTTATTCCTCCAACGACAGAAGGCATAACAGCAATAGATGCTAGAAATAAGGCACCAATAAGTAAAACTCTATTTAAAATATATTTAATAAATTTAGCCGTTGATTCTCCTGGTCTAATCCCCGGAACAAAACCACCCATCTTTTGAAGATTCTCTGAAATAGATTTAGGATTAAAAGTTACCGCTGTATAGAAATAGGTAAACAAAACAACAAAAATAAAATAAAGACCACCCCTTACCCAAGCATTGGCCATGAAACTAGCTACACTTTGAGCAGCAGACCCAACCATTCCACCCGCTCCACCTAAAAAGTTAGCCACCATTTCTGGCAGTAATAAAATAGACATGGCAAATATAATTGGGATTACTCCAGCTGGATTAATATTCATTGGAAGATATGTTGAAACACCCCCATACATCTTATTCCCTCTAACTCTCTTGGCATAAGAAATCGGAACATTTCTTCTTCCCTCGGTGATCAAGACCACTCCCGCAATAATAACCAAAGACAAGAGAAAGAATAAAACATAACCAGTTATTTTAGCTGGATCAACACTAACATCTTGAAAAGCTTGAAAAACATTCATTGGTAAACTAGCAACAATACCAGCAAAAATCAAAAGAGAAACGCCATTACCAATTCCTTTTTCAGTAATTAACTCTCCCAGCCACATTAGAAATACCGTTCCAGCAGTAATAGTCAAAAGGGCTGTTATCGTTCCAAAGAAGTCCAGTGGAGGAGAAATAACTGGCGTTGGTGGACGTTGCAACCAAGCCAACATTGTATAGCCCTGTAAAAAGGCCAATGGAATAGTTAACAATCTTCCATATTGATTAAACTTCTTTTTCCCTGCCTCTCCTTCTTCTTTATATAATCTTTCCAGTCCTGGAAAAATCATTGTCAAAAGTTGTAATATAATAACAGACGTAATATATGGTCCGATCCCAAGCATTATAATAGAGAACCTACTTAAAGCTCCTCCAGTCAAAACACTAAGGAAGCCCAACATCTTAAATCTAGCAAAAAACTCTTGTAAATTCTCGGGATTAATACCAGGCATTGGAATACTGGCCATTAACCTAAAAATAACAAAAACCATTAAGACAAAAAGTATTTTCTTTCTTAAGTCCTTTATCTTAAATACTTGAACTAATTTATCTAGCATACTTTTCTTTTGCCTTCTCTGAGAATTCACAATTCTCAATAGTTATTTTTTTAGTTAATTTTCCCGTACCCAAAATCTTAACCTTAGGCAACCTCCCTTTCATTCTACGAATTAATCCCTTTTTAAGCAAGGTTTCTGGATTAACGATTTCTGATTCTTTATATATCTTATCTAAATCACCCAGATTAACAATTGCGTATTTACTTTCTTTATTCTGGTTTCTATAACCCTTTAGTTTAGGATATTTCTTAATCAGCTCACGAATAACAGGGGCAAATCTTGTCCCGGCTCTTGAATTCTGTCCTTTCATTCCACGTCCAGAATAAGTCCCGCGCTTGCCTCCACGACCAACACGTTTTCTCTTTTTTAATTTATGAGTTGGTTTCAGTTGATGTAGTTGCATATTTTAATTGCTTTAATGCTTTAATTGTTGCTTTGGCATTATTAATTTTATTTGATGTCTTGCCAATTTTTTTAGAGGAAATATTTCTGATCCCAGCTAAAGAGCAAATAACTCTAACCGTTCCACCGGCTACTAGACCTCTTCCTTTTCTCTGTGGCTTAAGCATAATCCTAGCTGCTCCGAATTTGGCTTCAACTAAATGAGGGATCGTTTCATTAACAATCGGAACAAGAACAATATTCTTTTTGGCTGCTTTGGTTGCTTTTTCTACTGCTTGAGCAACGTCTGCTCCTTTAGCCAACCCAAACCCAATCCTTCCCTTCTTGTCTCCAACCACTATAGCCGCTCTAAATCTAAAACGACGACCACCACCAGTCATTCTCATAACTCTAGCTAAATCTAAAAGCTTTGAATCAAATTCATCTTTTTTCTCAAATGGTTTTCTTCCTCTTGATTGTTTTCTATCAAACATAATATTTAAAACTTTAATCCTCCTTCACGAGCTCCATCGGCAAGAGCTTTAACATTACCGTGATATTTATATCCGCCTCTATCAAAACTAATTTTGCTTATTTTCTGCTCAATAGCTTTTTTGGCAATATCCTTGCCAACCTCATTCGCTTTAGCTAAAACACCTTTGGCATTTACTAAGGTCTTGCCCTTTTCATCATCAATCACTTGAGCATAAATATGCTTATTAGATCTAAACACGCAAAGACGAGGCACTTCAGCAGTTCCATTGATTTTAGCTCTCACTCTTCTATGCCTTCTTAATTTTTTAATTTTTTTCTCTAACATAATTATTATTCAGTTCCTGCGGCTTTTTTGCCAGATTTTCTTCTGACGTACTCGCCGACATATCTTATTCCTTTTCCTTTATATGGTTCTGGCGGACGAACTTTTCTAATTTTAGCAGCGATTTGACCAACTAATTCTTTATTAATTCCAGAAACAGTTATTATATTCTTCTGAACTTCAAACTTAATGCCTTCCACTTTTTCCATCTTAACAGGATGAGAAAAACCCATAAGCAGAACTAAATCTTCTCCTTCCATATTGGCTCTGTATCCCACGCCCTGTATTTCTAATTTCTTTTCGTAACCATTGGTAACTCCTTCTATCATATTGGCAACTAAGGTTCTACTTAATCCCCACAGAGAACTCGTTCTCTTGGTTTCTTTGTCAGGAGCAACAACAATCTCATTTTCTTTTTTTTCAACCTTAATTTCAGGCCTAATATATATTTCTAATTCGCCCTTAGACCCCTTAACCGAAACCCTATTGTTGTCATCAATTTCAACAATCACGCCCTCCGGTATTATAATTTGTTTTTTTCCTATTCTTGACATATATTTACCAAATCTCACAAATTATTTCTCCTCCGACTTTATTCCTTCTGGCTTCTTTACCAGTCATTAAACCTTTAGGAGTAGAAACTATTACTAATCCATATTTCCCTTTTGTTCCTTTAATTTCTTTCGATCCAGCATATATCCTCTGTCCTGGTTTTGAAACTCTTTTTAACCCCGATATCTCTGAAGGATACTTTAAGGTCACGTCAATAGTTTTTTTAATGGTTCTTCCTTTCTTTTCTACAACACCAACAAGCCCTTGCTTTTCCAGTATTCTAGCAATTGAATATTTAATATTAGAATAAGGAATAACCACTGTTTTATGTGAAACAGCTTGAGCATTTCTTATTCTATTCAACATGTCTGTTATTGGATCTGTCATAATGTTATTTACCAAGATGATTTTTTTACTCCGGGTATTAAACCTTTATTGGCCATTTCTCTAAAACAAATTCTGCATAGCCCAAAATCTCTCATAAATCCGTGACTTCGGCCACACTTGAAACAACGGTTTTCTTTTCGAGAACTGTATTTGGGTTTTCTATTTGCTTTTGCTATATCTGATTTTTTAGCCATATTAATTATTTTTTAATTGGGAAGCCTAATAATCTTAGTAATTCTAATCCCTCTTCTTTATTCTTAGCTGTTGTGACAACAGTAATTTCAAACCCGAAAATAATCTTGCTACTTTCGGCTGATATTTCGGGAAATATAATGTGTTCTTTTATCGGTATAGTTAAATTTCCGTGTTGATCAAAAGAATTCGAATTAATACCCTGAAAATCTCTAGATCTTGGTAGAGCTATATTAATCACTCTATTTAAAAAATCATTCATTTTTGGACCTCGCAAGGTTACCTTGGCTCCAATCGGCATTCCAGCTCTTGTTTTATAAACAGCCACTGATTTTCTGGCTTTCGTTAAAACAACCTTTTGACCGCAGATTATACTTAAATCTTGAATGACCGATTCAAAAATCTTTTTGCTCTCTCCACCAGTTTTACTCACGGTCAAACTCCCTAATCCAGTATTAACAACCACTTTCTCAATCTTAGGAAGAGCCATAACATTCTTATAGCCAAACTTTTCTTTCAAAATCGGTATTGCTTTTTTATAATTTTCTTTTACGTTGATCATATTTCTTGATTACATTTTTTACATATTCTGTATTTCTTCTTTCCTTCAATATTATAACCAACCCTGACTGCCTTGTCGCATTTAGGGCAAACAATTTTCACATCTGAAACTTGAAAAGCAATTGGTAATTCTATGATTTGACCTTTTTCGCCAGATTTTTTAGCTTTACTGTGTTTCTTTCTCAAGTTAATATTTTCAACAACAATCTTACCCTGCTTTGGGAGAGCTTCTATTACCTTGCCTTTTCTGCCTTTATCCTTTCCTGATATTACTAAAATTTGATCACCTTTCTTAATCTTCATAGTGTTATAATACCAATCTACGAATGATATGCAAATGCAACGAATATTCAGAATAATTATTATTTAAAAAAATTATTCGCATCATTTGCATATCATTCGCATGATATTTGCATTATATCAGACTACATCTGACGCTAAATTAATAATCTTATCAAAACCCCTCTCTCTTAATTCTCTGGCAACTGGGCCAAATATTCTTCCACCTCTTGGGTTTTTACCTGTGGCTTCTACGATAACAACGGCATTATCATCAAATCTAATATATGAACCATCAGATCTTCTTAATTCTTTTCTTTGTCTGATAATAACTGCTTTAACAACTTCGTGTTTTTTAACTGGCCTTCTCGCTTCAGCCGTCTTAACGGCACCAACAATAATATCACCTATTCTAGCATATCTCTTCCCAGAACCACCTAAAACCCTGATGCATTTAATCATCTTTGCTCCTGAATTATCCGCCACTTTTAATGTTGATTCTGGTTGGATCATATTTTCTTAATTAGTTTCCATTTTTTATCCTTGCTAATAGGCGTTGTCTCTTCTATCACAACCTTGTCTCCAATCTTATATTCTCCGCCAGCTGGCGGATTCTCGTAATGAACTTTATAGTTCTTATGCACCTTATATCTTTTCTTATACTTCGGATGTTGCTTAACTCTTTCAACCCTAACAACCAAAGTTTTCTGCATTTTATCTGATATTATTATTCCTTTTAATTGTCTTTTTGGCATATTATTTGCATAAACCTGCATAAGTCGGACTTATGTCAGGCTTGCATAAGTCCGACTTATGCAAACACTATTAATTACTTATTTTTTATGTTTAGTATTGTCATTATTCTGGCAATGTCTTTCTTTATTTTACGTATTTCTCTAACATTTTTAACTTTTCCAGCCGATAAGTCAAATTTAAGCTGTCTTAATTTTTCTCTATCTTCTTGCAGTAATTTTTGCAATTCTTTTTCATTCTTTTGTTTTAATTCTTTAGCTTTCATATTATCTTTTAATGAATTTTGTTTTAAGTGGCAACTTGTCTCCAGCTTTTTTAAAAGCCTCCCTAGCTTGACTTTCTGGAATTCCTTCTAACTCAAATAGAATTCTGCCTGGTCTTACTGGAAAAACATAAAACTCAACTGCTCCTTTTCCGCCTCCCATCGGCACTTCTGTTCCTTTTCTGCTAATCGGTTTATCGGGGAAAATTCTAATCCAAAGCTTGCCTCCCTTTCTTAAATATCTAACAATAGCTTTTCTAGATGCTTCAATTTGACGAGAATTAACCCATTTTTCAGCAATCGCTTTTAAACCGTAACTACCGAAAGCAATGGTATTTGATTTCTGATCAATTCCTTTCTTGCCTGTTCCGACAAACTGTTTTCTATGTTTTGTTTTCTTTGGCTGTAACATAATTTTTAATCAAACTTCTCTCCTTTATAAATCCAAACCTTTACTCCAATTACCCCATAAGAACAATTCGCTTCAAACTGCGCATAATCAATATCAGCTCTAATTGTTTGACGAGGAAGTTGTCCTTCTCCAACCCATTCTCTTCTGGCAATTTCCACTCCATTTAATCTCCCGGCAATTTTTATTCTGGCTCCTTTAATATCTTTGTGGGTCATAATCTTACTTAATGACTGTTTCAAAACTCTTCTGTAAGGCATCCTCTTTTCAATTTGCTGAGCAACTGCTTGAGCACTTAAGCTAGCTGAAGTCCAAAGATCTTTTATTTCTCTAATTTCTATTCTTAATTCTTGCTTTTTATCACTTTTCTTTAATGATTTAATAATTTTATCTTCTAATTCTTTTTTTAATAACTCTACTCCTTCTCCGCCTCTTCCAATGATCAATCCTGGGCGAGCACTAGAAATAATAATATTAACCTTTGTAGCAAATCTTTCTATCTCAATCTTCTCTATGCCAATACTCTTAAGCTTTTTATCAATATATTCTCTAATCTTAAAATCCTCTTCCAGATATTCTGCATGAGATTTATAAAAACCACGAGTATCCCAGTCGCCTATTCTTCTAATTCTATATGCTTTTGGATGAACCTTATGTGACATATTTATATTGATTTTCTTCTAAAAAACCTTTTCAATCCTCTAACCTCTTTAGGTCCGCCAACTGGCGGATGCTTTTCAGCTACTGGTTTAAATTTCGGCTTTTCTGTTTTGACTTCTTCTTTCTTAATAATCGGTGTCTCAACTTTCTCAACTTTCTCAATCTTCTTGCCAGGTTTTAATTCGTCTAAAACTATCGTAATATGAGAAGTTCTCTTTTGGATTGGAGCGGCCATCCCTCTTGATCTAGCTCTCCATCTTTTATACATTGGTCCGCCGTCAATATTTATTTTTGAAATATATAAATTACTTGGGTCTAACTGAAAATTATTCTTAGCATCGGCGATAGCAGTATTTAAAAGTTTCAATATTGGATTAACCCCTCTTTTAATTGCAAACTTCAAAATAGTCTGAGCTTCCTCAACTTTCTTGCCATTAATCAGAGCTATAACCAATCTGGTCTTTCTTGGTGCAATTCTTAAATATTTTAATTCACTTCTTACTAACATAATCTATTTTATTTCTTTTTATCTATGTCCTTTTGCATCTTTCCACCATGTCTAACAAATTTAGTTGTTGGAGAAAACTCACCCAACTTATGGCCAACCATTTCCTCAGTCATCTTTACTGGAATATGGTCTTTACCATTATGAATTCCGAAAGTATAGCCAATCATTTCTGGAATAATTGTACAAGATCTTGACCAAGTCTTTATCGCCTGATTTTGATCAGCCTTTTCGATCTTTTTCAATAATTTTTGATCCACATAAGGACCTTTCTTAACACTTCTTGACATAATTAATTTTTCTTTTTACGTCTTTGGATTATTAGTTTCTTTGTCCATTTTTTCTTATTCCTAGTCTTAACACCTAGAGCTGGTTTGCCCCAAGGAGTTTTTGGATGTTTCATTCCAATTCCTGAACGTCCTTCTCCTCCTCCGTGAGGATGATCAACTGGATTCATAGCCGTTCCTCTAACCCTTGGCCTTATGCCTTTTCTTCTTTTGCTGCCAGCCTTCCCAACATTAGTATACCTCCATTCTGGATGAGAAACCATTCCTATTGAAGCATAACAATCCTGAAAAACTCTTCTAACCTCTCCCGACGGCATTTCTAGATTAGTATACTTTCCCTCATTAGCCAAGACCTTAGCTGTTCCTCCGGCCGATCTAACCATTTTGCCTCCTTCTCCAGGAACTAATTCAATATTATATATCAATGTTCCAACCGGAATATTGCTAACTTTCATCCTGTTGCCTATTTTCATTTCTGTTTTTTCAGAACAAATAACAGTATCGCCAACTTTAATCTTGTCTGGAGCTAATCTATATCTCTTCTCCCCATTTTCATATTCTAATAACATTATAAAAGCTGTTCTATAGGGATCATATTCTAAGGCAAGAACCTTAGCTGGAATATCTTTTCTATTTTGATCAAAATCAGTAATCCTATATCTTTTCTTAACTCCGCCTCCTTGATGACGAACAGTTATTCTTCCCGATCTTCCTCTGCCAGCTCTTGATTTCAAGGTCAAAAGCAATCCTTTTTCAGGTTCTTTCTTACTTAATATTTTCTTGGCTCGTATCTTTATCTTCTTCATAATTTTATAAATCTATTGAATCTATTGAGGTTGAACCTCAATAGATTCTCAGCAAGCTTTAGCGAGGCATTACCTCTATTGATTGGCCTTTTTTAATTTCAACAATAGCTTTTTTATAACCATTCTTAAAGCCCATCGTTCTGCCAACTCTTTTTTTCTTTCTATGAATATTAATGATGGCAACATTAACAACGCTTACTCCATATAGTTCTTCAACTGCCTTCTTAACCTCAGTTTTATTCGATCTCTTAGAGACCTTGAAAGAATACTTGTTTTTCTCAGCTAATTCTGAAGCTTTTTCTGTTACATGCGGAGATTCCAAAACTTTAAAGGCCATCTTAATCTCTCTTTTCTTGGCAACTGGCTTTTTAACATTCTTAACTTCCGGTTTTTGCTCTACCGGTTTCTTTTTTACTTTCTTGGCTTTAGCCGGAATAATCTCTTTCTCTTTCCTTCTATTTTTAAATATATCAAACAATGCCATATTATTTCGCAAATACATCTTTAATCTTTTTAATTCCCGCTTCTGACACTACAACATACTTATAATTCAATAGATCTAAAACATTCAAATCTTTTGCTTGAATTGACATGGTTTTAGGAATATTTCTGATTGATAATATTAAATTCTTATCCATTTTAGATAAGACCAATATCCCTGAACCATCTTTCAAAAACAATGTGTTTAAAACCTTTTTCATTTGTTTCGTTTCTGGTTTATTAAAATCAAGCTTGTCAACAACTATGACCATACTCTCTTTGGCTTTAGCTGACAAAACCATAATTAAAGCTTTTCTTCTCATTTTAGTAGGAATAGTTTTTTTATAATTTCTATCTGATCTAGGACCAAAAGTGATTCCACCGCCCTTCCATAAAGGAGAACGAGTAGAACCGTGCCTAGCTCTTCCTGTTCCTTTCTGACGCCAAGGTTTTTTCCCACCACCACTAACTTCGCCTCTCATCTTGGCTTGAGCTGTTCCTTGTCTTCTGTTTGATTGCTGACCCAAAACCACCTGATGAATCAAATCGGAATTAACTTCTACTTCAAATATCTCTTTCGGCAATTCAATCTCTTTCAATTCTTCCTTATTTTGATTATATACCTTAACTTTCATATTTGTTTTAATCCTTTTAAGCTCTTAAGGAGCTTGGCTCCTGAAACTAAGTGTTAGACACCAGGTGTCTAACATCGTTTAATTTCGGGGGCTAAACTTCTTAATTTGACATTGGTCTTTGGTTGGTTTATAATGGAAGTTCTAGGTTGTGTAAGTTTAACGGATTGTTGTTTTTTAACGGGGAAATTTTATGGAAGAAGTGACTGATTGGAATCTTGTTTGCGAACACTGTGGAACCATAATAGAGGTTTCGGAAACGAGTTGTTACAATGAGGCGAAAGAGATAGCAATCTCAAAACATAAGTGTTCTACTCATGGCCCTCATTTTACTTGGGCATTTCCAGTAGAAAAAACAAAATCTGAATAGTTCTTTACGAAGGAATGAAGGGCGTCAAATAAGACGCCTTTTTCTTTTATTTTAATGTACGTATTTCTAACAATGTTCCACGATGACCTGGAATCGCTCCCTTAACTGCCAAGATATTATTCTTTAAATCAATTTTTATTATTTTTAATCCTTTAACAGAAACTCTATCAGCTCCCATTCTTCCTGGCATCTTTCTTCCCTTAATAACTCTTTGAGGGAACCTTGATCCAATTGAACCAATTGTTCTTTCTTCATGCTTGGTACCATGAGAGGCATTTCTTCCATGAAATCCATGTTTTTTTACTCCACCCTGGAATCCTTTTCCTTTGGTAATTCCTGATACAACCACCTTATCTCCTTCTTTGAAGACAGAAACGCTAATCTTAGAACCAAGCTTAAATGCTTCAGCATTTTTAGTTGCTTGTTCTTTCAAATATCTATATGGTCTATCTTTCTGTGGCATCTTCACTTTCTTATCTCTTAATTTCTCAAAGCCAATCTGAACAGCTAAGTCTTTTATTTCAGTAACAAAACAAGGTCCAGCCTCAACTAAAGTTACTGGGATAATCTTGCCATTTTCATCAAAAATCTGTGACATCTCTATTTTTTTACCTAAAATAAATCTCATATCTGTTTTCTAAAATAAAACTGGGCAAACACCCAGTCAAAGAAACTAAAGCATTTGCATATCATACGCCCCTAATAAATAAGGACAGATATAGTGCAAATATATTATTATAATATATTCCCGTATACTACTACATCTTGATTTCAATGTCAACACCCGCTGGAAGGGTTAAATTCATTAAAGCGTCTATAACATTCGAGTTAGGATTCAAGATATCAATCAATCTTTTGTGAATTCTTATCTCAAATTGTTCCCTAGCGTCTTTATGAACAAAAGATGAACGATTGACGGTGTACTTTTTTATTTCCGTAGGTAAAGGCACCGGCCCTAAAACCTCAACACCATGCCTCAAAACCGTATCAACAATTTGCTTAGCACTATTGTCAATAACCTTATAATCATAAGCCCTAAGCTTTATTCTTAATCTTTGCTTAAGCTCTGGTTCTTTTTCTTTCTTTATGACCTTCGTTGACATCTTTCTATTTTTAATGAATCAACCCCGCTAAGCGGGGCTGGTTCTTGTCTTATTTACTTGATAATTTTTGTTACAACTCCTGCACCAACTGTTCTTCCTCCTTCTCTGATAGCAAATCTTTGTTTTTCTTCTAAAGCAACAGGAACAATTAATTTAACTTTTAAGGTAACTGTGTCACCAGGCATAACCATTTCTGTTCCTTCTGGTAATTCCACATCTCCAGTTACATCGGTAGTTCTGATATAGAACTGTGGCTTATATCCCTTAAAAAATGGTGTGTGTCTTCCACCTTCTTCTTTAGTAAGAACATAGATCTCAGTCTCAAATTCAGTATGCGGCGTAATTGAACATGGTTTAGCTAAAACTTGTCCTCTTTCAATATCTTCTTTCTTAGTTCCTCTTAAAAGAATACCAACATTATCACCAGCTTCACCTCTATCAAGAATCTTGTTAAACATCTCAACACTAACAGCAGTTGTTTTAGTAGTATCTTTAATACCGACTATTTCTACTTCTTCGTTGGCGTTAACAGCTCCTCTTTCAATTCTTCCAGTAGCAACAGTTCCTCTTCCTTCAATTGAGAAAACATCTTCAACGGCCATTAAGAATGGCTTGTCAATATCTCTAACTGGTTCTGGAATAAATTCATCTAATGCTTTAACTAATTCTAAGATTGGTTTAATAGCTTCGTCGTCAACTGATGTTGCCGCTAATGCCTTCAAAGCTGATCCTCTAACAATTGGAGTTTCATTCCCAGGGAATTCATATTTGTTTAATAATTCTCTAATTTCTGATTCTACTAATTCAAGAATTTCTGAATCATCAACTTGATCAGTTTTGTTTAAGAAAACGATAACTGAAGGAATACCAACTTGTCTAGCAAGTAAGATATGTTCTCTTGTTTGAGGCATGGGACCGTCAGGGCCTGATACAACTAAAATTGCCCCATCCATTTGAGCAGCTCCAGTAATCATATTTTTAATATAATCAGCATGTCCTGGACAATCAATGTGGGCATAATGTCTATTTTCTGATTCGTACTCTAAATGAGAAACAGAAATTGTAAGACCCCTAGCTTTTTCTTCAGGAGCTGAATCAATTTGATCAACAGCTTTCTCAGCTGAAATCAATCCTTTCAAAACCAAAGCATGCAGTATTGCTGCGGTTAGAGTAGTTTTACCATGATCAACATGACCAATAGTACCAACATTTACATGAGGTTTCCCTCTTTCAAATTTTGCTTTTTCTGCCATAATTTTATTATTATTATTTGTTATTAATTGTTTTTTTATTATATCTAGTATCTTAACCAATTAAATTAAACTTGTCAACACTTTTATCTTCGCTTGCCTTCTATGATTTCTTGGGCGATGTTTCCGGGGACTTCTTCATACTTATCAAATTCCATAGTAAAGTTTCCTCTTCCTTCTGTTAATGATCTCAATGTTGTAGCATAACCAAACATTTGAGCTAATGGGATGGTAGCATCAATAATCTTTAAATTATTTCTATCGTCTGTTTGGCCAATTTTTCCTCTTCTAGAAGATAAATCTCCAATAACATCTCCAAAGAAATCTGACGGAATAATAACTTCTAATTTCATAATTGGCTCTAATATAACAGCCTTAGCTCTTTTAGCTGCTTCTTGGAAAGCCATAGAACCAGCAATTTTAAAAGCATTTTCAGAAGAGTCAACTTCGTGAAAAGATCCATCATAGAGAGTTACTTCAATATCCATCATTAAATATCCAGCAACAACACCTTTACTCATCGCCTCTTTAATACCTTTTTCAACAGCTGGGATATATTCCTTAGGAATAGATCCTCCCTTAATTTCATCGTTAAAAACAAAACCCTTACCTCTCTCTAAGGGTTTAACTTTTAACATTACATGACCATACTGACCTCGACCACCCGATTGTTTAATAAACTTACCTTCTGCTTGGGCTTCTTCTTTAATAGTTTCTTTATAGGCAACTTGAGGACGGCCAACAGAGGCCTCTACTTTAAACTCTCTTTTCATTCTATCAACTAGAACCTCTAAATGAAGCTCGCCCATTCCTGAGATAATAGTTTCACCTGTTTCTATATCACTCTTAATTCTAAAAGTAGGATCTTCTTCTGATAACCTTTTAAGAGCCAAGCCCATTTTTTCTTGATCGGCTTTTGATTGTGGCTCAATTCTAATACCAATAACTGGTTCTGGAAAAATAATTTGCTCAAGAATAACTGAAGCTGTTTCATCACATAAAGTATCTCCTGTTCTAGTATTTTTAAGACCGACTGTGGCAGCAATATCTCCAGTGTAAACCTCTTTCACCTCTTCTCTTTCAGCTGAATGCATTCTTAAAATACGACCAATTCTTTCTTTATCGCCTGTTCTCGGGTTCAAAAGATAAGAACCAGAAATCAAGGTTCCAGAATAAACTCGGAAATAAGTAAGAGCTCCAACGAAAGGATCTGTAGCAACCTTAAAAGCTAAAGCTGAAAACTTTTCGCTATCATCGGCTCTCCTTTCTTCGGTTTCTTCTCCTGTTTTTGGATTAATTCCTTTAATAGCTGGCATATCAATCGGGCTTGGAAGATAATCACAAACAGCATCTAGCATTGGTTGAACCCCCTTATTCTTAAGAGCAGAGCCACAAAATACTGGTACCAGTTTATAATCAATAACCGCTTTTCTCAAAACTTCTTTTAATTTTTCCATTGGAACTTCTTCTCCGCCTAAATATTTCTCCATTGCTGAATCATCTTCAGCAACGATCTTTTCAATCATTTTATCTCTCCACTTCTTAGCATCTTTTTTCATATTTTCTGGAATTTCCTCTTCTCTGATAATTTGACCGAAATCACCATCAAACATAATGGCTTTCATTTTTAATAAATCAACAACCCCTTTATGCTCTTGTTCTAAACCAATAGGCAACTGCATAGTAATAGCATTAGGCGTAAGCTTATCTAATATTGATTGAAAACTCTTTTCAAAACTAGCTCCAGTTCTATCTAGTTTATTAATAAAGCAAATTCTTGGGACTTTAAACTTATCGGCTTGGCGCCAAACAGTTTCTGATTGTGGTTCTACGCCGGCCACTCCGTCAAAAACAACAACTGCTCCGTCTAAAACCCTTAGAGATCTTTGGACTTCAGCAGTAAAGTCAATATGACCTGGAGTATCAATAATATTAATCCTATATTTCTTAGTTTTATCTCCAGTAAACTGACTTGGTGTCCAAAAACAAGTTGTGGCTGCAGAAGTAATAGTAATACCTCTTTCTCTTTCTTGTTCCATCCAATCCATAATAGCTCCTCCATCATGAACCTCACCAATCTTATGAGAAATTCCGGTATAAAATAAAACACGCTCGGAAACTGTTGTTTTTCCAGCATCAATATGGGCAATAATCCCAATATCTCTTGTTTTTTCAATTGGATATTCTCTAGGCATAATATTTTAAGTTACCAAGCGAAGTGGGCGAAGGCTCGGTTGGCTTCGGCCATGCGATGAGTATCTGATTTCTTCTTAATAGCCCAACCAGTATCGTTAGCAGCGTCCATTAACTCATCGGCCAACTTTTCTCTCATTGCTTTTCCTTTTTTAGCTTTAGCTCCTAAAAGAATCCATCTCATTGCTAAAGCCATCTTTCTGTTCCCTTTTACTTCAATTGGAACCTGATAAGTGGCCCCTCCAACTCTTTTTGATTTTACCTCAATTCTAGGTGAAGCGTTCTCTAGAGCTATTTCAAAAACATCCAAAGGATCTTTCTTTGTTTTTTCCTTCATAATCTCAAAGGCGCCATAAACAATCTTTCTGGCTATTGTTTTTTTACCCTCTTTCATGATCTGATTAATAAACTTGGAAACTGTTTCGTTGTTATATAATGGATCGGGTGATACTGGATGTTTCTTAAAACTTTTCATATATTTATAACGCTAATCTACGAATCTTATGCCAATGATGCGAAAATGCGAATTCGCATTATTTAGTATTATTGGCATTTTTGTAGATTTGCATTTCATTTGTATATTTGCATTATGTCTTAGCTTTTTTAGTTCCGTATTTGCTTCTACCTTGTTTTCTGCCTTCAACCCCCCCCGTATCTAAAACTCCTCTAACAACATGATATCTTACTCCTGGTAAATCTCTTACTCTTCCACCTCTTAACATAATAACTGAATGCTCTTGAAGATTGTGCCCTTCGCCAGGAATATAGGCCGATACTTCCATTCCATTAGTTAATCTAACTCTAGCTACTTTTCTCAAAGCAGAATTAGGTTTTTTAGGAGTAACAGTAAAAACTCTAAGACAAACACCCCTCTTAAAGGGAGAGTTATATCTCTTCGGTCTATTCTTTAAAACATTGAAACTAAAAGTCAAAGCAGGTGTTTTGCTTTTCTTTTTCTTGCTTACTCTTTTATGTTTTACTAGTTGATGTATCGTTGACATAATTAAAAAGTTAGCATATAAAATGCTTACTAAGAAGTTTAACAAAAATCAAACACAATGTCAATCCTTCTCTTGACAAAGGAGTATGGTTTGCTATAATTCAAGTACACTAGTATGTTCGTACAATACGAGCCTACAAGCTGGGTGTCACAAAAAAGATCTTCTTTTAAGAAGCTCTTTTTTGTTTTATAATAAATGCGTGGATCCGTGGGCCCGTATTGTATTTAGTTAACAAGCTGGTGTTGACACCCAGCGAAGCGGGTGCAACTCCCGCCGGGTCCACAACAAAAAGCCCTTTGTTTAATCACAAAGGACTTTTTGTTT
>JAHJSY010000005.1 GCA_018830125.1 Patescibacteria group bacterium | reverse complement strand
TTTAGCCGAAACAAACAAAGGAGCGTTAGCGGTAGCTATAAAACTAAAAGAAGGAACGATTACTTCGTCTCCTTCGCCAATTTCTAAGGCAATCATGAGAGCGTGTAAAGCAGAGGTTCCTGAATTAAAAACAACAGCATGCTCAACGCCAATATATTCAGCAATCATTCTCTCAAACTTTTCTATATTAGGCCCACAAGCCCAATTCATTCCCCTTTTAAGAGAATCACTCACTGCCGTAATATCTTCTTCGTCCCAATAAATTTTAAACAACGGAATATTCATAATATTATATATTTATAATTTATACCAAAAATCCCCCTCAAAATCAACCCATGAATGACCAAGCGTAGAAATGTTAGTAGCTGAGCTTAGCACACTCGCAAGTGTGCTTAGCTTAGCTTCGAACATTTCGGATAATTGTTTCTAATCGAATGTTCAACACTCGAAATCGCTCCTCAAAGCTCGGCTTTTCCCGTCATTCCGCTTCGCTCCATTCCTCCTCAAAGCCAAGCTTTTTCCCGCGATTTCACCGAGCGATTAACATCCTGAGTATTTTCCACATTCTCAAAAATTCCAAAAAACCAAAAACTTCTACACTGCGAAGTGTATTGGTTATTCACAGGTAGCTATTGACAAACTGTGTTAGCTTGCTATAATAACACCAGAAGATTACTCAAGGCGAATGTGGATCTAACGGGTTAAATCGTTTAGCAAAACATTCATTAAGGCTTGGGTAGTTTTTTTGTATAAAAATAATCAATTAAGCGACAGAACATCTTTTTTATCAACTATGATATCGGGCTTAATATGATTTCTGTAAACATTGATAGCCAATTCGTGAGCTTTTGTTTTTCTATCTACTCTTGTGAACGCAATATCTCTTTTATCAAATGATCTATATTTCCTAATCATAGTCAAAAGATAATCTTTGATTAAATAATCTTTGCCTGGATATTCAAGATCAATGCTGATATGTTGAATTTCTATTAAATCATCTTTAATCAAAAGAAAAATCAAAATAGCAAAAGTTTTAAAAATGAAAACTTTGCTTTTATTGTTTTTTCGAAAAATAGTTTCTAGTTCTCTTTTTTCTTTTCTATTAATTAAAATACTTTTTCGTTTTCCATTAGAAAAAGCGACAACCGTATTTGCTTTTGTATCCTCAACTTTTCCAGATTGATCAATTTTGATATGCATTATTATATTATACCAAAAATTAATCCTTCTTACGAATTATTACTAAATTCCAAATACTTCTACACTGCGAAGCATAGAAGTTTATGTCTATTTTAAGATTAAAAGTCCTATTATTACAAACACTGCTTGAATGCTATAACAAATAAAGAGAACTTTTTTGACTGAATATCCTTTTTGAAGAAGCCTATCAAAAAAATGCTCTCTATCTCCAGAAAAAATTGAGTTTCCTTTGGTTAGTCTTCTTAGATTGGTATAAACCCCATCAAAAAAAGGCAATCCTAGAATAAAGATTATTCCTAGAAGACCAAAAAAATCATAAGGCTTCAAATAGATCATCGTTAAGACTGCTAAAACAAATCCCAAGAAATAAGCTCCCGAGTCCCCCATAAATATTTTTGCTGGTGGGAAATTAAATACCAAAAATCCTAGAATTATCGCGATTAATGTAGGAGCAATTAAAATATCTCCCAAAACAATAAAACCAATCAAAGAAATAATAATGACGCCCCCTGCTAATCCATCCATTCCATCTTGATAATTTATTGCATTTATTAAAATAAAAATAGAGGCAAATGTTAATATTTCAATAACTACAAAAATCGGAATAAAGTTTATACTAAAACCAGCCATCAAAAGAATCTTTGTTGAAATTAAAGAAAAGATTATTAAATAGGCAAATTTATAAATCTTTTTGATTCTCGCCTTATCCCTCCACCTTAAATCATCAATAAACCCCAATAAGAAAATAAATAATCCAGCAACTATTATCGGTAACAGTCTATAGTCTAATAAATAAGTTACTGTTATTGCTAAAAACATTGCTAAACCTCCAAGACAAGAAACAGATTTCGTATGAATCTTCAATGGGTCGTCGTTCGCCTGATCGTAAATCTTATATCTCTCCCCTACTTTCCAAAATAAGAAGGTGAAAGATAAAGAGACAAAAAAACCAAATAAATAAATCATACTATTTTATAAACATAAATATTGGAAGGAGTATCTTTGTGAACAGCATCTTTGGAATGGAATTCAAACCCATTCTTTTGATAAAACTTATTTGCTTGAATTAAGTTTTCTCCCACAATAACTTTAAAACTATTAATGTTTTTTTTCTTCATTTCAGAAATAAACTTCTCTAAAAGTTTTCGAGCTATCCCTCGCCCTTGAAAATCTTGGATAACAGCAATACTCAAAAGTTCCGACCGAGGAAGATCTTTTTTCTCTTTTTGGGAATACTTTATTGTTTCAAAAACTTTTTTAAAAATATCGAAACTAAATATTTTTTTAAGAAAAATTAAAAATGACTTAAAAATATATTTTCTAAAAAACTCTTTACAAAACTTTTTTAAATTCGTAGAACCGCTCACAAAACCAATAACGGAGTTATTTTCCTCCGCGATTATTAAAAAGGCGTTAGGTGAATTTATCATTGCTGAATAAAAATAACCAAGAAACTCCTTTCCCAATTGATTTAGAAATCCATGCTTAATTTCCTTAAAATGAATTTCAGCTATTTGGAAACAATCTTTTTCACTGGCTAATTTAATCTCCATACTATTATAGAAAAAGTTTTGGAAAATCGGTGCCGATTTCATCAACACCCATTTCCATTAATTTCTCTCCTTCCTCTTTGGTTTTAACATCAAAAACATAGACCTTCATTCCTAATTTATGGGCCCTATCAACGATCTTTTTATTAACAATAGGGTAATTGGGACAAACATAATTTATTCCTATCAGTCGCCCTATAATCCATAATATTATCATCTTACTTATAATATATTCTTCAAATA
>JAHJSY010000021.1 GCA_018830125.1 Patescibacteria group bacterium | reverse complement strand
GTGCGCTCGGATGGATTCGAACCATCGACCCCAGACTTATAAGATCTGTGCTACTACCGCTGAGCTACGAGCGCATATTATTTAATCTCTTTCATCTTTATTTTTAAAGCTGGCTTTCTTTGGGGAGGCTTCAAGGAACTCGGTTCCTTGGCTACTGGTTTTCCATTCATCAAGCTTTCAAATTCTTCTCTTTCAATTGTTTCCTTAACTACTAAAGTTTGAGCTATTTTAGATAACAAAGTCTTTCTCTTGCTTAAAATCTTGACAGCTTCTTTTTGGGCTTCAATTATGAACTTCTCCACTTCTTTGTCAATCTTGTAAGCCACCTCTTCTGAATAGTTTCTTTGTTCCGATATTTCCCTGCCCAAAAATACTAATTCATCTTTTTCTCCATAAGATATTGGGCCAAGTGATGACATTCCAAATTCTTTGACCAGTCGTCTGGCTAGATCGGAAGCCCTTTTCAAATCATTTGAAGCTCCAGTCGTAATTTCTCCAAACTGTAATTTCTCGGCTGTATAGCCACCAAGCAAGGTTGCTAATTCAGCTAAAAAGTCGGCTTTGGTTCTCATTCTCTTCTCTCCAGTAGGGACTTTCAAGGTATATCCAGCGGCCATTCCTCTAGAAATAATAGATATTTTCCTAACTGGATCTGTTCCTGGCAAAGAAGCAGAGATTAAAGCATGACCAGCTTCATGGAAAGCAGCAATTTCTTTTTCTTTAGTAGACAAAACATGGCTTCTTCTTTCTGGGCCTAATAATACTTTCTCAATTGACTCTAATATCTCTTCTTGATAAACCTGTGTTTTGTTTCTCCTAGCGGCTAAAATAGCTGCCTCGTTAACAACATTAGCAGCGTCAGCCCCCGAAAAACCAGGAGTTCTTTCAGCCACCTCTCTCAAATTAACATCTCCAGCCAATGGCTTGTCTTTACAATGAATTTTTAAAATATTTTCTCTTCCATTAACATCAGGCAAATCTAAAACAACTTTTCTGTCAAACCTTCCCGGTCTTAAAAGAGCAGGATCAAGGATATCTGGACGATTGGTATTGTGCAATAAAACAGGACTCTCTCCTCCAAAAAAAGCTTCGTTATCACATCCGCAAAAATCATAAACATAACCATTATAAGGAATTTTTTTGATTTTTTTGATAATTTGACGATAAACCGAACCCTTTATTCTTGAATCTTTGGGATTTAAAGGATTTTGGGTTTTTCCAAAACCTAATCTCCAAGCAATGCTTGATTTTAACGGTTTTCCACCATTAATTCTTCTGCCTTCTTTTGTCTTGAAAGAACCAATATAACTTTTAAAACCGTGCATCCCAAAAAGCCAATTAAGCTCTAAAATCAATTGCTTGCTCACCGAAGTAACCCCGCCTCTTCCCTTTTTGTCTATATGTCCATCTCCCGCACAATATCCTCTAAAAAATTCCCGGAAGTATTCAAATGGTGCTTCGAAAAGAAAGTGGGGCACATGCTTATTCTTAGATCCTGTTCCACAGTAATGTTCAAAAAAACTTGCTGTTGGCTTAGAGTAATAGATAATATTCACTGCATTAGAGGTGATATATCTTACCTTGTCTGGATCTAAATTAAAAATGTCCTTCATCAGTTTTTTAACATCTTCTATTATTTCTTTTTCCTTTCTATTAAAACAAAAATCAATTTCTTTCCTAGAATAACCCTCTGCAACATAATAGCCCAAAAGACGCATTAAATCTGGAGTTACTTTTATTTTTTCTGGTAGAATATCTTTGTGTTGATAGTATTTCCTTGATAAAACTCTTGGCCCACATATATTCTGTTGCCATTTTCCAATTGTTCTTTGAGTAAAACCAAGCATCTTGCCCAACTGAGTCTGTGAAATATTTCTTGTGTTAGCCAGAGCATATTGATAAGCAAGATCAACTTCTTCAAATTTCTCAAAAAGTGGTTGCCAAATTGAAAGTTCTAAATTAAATTCGGGATTAAATTTATGACTTCTAATTTCTTTTTTAGCATTAGTTTTATTAACTTTATAGGGAAGATTAATCAAAATATCTCCCGGACTTAATTCGGAAACGGCTTTTGTTTCCAATCCTTTTGATGTTCTTACAAAAACAGAGTGATTTCCAGTAGCTTTAACTTTTCCTCCGTTATGTTCTATTTCATAAATTTCATTGACTTTGTGCCTGAAAACACTTCTAACTTTTTTAAAGGCACTGTTGGAAAAATAAAGATTATTTTTAAACGCTCTTTTTCCTATCTTTTTTTCAAACCCCAAGACCTCAAGATCTGGAGTATTTTTTTCAACACCTTCTTCCTTTTTGTGATAATAAGAATCAACAATTTCCGAAATTGGTAAAAGATTACATTCTTTATTCTTCTTTACCAACACCGGAGTATCACCCGTAACGCTAGCTGCTATAACGATCACATTTGAATCTCTATCAAAGCCATCCATTTCTACTAAGATTTGATTTAATGTTTGCTCTCTTTCATCATTTCCTCCACCGATGCCAGCTCCACGATGTCTTCCAATAGCATCAAGTTCGTCTATAAAGATAATTGATGGTGCTGCCTTTTTAGCTGTTTGAAATAAATCACGAACACGAGCCGAACCAACACCAACAAACATTTCAACAAATTCTGAACCAGACATGTGAAAGAAGGGCACTCCAGCTTCACCAGCAACAGCTCTAGCCATAAGTGTTTTTCCAGTTCCGCTTGGTCCCATTAATAATACTCCTCTTGGAATTCTAGCTCCCATTCTTAAATACTTGCCTGAATTCTTTAAAAAATCTACAACTTCTTCTAACTCCTGCTTTGATTCTTTTAACCCGGCGACATCTTTAAAAGTAATTTTTGTTTTAGGATGACCTTCAGCTCCAAACAAACGAGCTCTGGCTTTAGTAAATCCAATAGCTTGATTAGCTCCTGCTTTTGCCTGACGAAAGATAAAAAAGAAAAAGAAAATGAAAAGAGCAATCGGTAAACCAAACATTAAAAGGGGACTCAACCAAATCCAAGCTCCCCCTTCTGGTTTTGTTTCAATCTGAATTCCTTTTATTTTTTCTTGATTTACTCCAAAATTTGTTAATGACTCTGTTAAAGAGCTTTCTGTTTCTTTTCTTGTTTTTGCTGTTGAATCATTGTTATACAAAATATCAATCTCTGAACCAGCAACCGTTACCTTTTTTACTTTATCTTGATTAATATCGTCAACTAATTGAGTTAAAGATATTTCTTCTCCCCCCTCAAAAGGACTAAAGAATAAAGTAAAAACTGCTGAAATCAACAGAAAGATTAATAATATATAGAAGAGATTCTTTAACAAAAATTTCATAAGAGTATTATATTTTTTAATTTTTTTAAATGAATAAATGTATCTTTACTTTACCATATTTCCCAAATCATTTCAATTCAAGGGCAAGTGTGCAAACCTAAGGTTTGCACACTTTTAC
>JAHJSY010000020.1 GCA_018830125.1 Patescibacteria group bacterium | reverse complement strand
CTTTTCTTTAACCAATAGATTGTGAACCGTATCTGATGGCTGAGCTCCTTTTGAAATCCAATGTTTAGCTTTTTCTGCATCTATCTTTTGCTCCTTTGTTTTTGGATTCATAAATCCGAGCTCGTCAACAAAACGACCACCTCTTGAAGCCCTTTTTCCATCAACAACCACTATCTTATAAGATGGCTGATTCTTTTTGCCTATTCTAAATAAACGAATTCTTAACATAGTTTTTACTTATTATTCCAATTTTTATTTTCTAATCCCTGCTTAGCAGCTGCCTCTTCTGCTTCTTGCTTTGAAGAGCCCTCTCCTTTAGCGACTAATTCTTTGCCAAGATATACTCCTACTGTAAAATTCTTTTCATGATCTGGGCCAGAATGGTCAACAACTTTATATGCCGGAGTTATCCCTACTTTCTCTTGAGCTTCTTTTTGGAAAGATGATTTATCATCTTCAAAAAGTCGCTCTTCAATAATTTTTGGTAATTCTTTTATTAAATGTTTTACAATAAATTTTTCGCAAACTTTGAATCCTTGATCAAGATATAAGCTACCGACAAAGGACTCAAATGTATCTGCTAGAATATATTGCCGAGCTTTCCCCTGTTCTTTTATTTCTCCTTGTGAAAGCAAAAGAAAATCGTTAAAACCTATTTCTTCAGATATTCTTGATAATATTTTCGTATTGACTAAAGCTGCTCTCCAACTAGTTAACTCTCCCTCTAATTTTTTGGGATAATTTAAAAATAAATATTGAGTAACAACAAGCTCTAATACAGCATCTCCTAAAAATTCTAATCTTTCGTTGTGCGAAAGTTCAAACCCTGTATTTTCATTCAAAAAAGATCTATGAACAAAAGCCTGCACGAGCAAATCCTTATTCTTAAATTCTATATCTAACTTCTTTTCTAATTGTGAAAAATCCACCATATTACTTTTTCTCTATTTCGTTAAAAACCGTTCCCAAGACCCCGTTTATAAACTTACCTGAGCTTTCCCCACCAAATGTTTTAGCTAGCTCAATAGCCTCATTGATAGCTACTTTCGGAGGAACATCTTCTTTGTTACCATAAAGAAGTTCATATAGGCCTATTCTTAAAACGTTTCTATCAACAATGGTTATTTGTTCTATTGGCCATTCTGGAGCTGCTTTAATAATAATTTTATCTATACTTGATATTTTTTTAACAACGCCATTAACTAACTCCCAAATAAAATCTTTATCTTCTAAACCGGGGCCAAACTCTTTAATATTTTTCTCAACGATTTTATCTAAATCCTCTTTTTTCTTACCAGCAAAATCCCATTCGTATAAACTTTGCATGACTATTGATCTTGATAAATGTCTTGATGCCATAAAATTATTTAGACAATTCTCCCATTGTTAATGGTTTACTTTTTTGTTCTCCGCCAGCTGGCGGATTTTCTGTTCCTTCAATCTCTTTTTTCTTCGCCTTTTTCTCTTTCTTGGTTAGCTTTTTCATAACATCAATTACTTCTTGTTTCTTATATGTTCCACAATTATCACAGACAGCATGCCCCAAAGCCGACTTGCCACATTTTTGACAAATCGTTAATTTAGGACTTTTAAGAGAGATGTGTGATCTTCTATTATTCCTTCTTGATTTTGTTTTCCTTCTTTTTGGTACTGCCATAATGAATTTATCATAGCAGATTATCAGAAAAAACTCAAGAGACGTGGAAGGTTTTTCGGTGGATGTCGCAAAAGCCGTATTTCTTTACTGCTTTTCTGTGAAGTTTTGTTCCATATCCTTTGTGTCTATTAAAGCCATATTCTGGATACTTATCATGATATTTTATCATCATTCTGTCTCTTGAAACCTTAGCAATAATAGAAGCTGCCGCACAAGAAAAAACCTTTTGATCTCCTTTAATAATGGACTTTTGGGGAAAATCTAAATCTATCCCAAAATTCCCATCAATCAACAAAAAAGTGACCGAGTCACTTTTAACCGAAAGTGACTCGGTCACTTTTTTATCTAAGTTTTTAACGGCTCTTTTCATAGCCAACTTTGTTGCCTGCAAAATATTAATCTTATCAATAACCTTTTCCGAAACCCTACCAATCCCCCATTTTACATCTGGATTCTTTTTCAATAATTTATAAATCTCCTCTCTTTTCTTTGCTGAAAGTTTTTTAGAATCTTTAATTTTTGAAAATTGGAAATTGGAAATTGGAAATTCTGGGAAGGTAATCGCACATGCAATTACCGGACCAGCAAGCGGCCCTCTTCCAGCTTCATCTATCCCAACAACAAAAGCAATTCCTTTCTTCCACAATTTTCTCTCTTCATTAAAATTTGGTTTACTCATTATTATATGTTAACATAATTTAACCATTATGAAATTTACACACTTGCATGTTCACAGTCATTACTCACTTTTAGACGGTCTGCCAAAGATTGATTTGCTTTTAGATCGAGTTAAAGAATTAGGTATGGACTCTGTCGCTATCACCGATCACGGAGTTTTATACGGAGCCATAGAATTCTATAAAAAAGCGAAGGCAAGAGGCATAAAACCAATTATTGGTTGTGAGGTTTACACCGCCTACGAACGACTAGAACAAAAAAGGCCCAATATAGACAATAAGAGATATCACCTTATTCTGTTGGCTAAAAATGAGGTTGGTTACAAAAATTTAGTAAAAATAGTAACTAAAGCTCACTTAGACGGCTTCTATTATAAGCCAAGGGTTGACGATCATTTGTTAGCCAAATATTCAGAAGGCCTCATTGCTATGAGTGCCTGTTTAGCAGGAAGAATTCCAAGATTAATAACAGCTAAAAACTTTGAACAGGCCGAAGAGCTTGCCTTGAAATATCAGCAAATATTTGGTAAAGATAATTTCTATTTAGAAATTCAAGATCATCCTAATCTTTCAGATCAAAAACCAGTTAATGAGGCCCTAGTTGCCATGTCTAAAAAGTACGGCATTCCCCTAGTGGCAACTAATGATACTCATTACTTAATGAAAGATGACGCTGAAGCTCAAGATATTTTAATGCTTATTAATACTGGATCAAACCCCAATGATCCAGAAAGAGCAACTATTAAATCAGACGATTTTTCACTAAGATCATCTGAAGATATGACAGAAACATTCAAAGATACTCCTGAAGCAATTGAAAATACTCAAAAAATTACTAATGCTTGCAATCTCGAGTTAGAACTTGGAACAACTAAACTTCCTAAATACGAAGTTCCTGGTGAAAAAACTCCGAACCAATATCTTGAAGAATTATGCCAGAAAGGGTTAGCTGAACGTTTCGGAAATAATCCGAGCAAAGAAATTACTGATCGTCTTAACTATGAAATTTCTGTTATTGAAGAAACTGGTTTCGCTTCTTACTTTTTAATAGTTCAGGATTTTGTTAATTGGGCCAAAAATCAAAGAATCGTCGTTGGTCCAGGCAGAGGTTCAGCTGCTGGCTCTTTAGTTTCGTATCTATTAAACATTACTAATGTAGACCCAATAAAAAATGACCTTTTATTTGAAAGGTTTTTAAACCCAGAGAGAATATCAATGCCTGATATTGATTTGGACTTTACCGACAGAAGAAGAGACGAAGTTATTGAATATGTTGGTCAAAAATATGGAAAAGATAAGGTGGCTCAAATAATTACTTTTGGAACAATGGCTGCTAGAGCTGTTATTAGAGATGTCGGTCGAGCCATGGCTTACGAATACAGCTATTGCGACAAACTTGCCAAAATGATTCCTTTGGGATTTACGCTAAAAGATACTTTGGAAAAAATATCTGAATTTAGAGACCTTTACGAAACAGACAATCAAGCAAGAAAGTTAATTGACATAGCTAAAAAACTAGAAGGCGTTGTTCGCCACGCTTCAACTCACGCCTGTGGTGTTGTTGTTTCCGACAAACCATTAACAGACATTATCCCCCTACAACGCTCGGGTCCAAATAACGAAAACATCGTTACTCAATACGAAATGCACTCTGTTGAAAGCATGGGTTTGTTAAAAATGGATTTCTTAGGATTAAAAAACTTAACAATTATTGAAGATACTTTATTAAGAATATATGTTTTAAGAGACAAGCTTAAAATAGATATTGAAAATCTTCCTTTAGATGATAAAAAAACTTTTGAACTTTTTCAGAAAGCCAATACCACCTCTGTCTTTCAATTGGAAAGTGATGGTATGAAAAGATATTTAAAAGATTTAAAACCAACAGAATTTGAAGATATTGTCGCCATGGTCGCTCTCTATCGTCCAGGCCCAATGCAATTTATTCCGGATTATATTGATAGAAAACACCGCAAGAAAGAAGTGACCTACCTTCATCCAAAATTAAAACCAATCTTAGAGAAAACTCAAGGTATTTGTATATACCAAGAACAGCTAATGCGAATAGCCAGAGACCTAGCTGGATTTAGTTTAGCTGAAGCCGATGTTTTAAGAAAAGCTGTTGGAAAGAAAATAAAGAAACTTCTTGACGAGCAAGAGCTGAAATTTATTAAAGGAGCTATTGATAACGGAGTTGATAGAAAGGTTGCTATACAATTATGGGAGTGGATCTTGCCCTTTGCCCAGTACGGCTTTAATAAATCACATTCTGCAGCTTACGCAACTATCGCCTATCAAACGGCTTATTTGAAAGCTCACTTCCCTGTTGAGTTTATGGCTGCTGTTTTAACATCAGAGAAAACCGATGTTGAAAGAATTGCTTTTTTAATTGATGAATGCAAAAGAATGAAGATTGAAGTTTTGCCACCCAATATAAATGAAAGCTTAAAGAACTTCACTGTCGTGTCAAGGGGAGATAAAATAAGGTTTGGAATGTTGGCTATTAAAAATGTTGGAGAAAATGTTATTAATGTTATTACCGAAGAAAGAAAGAATGGTAAGTTTGAGTCAATTAATGACTTTCTTAAAAGAGTTAATTCTAAAGATGTTAATAAAAAATCTATGGAGAGCTTGATTAAATCTGGAAGTTTTGATGAATTCGCTGAAAGAAACCAACTATTATATAATTTAGAAAGATTATTAGAATGGTCAAAAGAACATCAAAAGAATAAACTTCACGGACAAGCTGGACTTTTTGATATAAGTGGATTTAATCAGGATATCGCACTAGAGCCAGCTGTTCAAGCAAGTAATTTTGAAAAACTTAGCTGGGAAAAGGATTTACTGGGGCTATATGTAACTTCTCATCCTTTAGAAGATTATAAAGAAATATTTAAAAACACCCTAGCTCTATCAGAACTTAAAAGTGCTTTTATGCACCAAAAAGTAAGAGTTGGTGGAATTATTTCAACTATCAAAAAAATCATAACCAAGAATGGTCAGCCAATGCTTTTTGTAAAATTAGAAGATCTAACCAGCAAAACGGAGGTAGTTGTTTTTCCTGGCGTTATTGAAAAATATCCAGACTCCTTCCAAGAAAACAAAATCGTCTTCATCAACGGCAAAGTTGACCACCGTAACAACGAACCCAAAATCATCGCCTATGAAATAGAAGAAGTTAT
>JAHJSY010000019.1 GCA_018830125.1 Patescibacteria group bacterium | reverse complement strand
CAGTTGCCGAACATCTCAGACCCGGAAAAGCTTATATCCTTATGGAGAAAAGCTCCTTCCAATCTGAAGGCTCCAATTGAAGCCAGATTATCTGAAGTACTGAAGGACATCTCAGACCCGGAAAAGCTTATATCCTTATGGGATGAAGTTCCTTCCAATCTGGAGGCTCCAATTGAAGCCAGATTATCTGAAGTACTGAAGGAACAGTTGCCGAACATCTCAGACCTGGAAAAGCTTATATCCTTATGGGATGAAGTTCCTTCCAATCTGAAGGCTCCAATTGAAGCCAGATTATCTGAAGTACTGAAAGAACAGTTGCCGAACATCTCAGACCCAGAAGAAATTCCTAGATGGTTTAAAAGGATGCTTCAGAATTCAAACACAATTCCAAAATCTTCGAAAGAAGATTTTCGGAGCAAATCAGAAGAATTGCTCAAAATCCTTTCTTGATTAAGCAAAAACTAAAGAAAATCTCCGATGGGATCATCGGAGGTTTTTTCTTAATTTAGAAACAAAGATTATTTCGTGCAAGCAGATAAGAGTCCGAGATGTCGGGCTCTTTTTACTGCTTGGGCAATTTGACGCTGATGCTTAGAACAAGCATTACTTCTTTTTTTAGCTTTGATTTTTCCCAAACCAGAAATAAACCTCTTAAGAAGCTCAGTATCTTTAAAATCTATATCTTTTATATTTTTCTTACAAAAGTAACAATCCATAATTTTAGAACGGGATGTCTTCTACGCGTATTTCTTGATCATCTTTATTATCTTTTATTTCTTTTACAGGTTCTTCTATAACTGGTATCTCTGTTGAAGCTTGTTGGGCTACCGCTGTTCTTCTTGGTCCCATCTGAATATTTTCTCCAACGATTTCTGTTCTATATTTTTTAACTCCTGACTGATCTTGCCAGCTTCTTGTCTGTAATCTTCCTTCAATATAGGTTAAACTGCCTTTATTTAAATATTGAGAAGCAATTTCAGCCAATTTTCCCCATAAAACAATATTATGAAACTCTGTTTTTACTTCCTTTTGATTAGTTTGTTTGTTTGTCCATGTCCTGTTGGTGGCTAAGCCAAAAGAGCAAACATTTTGGCCTGAGGGAATGGTTCTTGATTCGGGATCACTTGTTAATCGTCCAATAAGGACAACTTTATTTATATTCATGATTTTCTCTACGGATTACAGATTTTTTACGAATATACAGATATCCGTATATTCGTACTTTATCCGTATTCTGTAGCTAACGTAAAATGTCTTCTATTTTTTGGTCAATTTCATTTAAATCGACCTTTTGCTCAAATGCTTGAGATGTTTCAATCGGTTGAGATTTTCTAGGTTTTTCCGGCTTTTCTTTGCGTTTTATTTTAGCTATAATTATATATCTTAAAATATCACGTTGTTCTTTAAGAACCTTTTCTAGATTTATTAATCCTTCTGGACTTAACGAAAAATAGATGGAAACTAAAAATGCTTCAGCATTTTTCTTAATTAAATAGCCCAACTTTATTTTAAATGGCATTGATGTCTTTTCGACGCTTCCAGTTTCTTCTCTGATAGAACTAGTTATTTCAGCTATTAAAACCCCTAACTCTTGTTCAGAAAGATTCGGAGAAACTATATATGTTAATTCATAACTTTTCATATTGTCATTGTAGCAATTTACGGTTGATTAGTCAATATGCTACAATGAATTATTATGAAAAATGATTTAGTTGAATCTTTTTCTGGAATTAGAGGAATTTACGGAGAGAGTATGAATGAGAGCTTAGCATATCAATATGCTTATTCTTATTGCCAACTTTTTAAACCCCATTCTTTAATAATCGCCGGCGATACTAGAAAATCAACGCCAATTCTTAAGAAAGCTATGATTAGAGCCTTTCAAGACTGCGGGATAGAAAAGATTATAGATGCTGGGATTATTCCGGTTCAAGTTTGTGAATATGGAGTTCAAAAGTTTAAAGCTGATGGAGGGGTTTATATCTCGGCTTCTCACAATGAGCCAGAATATAATGGTTTTAAGTTTTTAAAAAAGGACGGAGCTTTATTGTATCAAGATCAAATAAATAGTTTGATAAAAGAAGTATATAAAAACCAGGAATATGTTACTAAAGACAATAAGACAAAAATAATAGACAAGGAAAAAGAAATAATAGATAATTATATAGATTTTGTTTTAGAAAGAGTGGGGAAGACAAAGACAAAAGGCCTAAGAATCTTGATTGATCCGAATGGTGGATCTGGAATAGCAGTGCTTAAGAGGCTTTTTGCTAAGTTGGGTGTACAAGCAGAAATTATAAATAATCAAATGGGAGAATTTAAAAGATTGATAGAACCCAATGATCAATCTCTGAAATATTTACAAAAAGAATTAAAGGATGAAAGTTTTGCTTGTGGATTTGATTGTGATGCAGATAGAGTGGTAATTGTTCTAAAAGATCAAATCGTCTCTGGTCAATACGTCCTGGCTCTGGCTTGTGATTCTTTGCTGGAGGGAACTAAAGATCAAATTGTAGTTACCAACGATTGCACTTCTTACTTAGTTCGTGATATTATAAAGAATCATGGGGCAACGATGAAAGAAGTAGAGGTGGGAGAGATGAATGTGGTATCGGAAATGGAAAAACAAGGGAGTATTATTGGAGGAGAGGGTTCTTGTGGGGGGGTGATTATTCCTCCGATAAAGTGTCGAGATGGAATTATGACTGTTTGTCTAATTTTGAAGATGATGGCTGATAAAAAGAAATCTTTAGATGGAATATTAGACGATTACCCTAAATATTTTTCAGAACGAGCTAAATTAACTTGTTCGTCGGATAAGGTCTTTGGAATCAAAGATAAAATAGAAAAATATTTTGATAAATTTGAAATGAAGAAAACAGGAGGCTCAACAGGAGGATTAAAAATTTTAATTGATAAGAGCTTGTATATTTGGTTTCGACAATCAAAAACTGAAGCGGGTACTTTTCGGATAATTGTTGACGGAGATAATCAAAAAAAAGTTAAGGAACTACTTAATCAAGGTGTGAAATTATTCAATAAATTTAAATAAATATATGGCAATGGAAATTTTTAGAGACTATGATATTAGAGGGGAATATCCAGAAGATATTAATGATGAAATAGCTTATAAAATAGGTCGTTCTATTGTTAAGCTTTTTAAAGCTAAAAATGTTGTTATTGGAAGAGATATTAGTTTAAATACACCTCACATTTATAAGATGCTAATAAAAGCTTTTGTTGATTCTGGGTTAGAAGTTTCTGATCTTGGGATAGCAGGGACAGACGTTGTTTATTTTGCAGGCGGAGCTGGTAAATTTGATATAGGAATAGAGGTTACAGCTTCTCATTCTGCTGGTCATTTGAGCGGACTCAAGATTGTCGGTCCAACGGCTAAGCCATTTGGCAAAGGTTCAGGTATGGAAGAATTAAAAGAACTTTATAATAATTATCAAGAAGAACCAAAAAAGAAGGGCACAATTAAAAAAATAGATGTTTGGGACGATTTTATTAAAAATTCATTGAAATTTATTGATATTAAAAAAATCAAACCACTCAAGATAGTGGTAGATGCTTCTAATGCTGTTGGTGGAGTTGAAATTGATAAGCTAGAAAAGTATTTACCAGTAGAATTCATTAAAATAAACTGGGAACTAGATGGGAATTATCCGGGTCATGAGCCCAACCCATTTTTGCCTGAAAATAGAGAAGATGTTATTGCTAAAGTAAAAGAAGTCGGAGCTGATATGGGATTAATTTTTGATGGAGACGGAGATAGGATCTATTTTGTTGACGAGAATGGAGACTATATTTATGGAGTGTATATAGGAGGATTGATTGCTGGAAAGATGTTGAAGAATAATCCCAACAAAATAATTTTGCACGATATTAGAGCGGTTAATTATATCGTAGATATAGTTAAAAAAAATAAAGGGATTCCTAAAATGGAATTAGTCGGTCACACCTATTTTAAAGAAAGAATGAACAAAGAAAATGCTCTTTTCGGAATGGAATCATCTGGACATATCTACTATAATTTCGGTAATTTTATGGTTGAGAATAGCGTAATTGCTATTTTACAAATAATAGAATTAATTTCTGAGAGTGGTAAAACATTGGGTGAACTAACAAAAGGAGCGAGAAAAGAGTTTCCGGTTAGTGGAGAGTATAATTTCTCTCTTCCTGGTTTTGGAGCCACGGATGACCTAACCGAGGAGGCTCTTGAGGTAATGGAGAAAACTTTAGACAAGGTAAGAGAAAGATATAGCGATGGGGATATATCTGATTTTGACACTTTGACTATTAAGTTTTCTGATTGGAGGTTTAATTTAAGACCTTCGGCTAACGACCCACTGATTAGGCTTAATTTAGAAGCTGATGCGTCTAATAAGGTAAAAGAAAAAACAAAAGAAGTTATTGATCTTTTAATTTCTTTGAAGTGTGTCCTAGTTAACGAGTCTGGAGTGACTCAAGTAGATTAATTTATGACTAAAGAATTAAAATTCGCAACTAATTTAGCAAAAGATGCAGGTAAGATTCTTATGGATGAATTTGGGAAAGCGAAAATATTAAAAACCAAAGCTGATAAAAGAGATGTTTGTACTAATGTGGATTTAAAGACAGAGCAGATGATAATAGGAAAGATTAAGGAGAATTACCCTGATCATAAGATTTATGGAGAAGAAACTGGAAAAACGAATGGAGAAAGTGATTACACATGGATAATTGATCCCATAGATGGAACCAGATACTATATAAGTGGCATAAAGTTTTTTAGTGTTTCAATTGCTTTATGGAAAGACAATGAACCGATTTTGGGGGTAGTGTATTTTCCTGCCTTAGACGAAATATATTATGCTGAAAAAGGAAAAGGGGCTTTTTGTGATAAGAAAAAACTCAAAGTATCAAGTATCAGCAATTTGAAAGATTCAATAATTGCTTTGGATATAGCTTGTAGTAATAAATTAGAGCTGTCTGAAAAAAAGACAACTACAAGAAGATTGGAGACAATCTTTGCTAATACCTATCGTATCCGCCTTTTCGGATTAGGAACCTTTGTTCTTTGTTCTATTGCTAAAGGGGGGTTTGAAGGATATTTTGATTTAACTGGAAAAGAAAAAGTTTTAGATTTAGTAGCGGGCATAATTATTGCTAAAGAAGCAGGAGCCAAAATCACTGGATTAGATGGAAAATACTTGGGCAAGAATACTTCTCATGTTGTGATAACTAACGGAAAGATTCATAACAAGTTTCTAGAGTTAATAAATAGCATATCTTAGATTACTTCAAACCCATTTTTTGGTGAACTTCGGAGATGGTTGTGTCGGCAATGTTTTGGGCTCTTTGAGCACCGAGTTTAAGAGTTTCGTGAACATATACTTTTCTTGATAAAAATTCATCTCTCTTTTTTCTGAATTTGCTTAATTTTTCT
>JAHJSY010000018.1 GCA_018830125.1 Patescibacteria group bacterium | reverse complement strand
TTCTTGAATAAAAGGTTGGTTTGAGGTAGAATGATAGAATGAAATCAAAGAAAGTTTTTTTGTTTTTGGTGATATTGGTAAGTGGGTTTTGGATTGGAGAGGTTAAAGCTAGTGAATACTATTACGATTCTATAAAAGTGGAGATTCATATTAATCAAGATAGTACCTTTGATGTTGTTGAAGAGATGACCTACAACCTGGACGGAAGTTTCGGTTTTTTTTATAGAGATATAGAATTAAAAGACCTAGATCATATTTCTAATGTTGAGATTTTTAATAGCCAAGGAGCCGAGCTTCTTAAAGATCAATATGACCTTGGTTATAAAGGAAATAGATTGCATATCCAATGGAATTTTCCAAGAAGGGACTTTGATAATGAATTAAAATCATGGACTATCAAGTATAAGGTGTATGGTGGATTAGGATTTTTTGATGAATACGATGAGATTTATTGGAATGCTATTTTTCAAGATAGAGATGTCATAGTAGATAAAGCCGAAGTTATAGTTTATTGGCCAGAAGGAATTAATAGAGATGAAATAAGGCCAAGAATATTTATTGGTAAATTTGGGAATAAAGATAAGAATGGCAGTTATATAATTATGAATGATTCGGTTGAATTTGTTGGAAGTAATATATTGCCAAAAGAATATTTAACAATTGTTACGGCCTGGCCTAAGGGATTTATAGAAAAACCATTTCTCTATAGAAATCAATTAGTTAACTTAATTGTTATATTCATCGCTTTAATTATTCCTCTAATTGTTTTTATAAAATCATTTTCTCTTTGGTGGAAAAAGGGGAAAGATCCTAGAATTAGAAAAACTATTATTGCTTCTTATTCGCCGCCAAATAATTTATCACCAGCTATTATTGGAGTTTTGGGAAAACAATCAGTTGATGTTAAAGATATTTTAGCTACCGTTATTGATCTGGCTGTTAGAGGATATTTAAGAATCAAAGAAAAGGAAAAGAAGATGCTCTTTATTAAAAGTAAAGAATATATATTTGAGAAGTTGAAAAACGAAGCTGATCTTAAGCCTTTTGAGCAAGAAATAATAAGAGCAATTTTTAAAAGAGGAAATACTGTTTCAAGCACAGAGTTAAGAAATAAATTCTATACAGAATTACCTGACATTAAAAAAGAAATTTACGCAGAAGTTGCCCAAACATATCTTTTTAACGGCAACATAGAAGAGACCAGAAAGAAATATGGCAGAAAACCATTAATTGTTACGATGTTGTCGCTGGTCGTTTTATTGGGGGTAGTAATATTATTAAATATTTTAGGACTGTCTATATATTCAGTTCAAGTGGTTATTTTAGGAGTCGGATTGATGATATCTTTCTTGGTAAAGCTAGTATTCTCCTATTATATGCCTACTGTGACTCCACAAGGATCAGAAGCAAAATGGAAAGCATTGGGCTTTAAAGAATATCTTCATACAGCTGAGAGATTTAGAATTAAGTCAGAAACATTAGAAACATTTTCTAAGTTTTTGCCCTATGCAATGATCTTTGGCGTAGAAAAAAGATGGGCCGAAAGATTCTCTGATTTTTCGTATCAGCAACAATCTTGGTATTATCCAGCTACTATATATGGTGGTTCAGGTGGCATGCCGAGTTCATTCGGTGAATTTAGCTCAAGCTTTTCTTCTTTTGCTGACTCGGTTTCTAGTACTTTTAGTTCTACTCCCGGAGGTTCTGGAGCTGGCGGATCTGCCGGTGGTGGCGGAGGTGGCGGAGGGGGAGGTGCCGGATAAAAATTAATAATACAAAAATGAAATTATTTAATAAAAAAGAAGAACAGCCGAAAGATTTGAAGCAAGTTTTGAAAGAATTTAAGGAGCTGAAGGAGGAATTTAAAAAGATTTCTGAAGAGAGTAAAACCTGCATTAAGAAAGTGGGCATTGTTAGGTATAATCCTTTTTCTAATACTGGAAGCGATCAAAGTTTTTCTATCGCCTTGCTTGACGGTGATAATAATGGTATGGTGATTACCAGCTTGTATTCGAGAGACGGAAATAGAGTATATGCAAAACCTGTAAATAATGCTAAGTCAGAATACAGCTTATCTGAAGAAGAAAATAAAGCCATAAAAAAAGCTAATGAGCAAAGAAAAAAATAAGAACTTAATATCCAGATCGCCTATAGTGGTTATTCTTGGTCATGTAGATCATGGCAAATCTTCTATTTTAGAAGCCATTAAAGATTTGAAGATTACTTCTAAAGAATCGGGAGGAATTACTCAGCATATCGGAGCTTATGAAGTAGAACATAATGGAAAGAAAATTACTTTCATAGATACTCCGGGCCATGAGGCCTTTTCAGCTATGCGATCTAGAGGAGCCAAGGTAGCAGATATAGCTATTTTAGTTATTGCCGCTGAAGAAAGTATAAAACCACAAACAAAAGAAGCTATAAAGCATATTAAAGAAGCGGGAATGCCGATGATTGTTGCTTTGAACAAAGTTGACAAACAAACAGCTGACCCAGAAAGAGTTAAAAGAGAACTAATATCCGAAGATGTTATAGTAGAATCAATGGGAGGCAAAATTCCTTCAATAAATACTTCGGCTGAAACAAAGGAAGGAATTACAGATCTTCTAGAAATGATTTTACTAATTTCTGAAATGGAAAACTTTCAAGCAAATTTATCTGAACCAGCTCAAGGTGCTGTTATAGAATCACATATAGATTCTAATAGGGGCATTACGGCTACTATAGTTATTCAAAACGGAACATTAAAAATAGGAGATATTTTAGGAACATTTTCTACTGTTGCTAGAGTAAAAGCTATGGAAGATTTTCAGGGTAATATTGTTGAACGAGTGGAACCATCGACACCAGTTATTGTCATTGGCTTTGAAAAAGTTCCTATGGTCGGAGAAATATTTAGGGCTTTCTCTAGCATCGAAGAAGCCAAACAACAAATTATTGAACCAGAGCAAAGTCAAGAAATTAGACTCCTTAAGAATAAAGAAGAGACCTTAAAGTTAATTTTAAAAGCAGATGTTTTGGGATCTTTAGAGGCCATAAAGCAAGTCTTAGGATCTATTCCTCAAGAGAAAGCGACTATCCATACTTTAAAAGCAGAAGTTGGAGAAATAAATGATTCTGATGTTAAGTTGGCTAAAACTGCCGAGGCAATGGTTATTGGTTTTAGAATCAAAGCTAATCCAATTGCTCAAAAATTAGCTTTACAAGAAAGAGTAAGAATAATATCTTTTGATGTTATTTATCAGCTTGTTGAAGCAGTTACTCAGGCCTTAGAAAAAAAGGTTGCTCACGAAATCGTTAGAAAAGATCAGGGTAAATTAAAAGTTTTAGTAATTTTTAAAACAGACAAAGGCAGTCAAATTATTGGTGGTAAAGTTATGGATGGAGAAATAAAAAGAGGTGCCTTGTTGGATGTTTATAGAGATGAAGAAAAAGTTGGTGAAGGTAAAATCATGAAACTTCAAAAAGAGAAAAAAGAAGTTGGCGAGGTTGGGAAGGGAACAGAATTCGGCATGCTCTATAAAGGAGATATTGAAGTTCAAGAAGATGACATTTTTGAGGTCTATACAAAAGAGAGTTATAAACCAGGTTTAGAATAAAGAATGGTATGAGTGAAAGAGTTCGTCGTGTTAACGACTTAATACAAGAAGAGTTGGGCAAGATATTTCTAAAAGAAATAGATCTTCCTCGGAATATTTTAGTTACTATTACTAGAGTTGAGACGGTTTCTAATTTAAGCGTAGCAAAAGTTTTCATTTCTGTTATTCCAGACAACCAATCGGAAAGAGTTTTTAAGATATTAAATAGAATAATTTATCATATCCAGCAATTATTGAATAAGTGTTTAAATATGCGACCAATTCCTAAAATAGTATTTCACAGAGAAGATAAAACAGTCCAAGCAGCCGGAGTAGAACAAATCCTTGAACAATTGAAAAAAGATTAGAATTGTGTTATAATATGTAATATGGCCATGTAGCGAAGGAGTTACGCAACGGTCTGCAAAACCGTTTACGCCGGTGCAAATCCGGCCATGGCCTCCAAAATGAATATATGCCGAGGTGGTGGAATGGTATACACGAGGGACTTAAAATCCCTTGGAGATTTCTCCTTGCGGGTTCGAATCCCGCCCTCGGCACATGAATTTGAGTACTCCAATTGAAGATGTTCCTAATATCGGGCCGGTTTATAAGAAGCGGTTGAAGAAATTAGGCATTAATACTATTAATGATTTATTTTTTCATTTTCCTCGTCGCTACGAGGACTTTTCTAATTTGATTCCAATTGAGAAATTAAAGATTAATGAGGTATCAACAATTCAGGGTCAAATACTCGCTATTGAAACTACAAAAAGCTGGAGAAAAAAGATATATGTTACAGAGGCGGTTATAAAAGATAAGACGGGTGCGGTAAAAGCTATTTGGTTTAATCAGCCCTATTTAACAAGAAGCTTAAAGGTGGGCGATAATGTTTTTTTATCAGGCAAGGTGATTATATCAAAAAAAGGGACTTATTTATCAAACCCCATTCATGAAAAGGGAGATTCCGCCAGCTGGCGGACGGGAGACTTAACTCATACGGGCAGGTTAATTCCGATTTATCCAGAAACAGTCGGATTATCGTCAAGATGGATTAGATATATTTTAAAACCATTGTTAGTTCATTTGGAAGAACAAATATATGAAACTCTTCCTAAAGAAATAATCAAAGAAAATGATTTGATGCCAATTAACAAGGCATTGTGGGAGATTCACTTTCCAACCACTCTTAAGCTATCTCAAAAAGCTCAACAAAGGTTTTCCTTTGAAGAGCTTTTTTATATAGAACTTTTTGTTTTAAGAGAAAGAAATCGTTTAAGTCAAGAAAAGTCAATTCCTCTGCCAATTAAATTGGATGTAATTCAAGATTTTGTTAAATCGCTATCTTTCAAATTAACCGATGCTCAAAAGAAATCTTCCTGGAGAATTTTAAAAGATCTAGAAATGCCAAGACCGATGAATAGATTATTAGAAGGAGATGTTGGTTCTGGAAAAACAATTGTTGCTGCCATGGCTTCCTTAAACACTATTAAGCAAAAATATCAGGTTGCCTTTATGGCTCCAACCGAAATTTTAGCTAAACAACATTTTGGAGAAGTAGCTCGTCTCTTTTCTGATTTTAAAGTTAATATAGGATTGTTAACTGGGAAACAAGACCAGTTTCGTTCTAAAAAGCTAAAAAACCAAATCATTGAAATTTCAAGAAAAAAGCTTTTAGAAAAAACATTGGCTGGAGAAATGGATATTTTAATTGGAACTCATGCTTTGGTTCAAGACAAAGTTAAATTCGGAAAATTAGGATTAGTTATTCTAGACGAGCAACATCGTTTTGGCGTCAAACAAAGAGCTAAACTTTGTCAAAATCAAGAAGTAGTTCCTCATCTATTGTCTATGACAGCGACGCCTATCCCAAGAACATTAGCTTTAACTATCTATGGAGATTTAGATTTATCTATAATTGACGAATTGCCCAAAGGAAGAAAAAAGGTTATTACTAAAATAATTCCACCGAAAGAAAGACAGGAAACATACCAGTTCGTAAGAGAAGAGATTAAGAATAAAAGACAAGTTTTTATTGTTTGTCCAAGAGTGGAAAAAACAGAAGATGAAGAACAAATGTCAGAGGCTAAATTAAATTGGGCTAAGGTTAAAGCAGTCAAGGATGAATATGAAAGATTATCTAAGGATATCTTTCCTGATTTAAAATTAGATATACTTCATGGAAAAATGACTCCCAAGGAAAAAGAAAGAATAATGTTAGCTTTTAAAAACAAAAAGATAGATATTTTAGTTTCAACATCCGTGGTCGAAGTTGGAATAGATATTCCTAATGCGACAATAATGATAATTGAAGGAGCTGAAAGATTTGGTTTAGCCACCCTCCATCAATTTAGGGGAAGGGTTGGAAGAGGTGAACATCAATCATATTGTTTGTTATTCACCGATTCTTTTTCTCCAAAAACAAGGCAAAGATTAAAAGCATTAATTACTTCTGAAGACGGATTTTCTTTAGCTGAGAAAGATTTAGAAATAAGAGGACCAGGGGATTTCAAAGGAGCTAAGCAATGGGGAATTCCCGACTTAATGATGAGCTCGCTAAAAGATATTTCTTTGGTTGAAAAAACACGCGAGCTAGCTAAGCAAATTTTAACAGATGATCCCTATCTAAGAAAACATCCTTATTTTTTAGATAAGTTAAAACAATTTAGAGAACGCATCCATTTAGAATAACTCAGAATGTTCTTCACTCGGTGTCGAACACCGCAGTGTTAGTCACCGAGTGTTGAACATTCGATTAGAAAGCATCCGAAATGTTCTACACCGAGTGACCAACATCTCAGGATGTTTGACACTCGGTGAAAAACATTTCTACACCCGATAAAAATATTATCATTTTCTATGTTTCTCCGTAACCCAGAAGCCCATGTATTTGCCGAGGAGCCAGCGGGTTTGGGCATCTAGAGCCGGAAGAGCTCCAAAGAAAATCATCATTATAGGAAATAGCAACCAACCTAAAACTGAAATAGGAAATTTCCAGATACCATATTTT
>JAHJSY010000017.1 GCA_018830125.1 Patescibacteria group bacterium | reverse complement strand
TCTCCAGAAGCTAATAAAACTGCTCCCATTGAACCAGCTAACCCGAAGCAAATAGTAGCCACTGGGCATTTAATGTATTGCATTGTGTCGTAAATGGCCAGACCAGCTGTAACCGATCCCCCAGGAGTGTTAATATACAACTGGATTTCTTTTTCATGATCCTTACTAGCTAAAAATAATAATTGAGCAATTATAGTATTAGCGTTCATGTCAGTAACTGGGCCAGTCAAAAAGATAATCCTGTCCTTTAATAAGCGAGAGTATATATCATAAGATCTTTCTCCGTATCTTGTTTTCTCTAAAACGCTAGGTATCATAATTTTACTAAATCCTCTAATAATTTTAATATTTTTTCGATTGACTCTTCGTCAGCAACTTTAATTCCTTCTTTCTCTCCTATCTCTTTTAATATTAGGAAGCTTTTTATTTTCTTCTCAGATTCTGGCTTTAAAGATCCTGATATTTCTTCTTCTGTTTTCTTCGTTTTTGTTAAATAATCCTCAAAAGACATTTTTAGGTTTTGACTGATCTGATTTTTAATATTTTTTAACATTTGTCTCTGTTCATTTTCAACCAAAACATCTGGTAATTCTATTTTTGTTTCTCTCTCAATGGCTCCTAGAATTTCACTTCTTAATCTTTGAATTTCTTCTTGTTTCTTTTCTACGCTAATCCCTTCTATTACGCTTTTCTTCAAAGAATCAAGTCCAGAGAACTTTCCCACCGATTTAGCAAACTCATCGTTAATCTCGGGTAATTCCATACGTTGAACAGAGGTCATTTTAACATCAACAATGAATTTTTTACCATTACTGTCCAAATCAATTCCTTTCTTTTCATCGTTGGCTTTCATACCCACTAAGTTATCTTCAAAACCAGGAAGTAAACGTCCTTCGCCTAAAATAAAGCCGTCTTTTATTGGATCTGAACCCGGCTTATCGGCCAAAGTATATTCTATCTGAACAAAATCACCTTTTTGAGCTGGCTCATTCTTTAAGGTTAATTTGGCTCTTGTTTTTTGAAGCCAGACCAAAGCTTGTTCTATCTCTTTGTCATCAATTTTAACTTCAATTCTCTTAACCTTAGAGGCAAGGTCTTTATAATCTGGCAATGTTATTTTTGGAAAAATAGCTGTTTTAGCGGTATAGATAAGATCGTTGCCTTTAGCTAGTTTCTTTATCTCAACTTTTGGATGGAAAATAGCCTGAGCATTGTTTTCTTCCGCTAATTGAAGAACTGCTTTTTTATAGGTTTCGTTAACCGCTAAGTCAGCCGCTTCTGTTAACACCCTCTCCGAACTAAAATGCTCTTCAATAATATTTTTAGGTGCCTTTCCTTTCCTAAATCCTTTTATTTCCAAATCTTTGCCTAGATTATCTAGCGTCTTATCAATAAAAGAGCTAAGCTCTTCAGAACTAACTTCTACTTCAATTTCAATTTCTGTACTTGTTTGATTTTTTATTTCAAATTTCATATTAAACTAAGAAGGCTATAATTAATAAAGCGACAATGTTTAGAACTTTGATCATTGGATTAATAGCCGGACCCGCTGTATCCTTATAGGGATCTCCCACAGTATCTCCAGTAACAGCTGCTTGATGAGCCGTCGATCCTTTGCCTCCATAAGCTCCTTCTTCAATATACTTTTTGGCATTATCCCAGGCAGCTCCACCTGTTGTCATTGATAAAGCAACGAATAATCCTGTAACAATACTTCCAATCAATAATCCGCCTAAGGCCTCTGGGCCAAGAATAAAGCCAACTAAAATAGGAGCAACAACTGGTATTAAGGCAGGTATAATCATTTCTTTAATTGAGGCTTTAGTGACAATATCAACACACTTACCATATTCTGTTATATTTTCTCTAAATTGACGTCTTACCTCCTCAACTACTTTTGAAGCTGCTTTCCCAACAGCATTCATAGCGAAGGAAGCGAATAAATAGGGAAGAAGACCACCAATAAATAGACCAGCAATAACTCTAGGATTTTCTAAAAGAAATTCTGCCTTAGCCCCTCTATCAATAAGTTCTTGGGAGAAGGCCGAGAACAGAACCAAAGCCGCTAAACCAGCCGAGGCAATAGCATAGGCCTTAGTCACCGCCTTAGTCGTATTGCCAACTGAATCTAATTCGTCGGTAACTTTTCTTACTTCTTCTGGAAGTCCTGACATTTCAGCAATACCCCCAGCATTATCAGTAATAGGACCATAAGCATCAACAGCAACAGCAATTCCAGCCATTGAAAGCATAGCCATCGTGGCGATAGCTATTCCATATACTCCAGCCAACCAATGACTTAAAACTATTCCGATTGAAATAACAATAATTGGCATAGCAGTTGATCTTAATCCAACAGCTAGCCCCGTAATTATATTCGTCGCATGACCTGTTTGAGAAGCAGCGGCAATACTCTTAACTGGATTGTATTTTTTGGAAGTGTAATATTCTGTAACAGCAAACATTCCAGCGGTAATCGCCAACCCAACCAAAGCAGAGAAGTAAAGATTGTTAGTGTCGTCTGTTTTAACCTGATTGATCAGCGGGTAAAATCCAATAGCCGAAAGAACAGCAGCAACAATTATTCCCTTATATAGTGCTCCCATAATACTTTTATTCTTTCCTAGATGAACAAAGAAACTACCGATAATAGAGGCGATAATAGAAACTGCTCCTAAGAATAATGGAAGAACAATAAATTGAGGATTCCCAGGAAAGATTAAGCTTCCTAGAATCATTGTTGCGATAATTGTTACCGTATAGGTTTCAAATATATCAGCGGCCATTCCAGCACAATCGCCAACATTGTCTCCAACTTGATCGGCGATAACAGCTGGATTTCTTGGATCATCTTCGGGAATACCCTGTTCAACCTTACCAACCAAATCAGCTCCAACATCAGCGGCTTTAGTATAAATTCCGCCACCAACTCTGGCAAAAACAGAAATTAAACTAGCTCCAAATCCTAAAGCAATCATAGCTGATAAGTCCTCTGTAATGAAATAAAAACCAGCAACGGCCAATAGTCCCAAACTAACGACTAAAAGTCCTGTCACTAATCCACCCTTAAAAGATAAATCTAAAGCTGGTTTTAATCCCTTGGTAGCTGCTTGAGCAACCTTCACATTAGCCCTGGTAGACACTATCATTCCGATAAAGCCAGATAAAGCTGACAAAACAGCTCCGATTAAGAAACCAGTAGCTGCCGTAAAACCAAGAGTGATTAAAAGTAAAATAAATAAAAACACTAAAACAATGCTAACCGCTTTGTATTGTGTTTTCAGGTAAGCCACCGCTCCCTCTTGAATAGCTTTAGAGATGCTAATCATTTTCTCTGAGCCCGATGGTTTGTCTTTAATTCCTTTTATTAAATATGCGACAAAAAGCATTGCCAGAATAGATACATATATAGGTGAATATAACATATTATTTTTCTTTTTTAATTTTTTTAGGTTTTTCTATTTTTCCGACTTCTTCTTCTCCGGCTTCTTCTTTAAGTTTCTTTTCAGCTTCGTCAGCATCAGCTGGAGTTCTAACATCTATTTTCCATCCCGTTAGTTTAGCTGCTAATCTAACATTTTGACCTTCTTTGCCGATAGCCAATGATAGCTGATCTTCGGGAACAATACAAAGAGCTCTATTCTTTGGAAGAATTCTTACTTCTTCAACTTTAGCAGGAGACAAGGCATTGGTTATAAACTCGTCGGGGTTCTCTGACCATTCAATAATGTCTATC
>JAHJSY010000016.1 GCA_018830125.1 Patescibacteria group bacterium | reverse complement strand
TTTTATTCAACTACTTCAACCCCCATGTTTTTGGCGGTTCCAGTAATAACTTTCATTGCTCGTTCTATATCGTTAGTATTTAAATCAGATATTTTTCTTTCAGCCACTCTTCTTAATTGATCTTTGGTTATTTTGCCAACCATCTTTTTATTTGGTTCTCCAGAACCTTTTTCTAAACCAATTTCTTTCTTTATAAGCTGAGAAGCTGGTGGTTGCTTTACTTGAAAGTCATATGTTCTATCAGCATAAATTGTAATTTCAACAGGAATTTTAAATCCTTCTTGTTCTCTTGTGATGTCGTTAAACTTCTGACAAAATTCAGCGATATTTAAACCATGCTGAGCCAAAGCTGGACCAACTGGGGGTGCTGGGGTTGCCTTACCCGCTGGAATTTGAAGTTTTACTTTTGCAATAACTGTTTTAGCCATAATAATTAATTCAAGATTATATATTTATACTTTAACGAATCAAGGTTCTGCCGAGTATTAACGAGGCAGGTTCTTATATCTTTTTAATTTGAAGAGAATCTAACTCAACAGGAGTATCTCTGCCAAACATATTTACTAATACTTTAATCTTGCCCCTGTTTGGATCAATAGCTGAAACCTTTCCATCAAAATCTTTAAATGGACCATCAATAATTTTAACCGCATCGCCTACTTCAACCTCAATATTGTGTTTAGGAGTTTCAACACCCATTCTTTTCTTTAGTGTTTGAATTTCTGCTTCAGAAACTGGTACGGGAGTAGTTCCTACTCCAACAAAACCAGTAACATTAGGCGTATTTCTAACAACATACCAAGAATCATCGGTAACTATCATTTCTACTAAAACATATCCTGGATATATTTTCTCTTCAACGGTTTTTCTTTTTCCACCCTTAATTTTAATCTTCTTTTCTTTGGGAACAATAACGCTAAATATTTTATCATCCATACCTAAAGAATCAACTCTTTGCTTCAAGCTTTTAGCAACAGCATCTTCATATCCTGAATAAGTATGGATTACATACCAATTTTTTTGTTCTGGTAATTGTTGTTTTGGCATTACATTACATATTTATTTAATATTGTTGAGAATATATAATCAAGACCGCCCAAAAAGGCAGCTACAGAAAGAGATACGCCAACTATAATTAAAGTATATTTAATAGTCTCTTTTCTACTAGGCCAATTTACCTTTTTCATTTCTAAACGCACTTCTTTTAGAAATGTAAATAGTTTTATAATTAATTTCATAATAGTTTAATTGTAATCAAAAATCCTTAAATGTCAAGGTTTTTAACCTCTTTAGCGTAGGTTTGAATAAATTTCTTTCTTGGGGGAACTTCATCGCCCATTAAAGTATCAAAGATTCTATCAGCTTCTTTGGCGTCTTCAACAGTTATTTGTAATAGCACTCGTCTTTCTGGATCCATTGTTGTTTCCCATAGTTGATCTGGATTCATCTCTCCCAAACCTTTATATCTCTGTATAGAAGGTGCTGTTTTATCTTTGTTAAAAGAAGCTAATATCTTTTCTTTTTCTGAATCAGTATAGGCGTATTGTATGTTTTTCCCAGACTGAATCTTATATAATGGCGGTTGAGCAGCGTAAAGATAGCCATTTTCAATAATCGGTTTAAAATGACGATAGAACAAAGTTAACAAAAGAGTTTTAATATGATTACCGTCTGAATCAGCATCAGCCATTAAAATAATTCGGTGATATCTTAGCTTGTCTAGGTTAAAGTCATCGGCAATGGCCGTTCCTAGAGCAATAATTAAAGCTCTAATTTCTTTAGAATTTAAAATCTTATCAAGCCGAGCTCTTTCAACATTTAAAATTTTACCTCTTAAGGGTAATATGGCTTGGAATCTTCTGTTTCGTCCTTGCTTTCCCGAACCTCCGGCACTCTCCCCTTCCACGATGAATAATTCTGATTCTTCAGGTTTTTTAGAAGAACAATCAGCTAATTTTCCCGGTAATGCCAAGCCCTCTAAGACACCCTTTCTTAAAACTGTTTCTCTAGCTGCCCTAGCCGCTTTTCTAGCCCTTGATGATAAAATACATTTTTCAAGAATAGCTTTGGCGTCTTGAGGATTTCTTTCAAGAAAATCGGTAAGATGCTCTGAAACGACTTGATCAACAGCTGACTTGGCTTCAACATTTCCTAATTTAGCTTTTGTTTGACCTTCAAATTGAGGCTCTCTAATTTTGATAGAAACAACTCCCGTTAACCCTTCTCTAATATCTTCACCAGACAAGTTGGCATCAGCCTCTTTAAGAAAATCATTCTTTCTAGCCCAGTCGTTAAGAGTTCTTGTTAAAGCTGTTCTAAAACCACTTAAATGAGTTCCGCCCTCGCCGGTAAAAATATTATTGGCAAAACTTTGCTCGTTGCATTCGTATTCTTCGGTATATTGAAAAGCAGCTTCAACTAATATATCATTCTTTTCTCCGGAACAATAAAAAATATTTGGATTAAGAGAGACACTCCCGTGAATTAAATACTTAACATAAGAAGCCAATCCTCCTTCAAAATAGAACTCGTAACTTGTTTTTAATTCTTCTCTTTCATCCCTAACAATTATTCTGATGCCTTTAGTCAAATAGGCCTGTTGACGTAAATGAGTTAAGATCTTCTTTTTATTAAAATTTATTTCGCTGAAAATAGTGTCATCTGGTTCAAAAATAATAGTTGTTCCTGTCTGTTTACAAGATCCTTCTTTTTTAACTTTTGTTCTAACTTTTCCTTTAGCATATTCTTGAGCATAGAGAGAACCACCTCGACAAATCTCTGCCCTTGAAAAGTTAGATAAAGCACAAACAACCGAAACACCAACACCGTGCAAACCACCAGATACTTTATAGGCATCACCTCCAAACTTTCCACCAGCATGTAGGGTTGTCATAACCGTTTCTAGGGCCGACTTGCCTGTTTGAGCGTGTTTTTCTACTGGAATTCCCCTTCCATCATCGCTTATTTTAACTCTACCCTTGGGCAACAAAACAACTTCAATATTCTTAGCATAACCAGCCATAGCTTCATCCAGGCCATTATCAACAACCTCCCAGATTAAATGATGTAAGCCATCTGGTCCTGTTGAACCAATATACATACCCGGTCTTTTCCTAACCGGATCTAAACCCTTTAAAACATATATATCTTTAGCGGTATATTCTTGTCCGCCAGTTGGCGGATTTTTTTTCTTAGGCATAATTTTTATTAACGTAAAATAGCTTTTAAATTTTCTTCTGTTTTATTTCTAATATCTTCTTGGATTTTGTTTATCTCTTCATTGGTTAAGGTCCTTTCAAGGGACTGATAAACAATACGAAAGGTGTAGCTCTTTTTATCTTTTCCAAACTTCTTTTCATCTTCATACTCATCAACAAGCTCAACCTTCTCGATTAAATTATTAGCCAAGTCTCTGATAATCTCATAGTATTGGTTTAAATTTATACTCTTATCTATTATAAAGGAAATATCTCTAGATGTCTCTGGGTACTTACTAATCTCTTTATACTGGCTATCAATATCTTTAAATTGATCTGTAATTCTTGGGTCATTAGACCAAAGAATGCGAACATCAGGAATCCTCATTTTTATCATAGCCAAACGATCTATTCCAAAAGCAAAAGCCCAACCGTTATATATCTCGGGATCTAATCCGAATTTCTTTAAAACTTCTGTATGAACAATTCCAGCTCCCGTAAGCTCCATCCATTGATCATTAAATTTAAGTTCTATTTGCACGGAAGGTTCAGTGAAGGGAAACGAATCTGTCAAAAATCTATACTCAATATTTTCGCCAAAAATAGCTTTTAAAGCATCGGACTGAACATCTTCTAAATCTTTTTGTGAAATAGTTTTTTGTGATTTTTTACAAATATATAAAAAATCTATCTGATGAAAGGCTGGAAAGTGTTCTTTGTCAATTTCATCTTTTCGGAAGACAATCCCCGGAGACATTGCCTTAATGCATCCTTCTGTTTTTAATTTTTCCAAAACTTCTTTATCTCTTAAGTAATATGGCCACATTACTGTCATTTGGGTTCTTAATATATCATTTTTTGTCACATAATAAGTATCTGTTTCTCTTCTGCTAGGATGATCTTCCGGAGTATTCAAAAGATCAAAATTATCTTCAACAGAAACTATCTTAGGAAAATCAATTAAATCAAAATCAGCAAACCTGGGTAGTTTTACTATTTTATCAACTAATATTTTTACTGGAGAATTTTCTTTTTTAGTAAGATCTGGCAACTTTAATAATCTCTTAATTCTTTCCGCCTTAACATCGCTTCTTTCTTCCAAACTCTTAACTAAAGAATCCTCCTCAGGATTATTTATTACAATATTCTTCATAAAAATAAATGCAAATTTACGAATCTATGCAAATGCTACAAATGATTTATAATATTCGCATGTGCTTTTTCGTAGTAGCCTTTCGCATACTTTATTTTACCTCAAAACACAGAATTAATCAAACAGCTCTTGTTAATAAGAGTGTTAGACATCCGATGTCTAACATCGTATAATTAAAATATATGAAAAGAGAAATTTTTCAAGGCGAATATTATCATGTTTTAAATAGAGGGAATAATAAACAGCTTATTTTTAATGATGAAAGGGATCGAATTAGATTATTGTTTCTTATTCTCTACCACCAATCTCCACAAACCTTCTATAATATCACCCGACAAATAAACTACTATGTTAGACATCGGATGTTTAACATCTCTGAAGAGATGATTAATAGAATATTAGAAGAACGATATGTTGAATTAGTTGGCTTCACACTTATGCCAAATCACTTTCATTTAATTCTTCGTGAATTAAGAACAGGTGGTATTTCTCGATATATGCAGAGAATTTCAAATAGCCATACAAAATATTCTAATACTAAAAATAAGACATCTGGTCATTTGTTTCAAGGTTCTTTTAAAATCGTCCATATAAAGGATGATAATCAGCTTCTCTATCTCTCTGCTTACGTTCACAGAAATATCAGAGAAGTTGAAGGATGGAAAAACAAAGAATATCTTTACCCATGGTCAAGTTACCAAGATTTTATAAAAGAAAATCGTTGGGGAGAAATTTTAAAACCAAATATTATTCTTGAGCAGTTTTCCGACAAAGATAAATATAAATCCTTTGTTAGTGAAAGCGGAGCTAAAGAAAAGTGTTAGACATCGGATGTCTAACATGTCCAAGAAAAAAGCCAGAGTGCATTTTCGGAGCTTAGCTCCTAAATACATTCTGGCGTTTGGTTGTTATTTTTTGCCTGTTAGCTCGGCCCAATGACTTTTTGGAGAAAGCCGTTTCGAACCTGCCTCGCATAGAGGGCAATCTTTTTGTTCAACTGCCCAAACTTCTTTTTCTATCAAAGCCTCGATTTGCACCGTTTCGTTCTTCTTGCTACCAATTTTATACGACATTGGCAAGTTTTCAGGGCGGTGAATTAAAGTAGCGATGATTGGAAAAAAGTTTACTGGTTCCGGGTTTCGTTCTGTTATTGCACGACGAACTTCCTTGAAGGTTCCGCTAGTCGTAATAAGCTCTTCGACTTGAAGAACATTTGAACCCTCTGGAATTGAAAACCTTTTCCAAATTTGCTTCTTGGGGTTTTGGGGATCTTTTTCAGTAAATCCGAATTGAGCTCCAAATGCTTTTGCTACTTCGTGACCAAAAGTAATCGCAGCATAAGAAGAGCTTACGACCCAATCGGTCTCATTAATCGAAATTCTGTGAGCAAGCTGATCGGCAAGAGTTGCACAAATATTTGGACAAGAAAAAACCTTCGAACAGTTAAAGTATCCGTTGCTACACTTACCGGAGGTCAATACCGCATGAGGGTTTTTAGAATTACCATCGTGTGCCCAACCAGCATCAGCCCAATCAAACCATTCAAGAATTTGTTCAGCAACTTGCTCTTTAGACCAAATTACGCCACGATAATCTAACGGATCAATCCGCAATAATCTATCTCTCATAATTATTCTCCCTTCTTTGCCAATTCGGCTAGTGCTTGCTCGATTTCATCCAGGGTTCTTGTTACTGCATCTCTTGGATTATCTGCCTTAACAATAGGCCTTCCCATCACCATTCTATCTGCTCCAGCCAGAATAGCCTTTCTGGGGGTTAATATTCTGGCCTTGGCTTGATCATCTTCGCCGGCAATATGCCATTCGGGTCTTACGCCTGGTGTGTTAAGGCGGAGCATTAGTTCAAATCTATCTTTCACAACTTCAACTTCTTTCGGTGCAAGAATCAAGCTACCAAGCCCGGCCAATTTTGCCATACGAGCAAATCTGAGAACCCCTGCTTTTGTGGAACAGGTGAAAATTCCTTGACATTCTTCTTCGTTAAGACTCGTCAAGATCGTTACTCCGAGAACTTCGGTGTTTTCGCCAACAACTTTTTGGACAGCATTCATTCCATCAATGCCCGCACAACACATAACTGTGAGCATCTCTGGTTTAAATTCAGCCAGAAATTCTCCATCGGTTTTCATGGTGTTCGGAATGTCAACAAGCTTGAGATCTGCGAGTACTTTGAGCCCGAGATTATGCAATTCGCGGATCAAACCATACCCTGTTGCTCGCAAAGCGGAGTTTATTTTGATATAAACACCCAGATTACCGATCTCATGTCCTAATTTCAATACCATTTTTTCCACGCCATCAGTTCCTCCAAAATCCTTTGGAGAATAATCTGCGGCAACTATCAATCTTTCTTCTGGTCTCAGTTCTTTCATAACACTTTTCCTTTCGTTTTTAGTTTCTGTTTCTGTTTTCTTTCATGTCTCTTTTGACAAATCTTGTGGGACGACAAGGATGTTGGAGAAATACGGAACCGAAACTTACTGCTTGAGCTCCTTTCTTTCTTACTGCTTCTATATCTCCATACTCCCATATGCTTGGACCGATTACCGGAATTGACGTTATATCAGCAAGTTCTTTTACTAACTGCCATGTATGTCCTTGAGCTATTTTCCCCGAAACTCCTCCCCCGCCCAAATGAGCAAGAGGGCTTTCCTTCTCAGGATCATTATCGGGATTAGGGAAAATAACATTCCAAGGAACACTATTAATTGAAATTGCTTCAACTACTCCCTTAATCCTAGGAACGATTTCCCGAATATTGTGGACTACTGAGAGCTTAGCAATCAGAGAGAAACGACTTACTTCTTTCACTTTTTCGCATCCGGCTATTATATTTGCTGTATTACTCGCAAGATCTGTTCCATTATTCGGACATGACCAATTTAGCTCCACAGCAACTAGATCAAAATCATTTAACATTTGTGCCATTTCAGCAAGTTCACAAATATTATTTGATAAAATTGAACCAGCCAAAGAAATTTTCTCTGAATCTACGGAAACTCCAACTTCTTCGCACCACCATCTAACTCCTTTATTAGTAAGCCCAACAGCGTTTATAACTCCACCTGGTAAAAGGCGGATACAACGCCAAGGGCACCACAATTTAAAGTTTCCTTTTCTCGGCTCAAAAGTAACCGTTTTTGCAACAATCGTAAATAACGATGGATCAATCAATCCCATCCAACGCAACGACCATTCATGAGGCCAACCTTTTCCATTATAACCTAGAGTTCCACTGGCAGCTATATATTCAAATTCGTGTCCATTAGACAATTTTATCATTTCTTATCCTTTCTGAATTCTATACAATATTAACTTGTCAAAGATCAATTTACACAATGTATGTAATATGTAATATATACTTTTACCACATTCTTGCCCAAAAGAAAAGTGTTAGACATCCGATGTCTAACACTTTTGTTATATTGTTATAGTTCTAACTTTAATGTTCTGATAATATTGTCGCAAGTCATTTTTTTGATTAGGTCTCTATTCACGCCTAAATCCGGTAGAAATACTTCTACGAATTCTTTATATATATAAAGAGAAGGATATCCTGATGGCGGGTTATTTGAATGAAGTTTTTCACCAATAGAGTGAGGAGCATGATCTGTTTCAATCCAATCTATTTTGCCTGCTTTTAAACACTCTATTAGACCCAATACCTCTATTCGATCTCTTAATGGAGGATTCGTTTTATAAAGCAAACCTTCAGAGGTATTTAGTTCTCTCCCGTCCCATAAAATATGGTGTGGCGTTACTCCGCAAGTGATCTTAATATCTTTTCTCGCAGCGTCTATTAGTTCCACTGATTCTGAACAGGAAACATGACAAATATGCAAAGTTCCCTTAAAGCCAGTTTTCTTAACAAATCTTATTTGATCTTGTATTGAAGCTATTTCAGCTACTTTTGGTCTGGCCAAAGAATGAGTATACGGTTGAAGAGGATTGAAAAGCATTTCGTTTATAAAGGCCTCTTTCTCGCAATGAACCGCAATCGGCCCTTCATATTCCAAAGAAGTAAGAGTAGCATATATCATTTCTTGGTCTTTTTCTTTAACAACCGCCAGATCACCCGTTGATCTTCCAGCATAAAGCTTGAATCCCACGACTTGCCTATATTCATAGTAAGCACAAACAGCTTTTTTTATTTGCTCCACATTTGCTGTTAATCCAAGCCACAAAAAGTAATTATCTTCATTTTCGGGTGGAACCAATTTCAATCTTCTCCATATATCTTCTTCGATTAAAATCGGCGGATCAGTATTCGGCATCTCAATAATAATAACCCTTACGTTTTCCTCCTTAACAAGCTCAAAAACATGAGCAATTGTTTCTTTGTATGCCTGTTTGCCGTCTCGACAATGAACATGTGGGTCAATTCTTATTACCTGTTTCATTTCGTTTCCCTTTCTTTCTATATACAAGCTTCTATTTTCAACGAGCACTCTATTCTGCGGGAGCGACCGGACTCGAACCGGCAACCTTTTCCGTGACAGGGAAACGATCTAACCAATTGATCTACGCCCCCAAATATTTTATTCTTCTGTACCGGTGGAGGGAATCGGACCCACGACACGCAGATTATGATCCTGCT